>JAKPNM010000076.1 GCA_029548395.1 Bacillota bacterium
ATGTCGGCTCGTCGCATCCTGGGGCTGAAGCAGGTCCCAAGGGTTTGGCTGTTCGCCAATTAAAGCGGCACGCGAGCTGGGTTCAGAACGTCGTGAGACAGTTCGGTCCCTATCCATCGTGGGCGAAGGAATCATGAGAGGCTCTGCTCCTAGTACGAGAGGACCGGAGTGGACGTACCACTGGTGCAACTGTTGCGCTGCCAAGCGCATAGCAGGGAAGCGAAGTACGGAGAGGATAAACGCTGAAGGCATCTAAGCGTGAAGCCCCCCTCAAGAAGAAGGTTCCCATTCACAAAGATGAAGTAAGGCCCCTGGAAGACGACCAGGAGATAGGCCGGCGGTGGAAGTGCAGTAATGTATTGAGCTTGCCGGTACTAATAGGCCGAGGGCTTGATTTTAAGGAACTGGAAGAGATTGCGCAAGGCAAGAACTGCCAGTCTGAGACCAAAAGGCAGAGGCCTGCTCGTTCAAGCTGTGTGCGGTTGTCAGGGATCGCGGGGCGCGGAGAGCGCTCAAACGTACCCTGAAGAATTCCGGTGGCAATGGCGAAGGGGATCACCTGTACCCATCCCGAACACAGAAGTTAAGCCCTTCAGCGCCGATGGTACTTGGCTGGAAACGGCCCGGAAGAGTAGGTCGCCGCCGGTCTCCAACTCACTCCCCGGATTTCGGGGAGTTTTTTATTGAAACTGTGTACATTAGAGTGTTTGTATGATAGACTGGAAACACAGGCAGAGGTGACATATGATTAGAATAGGCAGAGTAGTAGAGATACAAGACGAATTCCTGAAGATTTGTTTTAGCAGGCCGGAAGCTTGTAATTCATGCAAACTGTGTGGAACCGGGCGGGATAAGACGACGGTCACCTTGCGGGGCGACGCACAGGTGGGGGATCTGGTTGAGGTTGATATGCCGGGCGCCCGGGTTGTCAAGGTTTCCGCTCTGGCTTATCTGATCCCGCTGGTTGGATTGATTTCAGGTCTGTTTCTGGGCAATTCCATATTTCCCTCGCGGGAGGCATATGTCTTTTTATCCGGTCTTGTCATGATGGCGGTCTTTCTTGGAGGTGTCAAACTGATTGACCGGAAGCTGGGTGTGTTGCCTGCGTGGCAGCCCCGTATCCTTCGAATCATTCCTTCAGCGCAGGAAGATGGGCATGAAATCGCCGTGCAAACGATAGAAAATGAAGAAAAATGATGGTAGGTCATTGTTTGAAAAAGAAGAAAGACACTAAAGGAGGACATTGTGTCAACAAAGCCTAAGTTAAAAATCCTGCCGCTTGGGGGAATTGATGAAATCGGAAAGAACATCACCGTGTTTGAATATGGTGAGGACATTATTGTCATGGACTGCGGCTCCATTTTCCCCAAGGAAGATATGCTGGGGATTGACCTGGTCATTCCCGATGTCAGCTACCTGATTGCCAATAAGGAGCGGGTGCGGGGATTTGTATTTACCCATGGCCATGAGGACCATATCGGCGCCACCCCCTATGTCCTTGACAAATTGCAGGCGCCTATCTATGGCTCCGGGTTGACCCTTGCCCTGATTGAAAACAAGCTGCGTGAGCACCGCATCACGAAGTATACAGCCATCCCGGTGAAGCCGCGCGAGGTTGTCCGCCTGGGCAGCTTCAGTGTGCAATTCATCCGTGTAAACCATTCCATCGCTGGCGCGTACGCCCTGGCCATTAGCTGTCCCGCCGGCACAGTTGTGGCAACAGGCGACTTCAAGATCGACTATACCCCGGCCACCGGCGAAGTGACTGACCTGAGCGCCCTGGCTGCCATTGGTGAAAAAGGCTGTCTGGCATTGCTTTCTGACAGCACCAATGTGGAACGTCCGGGCTACACCATGAGCGAACGCAAGGTGGCGGAGACCTTCAACCAGCAGATTTCCACTGCACAGGGCAGGGTCATTATCGCCATGTTTGCCAGCAACATCCATCGCGTGCAGCAGGTGGTGGACTGCGCCATCAGCTATGGACGCAAAATATGTTTCATTGGGCGCAGCATGATCAATGTCACTACGGTCGCCATGGACTTGGGTTATCTGACCATTCCCAGGGACAGCCTCATTGAAATGGACGATTTGGACCGTTACCGCGATGAGCAAATCCTGGTCATCACCACCGGCTCCCAGGGAGAGCCGATGAGCGGCTTGACCCGGATGGCCTTTGCCGAACACCGCAAGCTGCAGATCAAGCAGTCCGACAAGGTCATCATCTCAGCCACGCCCATCCCGGGCAATGAGGTTTTTGTCTCCCGTGTGATCAACCAGCTCTATCGCTGCGGCGCAGAGGTCATCTACGAGGTTCTGGCCGAAGTCCATGTCTCCGGTCACGCCTGCCAGGAGGAGCTCAAGCTGATGCATACGCTGGTCAAGCCCAAGTATTTTATCCCGGTGCATGGAGAGTACAGGATGCTCTGGCAGCATGCCGAGCTGGCGGAGTCCCTTGGAACCCCGAGGGAAAACATCGTGTTGCCTGAGACCGGCCAGATTATCGCGATGAATGACGAAAGCCTGAGCCTTGAGGGCATTGTGCCCACAGGCACCATTCTAATTGACGGCTTGGGCATCGGCGACGTGGGCAACATGGTGCTGCGCGACCGGAAGCACCTCAGCCAGGAAGGCCTGATTATTGTTGCCATGGCTTTTGACCGCACGCACGACACCCTGATTTCCGGGCCTGACATCATTTCCCGCGGGTTTGTTTTTGTCCGTGAGAATGAGGATATCATCGAGGATTCACGCGAGGTGGTCCGCAGCATTATTGACTCCTATGAGCACATCTCAAGTTCAGACTGGCCTGTTATCAAGAACCGTATCAAGGATGAGCTGCGCCGTTTCCTCAATGACAAGATCAAGCGAAACCCCATGATCCTGCCGGTGATTGTTGATTTGGGCTGAGTATGCTAAAATAAACTGCCGCGGTTCCGGCCGAAAGGCTGTAAAAATCGCGGCAGTTTTTTCTTCAGGAGAGGGGAGCCCATGAATTACGACCTGGCCAATGCCCTGGCTAAACAGATACGTGAATCGGCGGAGGTCGAAGAATACCGGCGACTTAAAAGCATTGTTGATGAAAGCGAGACCGCCAGAGCGCTGTTGAAGGAATACAAGCGCCTGCAGGTATCTGTTCAAATGTCCGCAGTGTCCGGTCAGCCGCTGCCCGGAGAAGAGATGAGCCGCTTCCAGCAGATTTCATCCCTGCTTTTCGCCGGCACGGACACCTCCGCCTTCCTGCTGGCAGAAATGCATCTGCAACAGGTTTTGGCGGATATTTACAACATCATCGCGCAGGCAGCCGGCATCCAGCTGGAGTTGCCCGGCATTGAATAGCATGAAGCGCGATAAGTTTCGGGACTATACCCATGACACCCTGATAGAGGAACGGGAATACGGCCTGTATTGGTACAGCTGGCTGTGGAACCTGGTACGGCCGGTGCTGATTTTCGCGTGCGCGTTATTGCTGGTGATTGGCCTGGTGTCCATGGCCTGGGGGAAGATCTCCGCAGTCTTTATCGACCCGGTTGACCCGAAGGACACTACTCCCATCACATTTACAGTGGCTTCCGGGGACAGCCTGACACGGGTATCCAATAACCTGCAAAACCAGAACCTGATCAGGAACCGCTCAGTTTTCAAGTACTTTGCGGACTTTATGGGTTTTGGCCAGAAAATTCAGGCTGGTGAATACACCTTGAGCCGCAGCATGACCATCAACCAGATCGCCGACCAGCTGACCAGCGGGGACGGCAGGCCCATTGTGCGCAACATCACAATCATTCCCGGCTGGAATGTTGAGAATATCGCGGATTATCTTTTCAAGGAAGGCGCCATCAGCGACAGGGCGCTGTTCCTTGAGAAATGCCGCGCAGGCAGTGAGTTTGCCGCCTACTATTATATTGCAGACGTCCTGTCCGCACCGAATGCCGCCCAGCGGAAATATGCCCTGGAAGGCTACCTGGCGCCGGATACCTATGAGGTTTATACTGACGCTTCCATGGATGACATCATCAAAAAACTGCTTTCCCAGACCGAGTCCGTGTACAAGGAGCCGCTGCATACGCGCGGTGAGGAGATCGGTTTCAGCATGGATCAGGTCATCACCCTGGCGTCTTTGATCGAGAAGGAAGCCAAAACAGGCGATTTTGCCCGCGTATCCGCAGTTTTTCATGGCCGGCTGCGCCGGGACATGACGCTGGGCAGCGATGTAAGCATCAAATATGTCACCGGTACGACCAGGATGGCGCTCAACCGGGAGGATCTCGGGGTCCGGTCGCCCTATAACACGTACCTGCATCAGGGCCTGCCGCCCGGCCCCATCTGCAATCCCTCGCCGATGGCAATTCAGGCGGCGCTGTATCCGGATGAGCAGTTTTTGTCAGAAGGTTATTTGTATTTCTGTTCCAAGAATCCGGATTCCGGTGAATTGCACTTCTCAAAGACCTTGGCGGAGCATGAGTATGCCGTCAGCGTCTACGCCCCGCTGTGGGAGGCTTATGACCGGCGGACCAACGCACAGTGAGTCCGGAAAACAAGGGTCTGCGCTTTGGCCCGGCCGGCAATTCCGACAGCTTTTACGCAGCCGGCTTCAGGCAGACGGTGGATGCCTTGCGAGGTGGAAGCAGGGCTTGGATACAGCGGGCACGGCGGGCGCGTATCCGTTTTTCAAAGATAAAGGAAAGCCGGGGCGCCATAGCGGGAGGACGCGGGTCAGCTGCTGGCAAGCTATCAGGAGGCTCTGAAGACGCTTTCCCCGGTTTGCGTCAGCCCGGGTGTAGCCAATACTGCTTCAGATGTGCTATAATTCCCTTGGAATTTCAAGAAGGAGCGCATGAGTTCATGAACAGGGTCGACAGGCTCATCAGGAAGACCGCTTTGCGCGGGGATGCCGCCATTCTTATCCATAAGCCGTCCAACATGTTTTATCTCAGCGGCTATATCGGCGAGGGACTGTTGATCATCGGGCATCATTTTTGCGCGATTGTGACGGATTTCCGATATGTGGAGCAGGCGCAGGCCCAGGCGCCCGGTTTTTTGGTGCGCAGCGTCAGCAATGAGCGCAACCATGCGCAGGTCACGGCAGATGTACTGAACGAAAACGGCATAGCCAGCGCGCTGTATGAGGATGATTTCCTGACAGTGCGTGCCGCTGCGCAGCTGGCCGAAGCCCTGGGGCAGATAAAGCTTGAGGCGCTTGCCAACCAGCCTGAGGCCTTGCGCCAGATCAAGGATGCGGAGGAGATCGCTCTGATGGAAAAAGCCTGCGGGATTTCTTCCCAGGCCTATGAAGACATATGTGGATGGATTAAACCCGGCATGAGCGAGATTCATATCAAGCGTTTGCTGGACAACCGCTTGCTGGAATTGGGCGCGCAGGCTACTGCCTTCAGCACCATCGTTGCCTCCGGCCCCAATGGCTCTCTTCCCCATGCGGTCGCAGGGGAGCGCGTGGTACAGCAAGGCGATATGATTACACTCGACTTTGGCGCGCAGTATAAGGGGTATTGTTCTGACATGACCCGGACCATCAGCCTGGGGCAGCCCTCCGCAAAAATGCTGGAGATTTTTAACATCGTGCTGACGGCTCAGATGGCCTGCCAGGATATGCTGGCGCCCGGAAAACCGTGCAACGGGGTGGACGCGCTCGCGCGCAGCATCATTGGCGAAGCCGGTTATGGCGAATACTTTGGCCATGGCCTGGGTCATGCGGTGGGCATTGACATCCATGAGGCTCCCCGCTTGAGCCCCAAATGTGAGGATGATCTGGTGCCCGGCCATGTGGTCACTGTGGAGCCGGGGATCTACCTGCCGGGCATCGGCGGCGTCAGGATTGAGAACACCTGTCTGATTACGGACGGTGGCGCGCGCAGCCTGGTCAAGGCCCCGCGTGAGCTGAGGATTTTATAAGATTCTAAACAGGATGGAGGACAATACATGATTACGGCAGGCGATTTCAGGAAGGGCATCACCATTGAATGGGAGGATGGCGTCTGGAGCATTGTGGATTTCCAACATGTCAAGCCCGGAAAGGGCGCAGCCTTTGTGCGCACCAAAATCAAGAACATCATGACAGGCACCGTGGTCGAGCGTACCTTCAACCCCTCGGACAAAATGCCGCACGCCATCATTGAGACCAAAGAGATGCAATACCTGTACAATGATGGCAATCTCTACTATTTTATGGATCCAGAAACCTTTGAGCAGATCCCGCTGAACCATTCCCAGGTGGAAGAAGCCATTCAGTTTGTCAAGGAAAACACCAATGTCAACATCCGCTTCTTCAAGGGCGCGGCCTTTTCAGTGGAGGCCCCCAACTTTGTGGATCTGGAGATTACTGAAACTGAGCCCGGTTTCAAGGGTGACACCGCTTCCACCACCTACAAGCCGGCCACTACGGAAACCGGTTTCGAGCTCATGGTGCCGCTGTTTATCAACATTGGCGATGTGATCAAGATTGATACCCGTTCCGGCGAATACCTGTCAAGGTCATAACTGACGCGCATCATAAGGAGGAAGAAATGAGTGATCTGTTCAAGAAAGTAGAGTATCTCAAGGGTTTGGCGGAAGGCATGAACCTGAGGGAAGACAAACAGGACCAGCGTTTCCTGTTGAAGATCCTGGAAGTCCTGGAAGAGATGGCTGATGAGATCGCCGAATTGCAGGAAGGTCAGGATGAGATGAATGAGTACCTCGAAAACATGGATGAGGATTTGTCCGATTTGGAGGATGATTTGTCCGCTTTGGAGGATGCCGTGTTTGATGACGACGATGACTTTACCGATTTTGACAGCCTGAGCGATCAGGATGAAACAGACGGTGAATCCGTCGTTGAGTACGAGTGTCCTCATTGCGGGGCAACCACCCGCTTCGATATTACGGATTTTGATTTTGACGAGGACTACCTATGTCCTGAATGTCAGCAGCCCTTTTTTCCCGAGCATGAAGAAGACGATGATGAGGACGAGGACAGCAAGCAGCCTGACCGCTGAGGCATCCTGTCATCTCACCATGGAGGGTTGCGCCCCCGGAGGATTTTGTCGCAGCCCTCTTTTTTATGCGGGGCAGATATCATGACATTCTTGAAGAAAAAACAATCCGCGTTTAGCCCGTCGCGTGTGTTGGCCATAGGCTTTCTGGGGATGATCCTGCTGGGCGCGGTTCTGCTTTGGCTGCCGTTTTCAACGCGGGATGGCGTTGCTCTCACGCCGCTGGACGCTTTGTTTACCGCGACCAGCGCAGTGTGTGTGACCGGGCTGACAGTGGTGGACACCGCGGGGACGTATTCGCTTACTGGGCAGCTGATCATTATCCTGTTGATTCAACTGGGCGGGTTGGGCTTTATGCTGTTTGCCACCTCCGTGCTGGTATTGGCAAGGCGGCGCATTTCCCTGCGCAACCGCGTTTTGCTGCATGAGACCATGAGCATGCCCGGGCTGTCCGGCGCGGTGCGCACCGCGCTTCGCTTCATGGGGATTGTGTTTGTGGTGGAATTGGCCGGCGCGCTTGTCTTGTCCAGCCAATTTATTCCGCGCTATGGCGTATGGACAGGAATATACTATGGTTTTTTCCACGCTGTCAGCGCGTTTTGCAACGCAGGCTTTGACCTGTTTGGCGCCGCCGGCAGCCTGAGACAGTTTCAACAGAATCCCCTTGTGCTGAGCACCATTTCCTTATTGATTATTATCGGCGGATTAGGCTTTGCTGTGGTGGCGGACCTGGCAGACCATGGCTTCCGTCTGCGAAAAACAAGCCTGCATACCAGAATCGTCCTTGTCACCACCATCTTGCTGCTGGTATCGGGCATGGTCTTTTTTGCGGCGATGGAATGGAATAACCCGCGCACCCTGGCCTTTGAGGGCGCTGGGGCATTTGACAAGCTCAACAACGCCTGGTTCCAGTCAACCACGACCCGCACGGCCGGTTTTTCCTCATTTGAGCAAAACGGCATGCGGGATGGCAGCCTGATCGTCAGCGCAATTTTGATGTTCATTGGCGCTTCTCCGGCGTCCACCGGCGGCGGCATCAAAACCACCACCATCTTTGTGCTGGCGGTGCTGATTCGCAGCGTGTTTTATGGCAACAGCGATGTCAATGCCTTTCGCCGCAGGCTGCCGCTGGCGGTCATCCGCACGGCGCTGAGCATTTTTGTCATTAACTTTGTGTTGCTGATGCTCGGCGCTGTCTTTCTGTCGCTCAGTGAGGAGGGCCGGGGATTTCGCATGCTGGATTTGATATATGAACAGGTCTCAGCCCTGGCTACGGTGGGCTTGTCCAGCCTGGGCACCGGCCGGCTGAGCCAGCCGTCCCGTATGTGGCTGATCGTATTGATGTATTTGGGACGGGTTGGACCGCTGACCATGATGCTCAGCTTTTCAAGCCGTTTTGCCAACCAGGCTCAAGGCATCCGCTATGCGGAGGAGCAAATCATTGTCGGCTGAGGGCTCAGCCGACCTGAAGGAGAGATCATGACAGACAATAAACGCAAGCAGTATCTGATCATCGGTGTTGGACGCTTTGGCTCGGCGCTGGCCAAGACCCTGTACGAAATGGGGCATGAGGTGCTGGCGGTTGATGCCTCGGCAGAGCGCGTGGCGGCCATCACGCCTTATGTGACCAATGCCATTCAGGTGGCGCCCGCTGATGAGGAATCCATGCGCTCGCTGGGAATACGCAATTTCGACGCGGCTGTGGTCGCCATCGGGGATGACCTGCAACATTCCATCCTTATGACGGTGCTGTGCAAGGAGATGGGTGCCAGGTACCTGGTTGCCAAGGCCTCGGATGCCATGCATGCCAAGGTGCTGCTCAAGCTGGGTGTTGACAGGGTTGTTTTCCCTGAGCGCGACATGGGTGAGCGCATCGCGCGTTCCATGGTCAATCCGCATGTGCTGGATCTGATCAACCTGCCCAGCGGTTACCAGATCTCTTACATATCCTGCCCGGATACCTGGAAAGAGCGCAGCCTTCAGCAGATCGACGTGCGCAAGCGTTACGGCGTATCCATCCTGGCAATCTACCGCGACAGTGAAATCCAAATGGATCTGCGCGCGGAGACCAGGCTGGCTGCCGGGAATAACCTGCTGGTGCTGGGTCGCAGGGAGGCTGTTGAAAAGGTAGAGGGTCTGGACTGATGGCCGGTTCCCTGCTGGTGTTTGACACCGAAGCGACCGACCTGGAGCCCGGCCAGATATGCCAGCTGGCCTATCTGCTTGAGCAGGACGGCGAAATCACCGCCAGGAATTATTTCTTTTCGGTGGATGACATGTCCCCGGGAGCGCAGGAAGTTCACGGCTTCAGCAAGGAAATGCTTGAAGAATTGTCCAAAGGCGCCTGGTTTGAGGACAAGGCCGCGGAAATCCTCACGGTTTTCAACGCCGCCGGTACAGTAGCAGGGCACAATGTCCGTGCTGATGAGCGCTACTTGCGGGTAGAAATGGAACGCTTGGGACTCAGGCTCAAGCGCCTGAACACCTTTTGCACCATGAACTATGCCTCGGGCATCATGAATATGAAGCCCAAGGTTGTTACCGGCCGCCCCAAGCCCCCAAAGCTCAGCGAGCTGGCCGCGTACTATGACATCACGCCGGAGCAGGTGCAGGAGCGGACAGCGGCATTGTTCGGTGAGGGGGAGGCCGGGTTGCATGATGCGCGGTTTGATACAGTCATGACCTGGCTGTGTCTGCGTGCCGCTGTAAACAAGGGCGATCTTCGCGGCCTGTAAAGCCTCAAGCAGGGCAGGATGGCAGGCGACCGCGCCGCAGTGTGTCCAATCTATGAAGCCTTTGTTTCAAATTGCTTGCATTTCTGCTTTGATTTGCTATAATCAAATTTATAGAAACACGCTCTTTGATGGCAAGGAAGGAATGATCCAAGGTGGCGAAACGCATACTGCTGGTGGATGACGAGCCGATTCTGATCAAAGGCTTAAAATTCACACTGGAAAAGGATGGCTACGAGACGCTGGTTGCATATGATGGCGAGGAAGCGCTTGAGGTGTTTGCCAACAATCAGGTGGATTTGATTTTGTTGGATGTGATGCTGCCCAAGCTGGACGGCATTACGGTTTGCCAGCGTATCCGCGAAACCAGCAATGTCCCCATCATCATGCTGACTGCCAAGGGCGAGGATATGGACAAGATTCTGGGTCTGGAATACGGCGCGGATGACTACATGACCAAACCCTTCAACATCCTTGAGGTCAAAGCCCGCATCAAGACCATTCTGCGCCGCACCATGCCTGCCGGGAGCGCTGAGGAGCCAAAGGTAGTCAAGGTACGTGACCTGGCTGTGAACACGGTCAACCGCTCCGTCAGCCTGGACGGCAAGGATATCCGCCTTACTGCCAAGGAGTTTGACCTGCTCAACCTGTTCATCAACAACCGCGGCCGGGTGTTCAGCCGCGAGGAGATGCTTGACGCCGTATGGAAGAATGATTACGCGGGCGATGAGCGCACCGTGGATGTACACATCCGCCGTCTGCGTGAGAAAGTAGAGCGCAACCCAACCCAGCCAGAGTTTATCTTTACCAAATGGGGTGTTGGCTATTATTTCACAGACCGGGATGAATAGAAGGCCTTTCGCCAGCATACGATGGAAAGTCATGCTGGCTTTTTTTTTCATTATCGGGCTCTCGTTTTTGCTGATGGCGGGAACCCTCATGAATATGCTGGGCAACTACCTGTTTGATATGCGCATCCGCGCAGACCGCGCAGGGCTTGAAAAATGGGCTGTGCAGGCAGCTGACAGCCTGGGCAGCATGGACGCGCGCGGCATTGATGAGGTGGTGCGCAAGGCAGGCGCTGAACTGGGCAGCCGCGTGCTGCTGCTGGACAGCGATGGCAAGGTCCAGTCCGACAGCTATCAGCAGGCCATGGGCAGGCGGCTGCACTATCCGGAGGTGGTCAGCATCCTGGTCTCCGGCCAGACCGCCGATTATGGCATTCATTCGGTCAAGCCTGACAATCCTGCCACCCGCATGCCCCTTTTGAGCTTTTTGCCCAGTGACGAGTGGGCAGGCTATGCCACGGCCGGCGTTGTCCAGTCCTCCCATGTGATTGGCGTGCTGCTGATGATCTCCTCCGTGGGAGAAATGATGCAAAGCCTGATGACGCTGCAAAACAACATGGTTCTCCTGTTTGCAGGCGTGGCGCTGGCGGCGGTGCTTGCCGGCATGATCTTTTCCCAGGTGCTTGCCCGCCCCATCAGCGATATGACCGGCGTGATCCAGTCCATGGCCAAGGGTGATTTGGGCGTGCGCGCCAAGGTGCGCGGCAGCGGTGAAGTCAGGCAGCTGGCCCTTGCCTTCAATACCATGTCCGATCAGCTGGAGTCGCTCAATCAGACGCGCAACCAGTTTGTTTCCAATGCCAGCCATGAGCTGAAGACACCGCTGGCCACCATGAAAATCATGATAGAGAGCCTGATCTATCAGCCGGAGATGGATGCCGGGCTGCGCACCGAGTTTTTGAGCGATGTCAATCAGGAGATCGACCGCCTGTCCTCTTTGGTGTCCGATTTGCTTACCCTGGTGCACGCTGATTCCCATTCCACCCGCCTGAACCGCGAGCGCATGAGCCTGGCTGGGATTGTCAAAGATACCCAACACCGCCTGGCAATGATTGCCGAGCAAAACGAGCAAACCATCACCCTGCAGCTGGCCGACAGCTGCGATATGTATGCGGACAAGGCCAAACTGCAGCAGGTGGTCTACAACCTGATGGAGAACGCGGTCAAGTACACCCCGGTCAAGGGCTGGATCAAAGTCAGCCTGCAGCGCGTCGGGCGCGACGCGGTGCTGACGGTTTCAGACAGCGGGCCGGGCATCCCGCGTGACAGCCTGCCTCATGTGTTTGACCGATTCTACCGTGTGGACAAAGCGCGTGGACGCGATTCAGGCGGGACAGGGCTGGGATTGTCGATCGTCCAGCAGTATGTCAACCTGCATGGCGGCACCGCCCGGGTAAGCAGCGAAGACGGCCAGGGAGCGGTCTTTACTGTGACTCTCCCTCTGAACAAAGGATAAACAATACCGCCCGGAGAGTTCAGGTGGATTTTATAATATCTGGTTTTATATTGATCATCACGATCAGGTTGTTTTATTGAATGATTCCCTCATTGCGCAGGAAGGCGCCGGACAAATCCAGCGTATGCACCACGGCGCCTTCCTGCCGCCCGTCAAGGTACAGCAGGACGCGCCTGACAGTGCCCTGCTGGGTCAGGGTGTTGACCATGGCGTACACCATCAGCAGCTCTTCCTGCGCATTCATGTCTTTGGACAACTCGCGCAGTTTTCCTGAGATATTGACCAGCACCATATCCTGTTGACGCGTCAGGCCGAGCAGGTCCGCGTCCTTGAGCCCTTCCGGCAGCACGGGCGCAAGCCCGCCGGTGCTGTCGGTGTTCAGTGGCCCCAGCATCAACTGGCCCAATAAATAACGCGGGTTATATGCCTGGTAGTAGGGGATGGGACGCAGGCTGGCCGACAGGCTGCCCTGTGCGTTGGCAAAATACAGGGTGCAGTAATTCAACAGGAAATGATTGAACTGAGCTCTTTGCATCAGCCCGTTCTCGAAGAGGATCTCTTCGCCGGCCCCTTCGTACAGCCCTGCCGGCACCACGGCCATGATGGGTTCCTGGCCGATGGTGACCGTCAGGCCGCTGGTCAGGGGCACGAAGGTGGTCAGCGTGTAGGTCAGGGAAGCCATCATGACAGAGCGCGGAATCCCGGCGCCGATCAAGGCCTCATTGAGGCTTTCGTGAAAATGAAGCTGGATGACACGCCCGGTTGCGCCGGCCGCCTCCGTGATGACAGGCTCCTGGGCCAGCATGGTCAGCAAGTCCGGAACCCGTACCGGGATGGGCAGACCCTCGGGTTGGCCGGACAAGGCCTCCAGCAGCGCTTTCACAAAACCTGTGAGGCTGTGATCCTGCGAGCTGACCAAGCCCGGGGCGGCCACGATGCCGCGCCCGGCGCTGACCGGGTAGTACAGCGTGGCCATTGCGGTGTAGGGGCTGCCTGCCAAGGCAGGTTTGCGGCTGACGGCATCCCACAGGCCGGCGATGTCACCGTCAGACATCCTGGACAGGCTGCCAACCGGCATGGTGGCTGCTGTATCCAGGCCGGGCTGGCGGTTGTTGATGAGCACGTTGACATAATGAATGTCACCCCACTGTGCCAGGGTGTTGGCGATCGCTCGGCTGACCAGGTATCGCTCCTGGTCGGAGATGGACAGTGCGCTTGGACCCAGGTTGACCGTTGCCGTTCCGCCGGAGATCTCAATGGCCGAGCCTGGATTCAGGCTCAGAATCGTCTCCCTGCACAGGGGCGCGGTCTGCGTGGTCCCCGAATAGGTAAACAAGCGCCGGATGGCGTACTCCGCAGGGTGGCGATTGTGGCTGACCAGCAGACGCTCCTGCAGGTATTCCAGCCTGCCGGTCCGGGCATTTGGCAGGCTCAGCAGCACTGACTGAACCAGGCCGTCCGTCGCGTCCCCCAGCGGCGCCGGGTATTGGGTGGCGACCGGTGGCAAGGTCTGCTCGCCGTCCTGGCGCACCGGGATGGAAGCCATGCACCCGCTGAGCAGGGTCAGGATGGCCAGCAGGGCAGCCAGGCGGAGAAGCTTGCTGTTTGATATCTTATTCATTCCAATAAATCCAGGATCTGCACAAGGGATTGCTGCCGGATTCGCCAGCCATGGCCTTCGTTGAGCAGGATGAGCGGGAAGCATGTCACATCCTGCCGCCGACCGGATGTGGTTTGCACGCCCAGGTCCAAAACAACCACGGCGCTGCGTCCGTCAGGGCTGATGCTGCCTGTGGAGACCTCCCATTCGATCAGCAAAGGAAGCGTGGCTGTCTTGAGGGGCCCGTGGCGCGGCCCTGCGCCGCCGGGTGTCACCATCTCCAGAAAACGAGACCAGGCCTGGGATTTCCAATGCTCCAGGATCGCGGAAGCTGCGTGCCCCGGGGTGATGATCGCCTGCTCCCGCCGGGTCAGCGGCGGGGGGAGGTCATCGCTGTCCTCAAGGTAATAGCGCTGGCTTAAGCGCATGGACTTGGTAACTCCCGGCTCGTCCAGCACAAGCACCTGCACGCTGCGAAAATCCCCGGATTCACTCAGGGTATTCACCAGCGCGGCCATGGCCAGCGTGCGGCGCATCACCGCTTCCTGTTTACCGGCGCCGGCGTTCTCCCCGGGCAGAGGATCCATGACCTCCCGGGAAAGGGTCACGAACAGCCTGTCGCGTTCTGCCAGCACATTGATAATGCTGGTCCCCTCTGCAAAGAGCGGCTGAGGGAAGGCCGCCTTGTCCTGAGGGCCGTCCAGCAGTGCCTGGACCAGGGCGCGCTCCAGGCTTTCTGTTTGCCTCACCTGAATGCTGCGCTGCTCCTGTCCCAGCCACGCGCTGTCCAGATAACGGAAATACAGCACCGCTTCCACCTGAGCTGTCCGGCCGGGTTCGCTGTAACCCAGCATCTGCGCTTGAGCGCCTGCCCCGGTGCCCGTCAGGGCGCACAGCGCCAGCAGGATCGTCATCAGGCGTCCGCTGAAAGAAAGCTTACGGCTCATCTTGCATTGGCTCGCTGCCCAGGCACCAGCCGCGCAGCTTGTTGACAGTGCGCTCCAGCGCGTCCTTGGAGTCGCCCCAGGGCTTTTGCGCGTTGCGGTAATCAAATTTCTGGGTAAACCAGTTCAGTTCCTCTTCCAGCCGTGCCAGGCTCTCGGACAGCAGCGCCCGGGCTGTTTTGATATACGTCTCCAGCGTGTTCCCTGCAAGCAGCTCGTCTGCCATGGCGATGGTAAGCTCCGTGTGGGACAGGCACAGCCCCTTGGAGCGGGCGAAGGCATCGCGGAAGGCCTTGTCTGTCTTCCACAGGTGCAGCAGGCTGGCAGCCTGGCGCCGGCTTTGTACACGCAGCTCATCACAAATCAGGCAACTCCCCGCCAGATCACTCAGCGGGCTGCGCGCCTGCTCCGCCTGATTGTTCCCGGCCCGGCTGAACATCCGTGCCAGGCCGGTCCTGGCATGCCCTGACTGCCCGGGTTTGTTCAGTGCCCGCTCCAGCTTGGGGCGCAGGGTTTGCAGATGGGACAGCATCATCAATCCATGTCCCAGGCGGTTGCCGCCGGGCTGGTTATACAGCATGACCTGGTGGTGGGGGCAAAAGCCTTTCTCGTTTACCTTCAGCCGTGTGTCCGGCGACATCACGGCAGCGCCCAGGTTGCGCGCAATCAGCAGCCGCTCGGTTTTGCGGCGCAAGGCGCACAGCGGACACTCGCTGTTGGTGTGAAGCGCGTCCCATATGGGGATGGTGTCAATATGGTACTTCATGGCCGTGCTGGCGCCTTGCAATGCGGGCAGGGCTTGAGGTTCTTGAACGTTTCACTGGATACATCGCGGTAATAAAACATCGCGGTCAGGGGCCGGTATCGCGCGCCGATCGAAGAGCAGTTGGGGTCGAGGTGATAATACTCGCCGCCATCCTGATTGTAATACAGGATTGTGTCGGAGCGGGCAGCACCGATGTTGGGTGTGGACACGCCCCCCGCTGCCGGCGCCTGCACCTGGGTTTGATTTTGAGCCTGCTGGTTCTGCTGTGCCTGGGGCGCTGCCTGCTGCACCACCTGTGAGGATGAGATGGAGTTGGGATCCACATACCATTCATTGTTGGAGCGAATCATCAGGATCTGAAAATTGTACAGCAAGGGTTCCTTTCCGTCGCTTTTGTTGATGGCAGCCTGCATGGTGATGGTGCGCGTCTGGTCCGCGTCATTGCCGGACACGCCCATGATCTGATAGCTGACCGGTATACGGATGGCGCTCAGGTGGAAGATGCCGGTTTCAGCATCCCGCTGGGTTTCATACTGATTGACCCAGTTGGGAGCGGAAAGGCTGACCATGGTCGCATAGTCTTTGTTGCCCCAGGCGTTC
Organism: Bacillota bacterium; assembly: GCA_029548395.1. GTDB lineage: Bacteria > Bacillota > Clostridia > Christensenellales > Aristaeellaceae > UBA6115. The sequence continues at coordinate 15,939 of JAKPNM010000076.1, forward strand.
ATAAACTGCTCCAGTTTTTGCTGGGCCAGGGAGGCGGTGCCGGTGTTGGGGGGAGGTTCTTCCTGCTTCAAAGCGGCCAGGCTTTCGTTCATGGCGGCCAGACTGGCCGTGGTGTTGTCGGAAAAAATGGATTGATGATCCTGTGCCGACTGCGTCACCTGGTCTGCAGCCGGCTGGCCGGAGATCAGGATAGCAAACAAGGCCACCACAATCATCGCGGCATGAATGACGCTCAACACGCGCCTGGCGTTGGGCACAAAGGCTCTCATCAGGTACATCATCCCCAGGCAAACCAGGCTGGAGACCACAAAAACCCAATAAAACCTGTTGTTCTTCATAAACAGGGAAATCACAAACAACAGCGGCAGGACAACAATCAACAGCACCTGTAAAAAGATATGGCTGCCATTTGGTGAGCTGTCATCAGGCCTGTTGTCGCGGGGCGTCTGCTCCGGCGGCTTGGGCGGCCTGCGCCGCATATCATGAAGCGGCGCGCTGGAATATCTGGATCTGTTTTCGCTCATCAGCGATTCCTCCCGGTATGATCATGCGCTGCGCGGCTGGACTGTTAAAATTCAGCCTCAAATATTATAACACATTGACAGAATCTTTTCATTTATATGAACAAATCCTGGCCGTAGGCCTGAGCCGGGGAAGAAGTGGGGGAGAAGCGAAATTTACATTGAAATCAGGCGATGAGGTGGGTGTGAACCGTGCAAGACGTTAAATATCCACGCCTCCGGTGGCGTATGGATAGGCGGTGCCCGCTTGTACTACTCCTTTTTAAGCACAATTTTATCCCGGCCAAATACCCTGGCAAGGGCCGCCAGATGCTCCTCCGTTTGGCTGGTGTGCGTTTGATCGGCGATGCCGGGGTTTTCGCCCGCCTTGAAGAACACCTGCTGCCCCATCAGGTCAGACAGCAAGCGCGCGATGATGCCTGACCGCTCTTCATCATTGAGCAGGGAGGCATAAATGCTGTCCCTGGTGTCCATCGTCAGGAAAAAGGTCTGTTCCTGGAAGCCGCCGTATTTCCCCTGGTTGACCATGGCATACAGTCCGGCCTCTTCCTTCTCCAGACGTTTGAGCATCTGGTTCCAGGCTTCCTTGGGGGTGCGCTGCGCCGGCATCGCCGTGTCCGGCGCCTTTGTCAGGGGCAGGATGGATGGCTGTGCGCTCGCTTGCGGCTCCCCGGATGCCTGCAGATCCGTCTGCGGAACCCGCTCAGCCGGTTCATCTGCCGGCGCCTGGCTGTGCTGCTCCTGCAATGCCTGGGGTTCAATGGGAATGTGTCCCGGCGTGGATTTTATTTCATCCTCTGCGGCAGCCTGTGCTTGTATTGGGGCTTGCCGGATAGTGGCACCTGTCTGCCGCTGTATGCGGCTTTCCAGCGTGCCGACGCGCGACATCAGGGCGCTGAGGTCCAGGCGGTCCTGCAGCTGCGTGCTGCGCAGGACAAACAGCTCCAGTACGGCGCGGGGAGACATCGACCAGCGGGACTCCTGCTCGGCTTGCATGCACTGCTCCAGGATGAACAGCATCGTATCCGCCGAGGCTTCCCCGGCTGCTTCCAGAAAGCGCGCTTCCTGGTCGGGCGTGATGTCGCGGATGCCGCTGCCCGTCCATTTGACAGCCAGCACCTGGCGCAGGTGCGCGTTAAACTCCCGCAAAAACACCTGCACATCCCGGCCGCCCTTCATCAGCCGGTCGGTCAATGCCAGGGCGGATGCGGTGTCGGCGTCCAGCAGCGCCCGGGCAAACTCGAACAAGAAATCCTCACTCACAGTGCCCAGGGCCAGGCGCACGTTTTCCTGGGTCAGGTGCTTTTCTGCCCCCAGACACATATCCATCAGACTCCAGGCGTCGCGCATGCTCCCCTGGGCAGCCGCAGCGATCAGGCGCAGGGCGCCTTCCTCAGCGCTCAGGCCATCCACCAGCGCCTGCTTGAGGCGGGATATGATCTCCTGTTCAGAAATCCGGCCAAAGTCATAACGCTGGCAGCGCGACAAAATGGTGGCGGGCAGCTTTTGAGGCTCAGTGGTCGCCAGGATAAAGACCATGTATTCCGGCGGTTCTTCCAAGGTTTTGAGCAGTGCGTTGAAGGCGGCGTTGGACAGCATATGCACTTCGTCAATGATGTAGACCTTGTATTTGACAAACTGCGGCGGGTAATCCGTGCGGGAGAGCATCTCACGGATTTCCTCCACCCGGCTGTTGCTGGCGGCGTCCATCTCAAACACGTCCAGCGTGGTTTCACTCATGAGCGCCCGGCAGCTTTGGCAAACCAGACAGGGATCGCCCTTGTCCGGATGCTCACAGTTGATGGCCATGGCCATGATGCGCGCCGCGCTGGTTTTGCCGGTGCCGCGGCTGCCGCAAAACAAGTAGGCGTGCGCAACGCGTTTGCCGGCAGCCTGGTTGGACAGCGCGCGGACAATGGCTTCCTGCCCCACCATTTCAGAGAAAGTCTTTGGCCGCCAGGCGCGGTAGAGGGCTTGATAAGCCATCAGTCATCCTCCTGTTTGAGTTTGGCGAAGCCTTCGCCAAGGGTTTCATGGGTATCCGTGATGAACATAAAGGCGTGCTCGTCCGCCTCATACACAATGGTCTTGACCTTGACCGCCTCAAAGCGGCCTACCACACACAGCAGCATCTTGCCTGGTTTGCCGGAATAGGCGCCCACCGCGTCAAAACGGGTCACGCCGCGGTCCAGCTCCGCCATGATGCGCCGCTCAATCACCTCAGTCTGGCTGCTGATGATGTAACAGGCCTTGTCTGTGCCAAAGCCGGTCAGCACCTGGTCAAGCACCTTGGAGGAGATAAAAACGCATACCACCGCGTACATCGCGTGCTGAACGCTCAGGAAAATCCATGCCAGCACAATCACCGCCAGGTCGAAGATCAACAAAAAGAAACCTACCGTGATCGCGGGCACATGGTGATGCACGATGCGCGCCAACAGGTCTGTGCCGCCGGTAGTGGCATTGCCGCGCATAATCAATGCCAGCCCGATACCAAGCAGCACGCCGCCGCCCAGCGCGGCCAGCATGGGATCCTCCACCAGCGGCTTTACATCGATCAGGTCGATGCTCACAGAGAACAGCGCGGTTGCGATGATGGTGCGCAGGATAAACTTGGCTCCAATCATACGCCAGCCCAGGATCAGCAGCGGGATGTTGAGCACCAGGCTGGTCAGTCCGATGGGCAGCCCGAAGTAGTAGTTCAGAATGGTGGTCAGCCCTGTCAACCCGCCCGGGGCGATATGGTTTGGCTCCAAAAACAGGGGATAGGCCGCTGCGCTGATGATGCAACCGGTCAAAATCAACAGGTATTGCTGCAGCGTTTTGGAACGGAACAATCGAACCATGATTCAGCATCTGCCTTTCTTGTCAGGGAGGATCATTTCATAGTTCCGCTTCCAGGCGCACGCATTTGCCAATGACGCGCACATCCGCCATCGCGGCTACCTCGGCTTCGCTTTGCTTGTCGAAGCTTTGGAGCAGCAGCTGGTACCGCGGCAACAGCTTGATGACATAGAGCTGCTTGCCCAGGGGAGTGTCCAGCAGCATCATCTTGCCGTCTTCAGCGCTTTGTGTGGGGATGACCAGCACCAGGTCGCCCTTCTGGACCCGGTAACCGCGCATGCGGTTGTCCGGCGCCATGAAATAAAAGACCTTTTCTGCTGGCGCGCCTTCGATTTTGCCCTGGCTGACCGGCAGCAGCCGGCTGCCAACTTCCTTCATGACAGCGTTGTACACCGGCACATGCTGCAATACGCCCTTGAGCGCGTCCAGCCAGATGGACCCGTCAGCCTTCTCGGCCTTTTCCTGGCGGACCTCCCTGGTTTTGGCCAGGCGCTGCGGGCTGACCGCGGTTTGCAGGTCTACCGTGACCGCGATGTCCTCCAGGGTAAACATGGCGTCGGTCTGCTGCTCCATGCCCATTTTTTGCAGGATGCGCCTTGCCTGGTCATCCTGAATAATGCGCGTGCCGCTTTCCACTTCAAGGATATATTTTTCACTGACGCCGGCCATCTTGGCAACAGCTTTGGCTGTCAGTTTCCGGCGTGTGCGCTCAAGGTGCAACAGGTCACCCAATCTGCTCATGGTTCATTCCTCCCAATGCCATTAGAATAGCCTGCCGGCTCACGCGCGTCAATCCATAGGCCATGCGCCCGCAGGACAATCCCGACAGAACAGCCCACAGGCTTTCTGCCCAAGCCGTGCGGATATTCAATTAACAAGAGCGTCTTTGAACGCGTAACCTGAAAAGACGAACAGGCAAATGCAGGTACATACAAGAAAATACATTCAGGAAACAGCGAGGGTATTCTTGACAAATGAAATATCTGGTTATATACTGGTCACGAAAACGATAATAATGCGCTTTGGGAGGGCAGCCATGATCACTTTAAAGGACATCGCTAGGGAATGCGGCGTTTCTGTTGCTTCAGTTTCCAAAGCGCTCAATCATATGCCGGGCGTGGGCGCCAAGACCGCGCTGCGCATTCGCGAATGCGCTTCCCGCCTGGGCTACCTGCCCAACGCCGCTGCCAAGGCGCTCAAAACCAACCGCAGTTTCATCATTGGCGTCCTGCTGAAGGATGATGACAACCACAGCCTGCTTCATGACTTTTTTGTCAGCGTGCTGGAGCATTTCAAGGATACCATGGAGGAGCAGGGCTATGACCTGATGCTGCTCAACCGCACCATTGGCCAGCGCACCATCAGCTATCTTGAGCACTGCCGCCACAGCAACCTGGATGGCGTCTTTGTGGCCTGCATAGATTTCTCTGATCCGGAGATTATGGAACTGGCCGGAGCAGGCATCAGCCTGGTCAGCATCGACCATACTTATCCGGGCCACCCCTCGGTGTATTCGGACAATGAGGACGGCATCCGCCAGGCCGTGCTGTACGCCTATGAGATGGGCCATCGCCGCATTGCCTTTGTCAGCGGTGCGGCTTCCAGCGTCACCGACAAGCGTCATAAAGCTTACATCCAGGCCATGCGTTCTCTTGGCCTGCCGGTTGAACCGAAATATCACCGCTTTAGCCGTTATCGGGATATTCACCGCACACGTGCGGAAACATCTGCGCTGCTGGCTTTGCCAACACCGCCCACCTGTATCCTGATGCCGGATGACTACGCGGCCCTGGGGGGTCAGATGGCGATCCGGGAAGCCGGCCTGCGCATACCGGAGGACATGTCGGTTATTGGCTTTGACGGGCTGGATTTTGTTTCATATATCCATCCGCGCCTGACCACTGTGCGGCAGAATGTTGAGCTCATCGGCCGGGAAGCGGCGCGGTTGCTGCTGTCCCATATTGACAATAAAGATACCGGCGGTGAAGCGGCCGCTGTCACGGTGCCGGTATCCCTGATCCGCGGCGAGACGGTCGCCCCCATTTCCTGACCAGATTCCTGGACGGTCATCGTCCCGGGATGGTAATCATTATTAAGGAGGCCCTCTATGAAGAAACTGGTAGCCCTGTTTATGGCGCTGGTGATGATGCTGTCCATTGCGGCTGTCGCCTTTGCTGAAACTCCCAAAATCACCCTGATTGTCTGGTCTTTTACCGACGAACTGCGCGGTATGATCGACAAGTACTACGTCCCTTCCCACCCTGATGTGGAAATCAAGTACACGCTCTATCCCACTGACGGCAGCGAATACCGCAACAAGCTGGACACTGTCATCGCCACGGCCCCGACCGGCGATGAAGCGCCTGATGTCTTCGCGCTGGAAGCGGCCTTTGTCAAGTACTATGTCAACTCCGACACCACTGTGCCCCTGACCGAGCTGGGCTTCACTGATGAGGACTTTGCCAACAGCATTCCGGCCATGGTGCAAATCGGCACCGACAGCCGCAATGGCATGCAAAAAGCCTCCGCCTGGCAGTCCACCCCCGGTGCGATGTTCTACCGCGCCTCCCTGGCTGAGAAGTATCTGGGCGTTGCCAGCCCCGAGGAGTTCCAGGAGCTGGTTGCTGACTGGGATACCTTCATGGAGACCGCTGAGGAGATCAATGAGAAGTCCCAGGGCGCTGTCAAGATGTTCAACTCCATTGGCGACATCTGGAATGCTTACCAGTACAACCGCGCCGCCGGCTGGGTGGTGGACGGCAAGCTCAACATTGACCCCGTGCTGTATGATTACCTTGACCTGGCCAAGCAGGCTGAGGAAGACGGCCTGTACAACCTGGGTTCCGCCTGGAGCGAGACCTGGTTCCTGGGCATGAAGTCCGACACCACCCTGACCTACCTCTTGCCGACCTGGGGACTGCACTATGTGCTCAAGCCCAACTGCGGCAACTACGATGCCGAGACCGACAGCATCGTCGAAGGCGCCGAGGGCACCTACGGCGACTGGCGCATGGTGGATGGCCCGATCGGATACTCCTGGGGCGGCACCTGGCTGGGCGCCAATGCCTACAAGATGGCAGAGGCTGATGATGCCAAGAAGGCTGCCGTCAAGGAATTCATCCGTTTCTTCACCCTGGATGAGGATTTCCTGTACACCTATGCCAAGGACAGCGGCGACTTTGTCTCCAACAACAACGTTGTCAACAAGATCGTGGCTGAGGGCGGCACCCCCAACCCCTTCCTGGGCGGGCAGGATCACTACGCCGCCTTCTCCACCGCGGCCAACCTGGCTGACGGCACCATCATGACCGAGTATGACGACGCCATCAACACCCTGTGGTCTGACAATGTGACCACCCCGTATATCAAGGGCGAAAAGGATCTGGATACCGCCATTGCCGACTTCAAAGCGGCGGTCGCTGCGGCTTTTGCCAACATTATTGTTGAGTAAGACCGGTCCGAATCCTGTCCCTGGCTGCCCCTGCCGCCTGGCGGGGGCGGCCGGGTTTCTCTCGCAGGAACTGCGGTTGAACCTTTCATGAAAGGTGACATGTGATGCAACAGTCTGTAGCCGGTACCGGCAGAGGAAGACATAAAGGGCTCAGCAAGGTCAACTATAACCGCTACGGCTATTATTTCGTGGCGCCTTTTATTATCGTCTTTCTTATCTTTCAACTGTATCCGATTGTATTTACTTTCCGCACCTCGCTGTCTGACGCCATCGGCTGGGGAAAAATCAACAGCAGCAAGATAATAGGATTTGATAATTTCAGGTTGTACATGGATCCGGCCAGCCCGGTGTACTGGGATTTCTGGAACTCTTTCGGCAACACCCTGCTGATTTGGATTGCCAACTTCATACCACAGATCCTGCTGGCCTTGTTGCTGGCCAGCTGGTTTACCGATTCGCGCATGCGGCTGCGTTTCCGCGGCGGCTTCAAGATGTTGATTTTCATGCCCAACATCATCACGGCCGCTACCATCGCGGTGCTGTTTTACTCCATTTTCAGCTACCCCATTGCGCCGGCCAACTCGCTTTTGCAGCAGCTGGGCATCCTGCACGCGCCCTTTGAATTTTTCAGAAGCACCACGGCCTCGCGCACCATCATCAGCTTCGTGCAATGGTGGATGTGGTACGGCAACACGATGATCATCATGATTGCGGGCATCATGGGCATCAGCCCGGAGTTGTATGAGGCGGCTCTGGTGGATGGCTGCAGCAGCCGGCAGACCTTTTACCGCATCACGCTGCCCCTGATCAAGCCCATCCTGCTGTTCAACCTGGTCACCAGCATGATTGGCGGCCTGCAGATGTTTGACATCCCGCACCTGCTTACTGAGGGCAATCCCAACAAAACCACCAACACCGTGGCGCGCTTTATTTATCAGCAGGCCTTCACCGGCTCGCGCAACTTCAATTACGCAAGCGCGGCTTCGATTATTCTGTTCATCTTTATCGTCATCATCAGTCTGATGTTGTTTTGGGTGTTGCGTGATCGGGATTCTGCGCGGAGCTTAAGGAGGAAGGCGTCATGAAAAAGGCAAGATGGCTGTTGATTTCAGCCCTCCTTGTGCTCAGCATCCTGGCCATGTTCCTGCCGCTGGCCCGTTTCCCGGAGGATGCGCTGGGCATGCTGCAAAAGGATATCGACAAGTACACCCGCAGGGTCTCCGACTATCAGGCGACCTATGATCGCTATGTTGCCCAGGGGGATCCGCAGGACAAGCTGGACAAGCAAAAGGCCAAGGTAGAAAAAGCCCAGGCGACCCTTGACGAATACCTGGCGCAGGCAGAGGAGCTCAAACAGCAGGGGAGCGGCAGCGCGCTGACCTATGCGCTGCTGCCGCAGGCCGACTTGCCAGCGCAGCTGCTGTTTGACCAGACCCGCATCAATGAATCCAGGATTTACCAGCCGCAAACTGATCAATACCGTCTGCTGGTGTATCTGGCTGCCGGGCTGCTGGCCGGCGCCTTGCTGCTCATGCTGCTTGGGCGGGCCCGCCTGGTCAGCAAGGCGTACACGGTATCGGGTTTGCTGAACCTGGGCGCTTTGCTGGTCCTGCTGTATGCCCTGCTCAGATTGCGCGCCTTCCCGATCCAAAGCCCTTATACCGACGCCAGGATGACAGGGCTTCAGTTCCCGCTGATCCTGCTGCCGCTCTTGGCGCTGCTGTTGAACGCTTCGGGCGTGCACAATTCCAAGCGCACGATGATCTATGTGGTCTGTATCGCACTGAGCCTGTTGAGCTTGCTGCCCTTCTGGCTGATGATCGTCAACGCCACGCGTTCCACCTATCAGATCCAGCAGGGCGTCTCTCTCTTGCCAAGCACCTATTTCAGGAACAACCTCAACATCCTCACCGGCAAGCAGTTTGACATCATGGTGGGCTTTAAGAACAGCGCCATCATCGCTTTTGGCTCGACCATTCTCAGCGTGTACTTCTCCTCGCTGACCGCCTACGGCCTGTCTGTGTATAACTTCAAGGGCAGCAAGTTCCTGTATGGCTTCATCCTGGCCATCATCATGATTCCCGGCCAGGTAACTGCCACAGGCTTTTATATGTTCATGTACAGGCTCAACCTGGTTAACAGCTACATCCCGCTGATTATCCCGGCGATCGCGGCGCCCGGCACGGTCTTCTTCCTCAAGCAGTACCTCAGCGCGAACCTGCAGCTGTCCCTGGTGGAGGCCTCCCGCATTGACGGCGCCGGAGAATTTTTCACATTCAACAGGATCGTCATGCCTTTGATGATGCCCGCGATGGCAACCATGGGCATCATGGCGGTGATTGGCTCCTGGAACAACTACATCACCCCGTTGATGCTGTTGTCCAACCCCACCATGAAAACCCTGCCCATGATGGTCAAGGAGCTGCGCGGGGACATCTACCGCACTGAATACGGCTCCATCTACGTCGGGCTCACCCTGACCGCCCTGCCGCTGATGGTGGTCTATTTCGCGCTGAGCAAATACATCATTGCCGGCGTTGCGGTTGGCGGCGTCAAGGAATAGACGGATCTTGCCATAATTAGCACTCGATCACCACGAGTGCTAATTTTTACTTGCGCAGCCCGCGAGGGGGTGATATAATAAACAGGCAAATACTTCCCGGAGGATTCATTCATGGCTACAAAGCAGCAACAACAGGCAAACAGCCCGCGGCAGGGCACTATTTCCATTGACGCTCAAAACATCATGCCGGTCATCAAGCGCTGGCTGTATTCAGACAAGGACATCTTCCTGCGTGAGATCGTCTCAAACGGCGTGGATGCCATCACCAAGCTCAAAATGGTTCAAGGCACCCCGGAAGGCGAGGAGCTGTCCGTCATGGTGACGCTGGACAAGGAAAAGGGCGAAATCCGCGTTTCGGACAACGGTATTGGCATGACCGCGCAGGAGGTTGACCAGTATATCAACCAGGTCGCTTTCTCCAGCGCTGAGGAATTCCTTAAGAATTATACCGGGGAAGACGCCTCGGGCATCATCGGCCATTTTGGTCTGGGGTTTTATTCTGCCTTCATGGCAGCCGATCGCGTCACCATCGATTCGCTCTCCTATCAGGAGGGCGCGCAGCCGGTGCGCTGGACCAGTGAGGACGGCATCCGCTATGAGATGGAGGAGGGCGCCCGCACAACGAGGGGTACCACCATTACCATGCATATTATGGAGGAGGAGAAAGAGTTTCTGGAGGGCGCCACAGTGCATGCGGTGCTGGATAAATATTGCGGATATATGTCGGTCCCGGTTTATTTCCAGGATCTGGAGGACATTGCCCGCCAGGAGAAAGCGCAGCGGCAGCGCCGCGAGGAGGCTGAGAAAAAGGCTGCAGAGCGGTCTGGGGACGAAGCCGGGCAGGCGCAGGAGGAGCCGGAGCTTTTGACCGAAGAGGAAGCGCCCGGCCCGGAGATGATCAATGACACCCACCCCCTGTGGCTCAAGGCGCCCCGGGAGTGCAGCGAGGACGAATACAAGCAGACCTACCGAAAGCTCTTCAATACCTGGGAGGATCCCCTGTTCTGGATCCACCTGAATGTGGACTATCCCTTCAACCTCAAGGGTATTTTGTACTTCCCGCGCATCAAGCGCGATTTTTCCGGTCATGACGGTCAGATCAAGCTGTTCAACCGCCAGGTGTTTGTGGCTGACAACATCAAGGAGGTCATTCCCGAGTTCCTTATGGTGCTCAAGGGCGTCATTGACTGCCCTGACCTGCCGCTGAATGTCTCCCGTTCCTTCCTGCAAAACGACGGCTATGTCCGGCGGCTGTCACAGCATATCGTCAAGAAGGTGGCGGACAAGCTCAATGAGTTGTTCTCCGGCCAGCGCGAAACCTATCAGACCTATTGGGATGACATCCATCCCTTCATCAAGTACGGCAGCGTATCGGACCGGAAGTTTTATGACGCGGTCAAGGGTTCCCTGCTGCTGAAAACCACCAGGGGTGACTATCTGACCCTGGATGAGTACAAGGCGCGCAACGAAGGCAAGGCTGAGAAAAAGGCCTATTACACGACAGACCCCGCACGCCAGGCTGCCAGTGTGGCGCCCTTTGAGAGCAAGGGCATCGATGTGGCGATCATGGATACGCTGATCGATGTCAACTTTATGTCCTTCCTGGAATACGCCGGCGGCGCGGACATGCAGTTTATGCGCGTGGACGCTGATGTCAAGGGGCTGCAGGCGGAAACCGAGGAAGGCAAGGAACTGGACCGTGAAGCGCTGGAAAAGCGCATCCGTGAGGTGCTGGAGCAACCGGAACTGGTGGTGCAGCTGGAGGCGCTGTCCGATCCTGACATACCTGGCATGCTGACTGAGGATGAGCAGCTGCGCCGCTTCAAGGATATATCCCGGATATACGGAGAAAAGAACAACCTGCCTGAGCGCTATACCCTGGTGCTCAACCGCGCCAACAAAAGCGTGCAGGCCATTGCCGCCATGGAGGAGGGAGAAAAGCAGCAGCTTCTGATCGAGCAGGTGTTTGACCTGGCGCGGCTGTCCTCCCGCCCCCTGGAAGGTGAGGAGCTCAAGGGATTTCTCAAGCGCAGCAACCGCCTGATTGACCTGCTGGCGCATCCGAGTGAATCATAATGAAAGGAAATCCATCCATGAAGAAAGTCCCCCTGGGCAAAACCGGGTACCAGGTCGCGCCTGTTGCCTATGCCGGCATTGTCAGCATGAACGAGCAGCAGGCGGATTCTGACCGCTATGTCAGCCAGGCGGTCGAAGCGGGCGTCAACTATTTTGATGTGGCTCCCAGTTATGGCAATGCCGAGCTGATCCTTGGCAAGTCGCTCAGGCCTTACCGCAAGGATGTCTATCTGGCATGTAAAACGACCAATCGCAAGGCGGTCGATGCGGAGAAGGATTTTTATAAGTCCCTGAAGCGTCTGCATACCGATTGGTTTGATGTCTACCAGCTGCATTCCCTGACCACGCCGGAGGATGTGGAAACAGCCTTTGGCCCGGGAGGCGCCATGGACATGGTGGTGAAGTTTCGCCGGCAGGGCCTGGTGCGCAAGGTTGGTTTCAGCGCCCATAGCGAGCGGGCGGCCCTGGAGGCGCTCAAACGTTATGATTTTGACACGGTCATGTTCCCTGTCAACTGGATGCTGCACAAAGGTCAGGGCATCGGCAGCGCTCTGGTGGAATTGAAGCGCGAGAAAGGCTTTGGCCTGCTGGGCATCAAGTCCATTGTCGAGCGCGCCTGGCTGAGCGATCAGGAGCGCCGGCAATCCATCTGGCCCAAGTCATGGTGCAAACCCCTTGACAAGGAGGACGGCAATGCCCGCCTGGCTGCCATGCGCTACGCTCTGCATCTGGGTGTGGATATCCTGGTTCCTCCGGGCAACTGGGAGTGCCAGTCTTTCATGCTCTCGCATTATGAGCAGGCCTTCCTGGCAAGCTATGCCCCGGAGGATGAGAAGCTGCTCAACGCCCGCTATGAAGCTGTCAAGGATCATCCTTTCTTTGATAAGGATACGGGGGATTTGCCGGCACGGTAAAGGCAAGGGATCCTGTGAATCCGAAACGGATCTCCTGGCTCCGCCAGGGGATTCCCGTTCTCGGCAGACAGCCTTAGCCGCCCTTGATGATACGAACAAACAAGCCGTCATTGCGGAATAGATCCGCTACCTGGCTGTTCTGCATGAACGCGGCAAAGCGCTCATCCGGCACAGCCACCTGAATCAAAGGAATCAACAGCACCAGCAAATAGCAGATGACCGCGCCGCGCGCCAAGCCAAACAGCGCGCCGGCCAGCCAGTCCAGCTGACGGAGCACCGGAAACTCAAACACGTTGCGGATGATGGATACAATGAACATCCAGATCAAATAGGCGATCAGGAAACAGGCCAGGAAGCTCAGGACGCTGAGGATCGACTGGATCAGCGTGTTTGACACATAGTCATTGACAGTGGCCAGGCCCTTGCCGGAGAAGGCCTGTGTGATGATGTTGTTTCGCAGCAGGTTTTCTATGGGCTCCGGGAAAGACACGCTGCTGAGCACAGTCTCCAGCAGATTGCCGGACACCTGGGCCACCGGGGCCGAGGCCAGCTCATAGTCGCCCACGCGCACAACGGCATCGGAATAATTGACAAGTATTTCCCGGAGGGAACGGCTGCCTGAGAGCAGGGCGGTCAACTGCGGGCCGAAAACCAGCCCTGCGAGGATGGATATACCCGCGCCCAGCAGGCTGGCGACTGACTGGATAAAGCCATGGTACAGCCCGTATACCACGCTGATGCCCAGAACGCCAAGCAAGATCAAATCAATCAGATTCAAGAATATCCTCCCTCCTGTCAGGGCAGGGTAATCAGGTACACGTCCAGCCCGCTGCTGACCAGGCTGGCGTTGTTGGACAGCTTGCCGATGTAGCCGGTGATGGGGGATTTCAGCGGCAGCTTCAATGCCGAGAAGCGCTGGGCGTTGAACTCTGCCTGATAGAGCGTGTCCGCTGAGATGGCGAAGATGGTGCTGCCCTTGAGCCCCGCGCCCACGCAGCTGTTGGGCAGGGTATAGCGCCTGTTCTGCTTGTTGCCTGTCAGCACGCGCAGCTCGGTAATCGTCTGCTCGTTGGCTGTTTGCATCTCCGGAGCGAAAAGCATGGTGGCGCCGCTGCCGGAAACATTGGCGTCCACCAGCTTCCAGCCATAGACCAGCTGCTTAGAGAAGGGGTCCAGCGTCCCGCGGTAATCATACAGGTTGAGTTCCTTGGTGTTGATGGTATGCAGCTTGCCGCCCGCATACAAAACCCTGTAGGTAATTTCCTCGCCCAGGTCAACTTCGCCCGTGTTCATTGCGCCCACCCTGTAAATGTTCATGATGGTCGCCGGAGAAACGCCGTACACATCCAGCGCGGTGGTCCACAGGTAGTCGCCGTTCTCAAAGAAATCCATGTCCATGATCATTTTGTCGGCATAGGCGACGGATTCTGAATCCACTGCCAGTCCGTTGATATCCTTGACCAGCAGCATGGGGCTGAAACCCTCGCCGATGACCGCGGCCACATACTGCCTGCCTGCCTTGGCGAACTGAATGGTATCGGGCAGCCGGTCGTTATAGGTGGCATGCCCTGCGCGGTTGAGAATGTGCAGGTGCCCGCCCACCCAGGCGGTCACGATGTCCTCGCTGGCTGTGAAGCGGGCGCCCGGGCCCAGGGCGTACTTCCATTGCTCCGTGCCGTTGGCGTTCAAACAAAACAGCGTGGTGCCGTCATAATAGAGCACCTTGTCGCCAAAGGGCGTGACCTGCTGGGTGGCGATGCAGCGCAGCTTGGTGACCGACAGGCGCCTGGCCCCGCCGCCAAAGACGCCCATGATGAATAAGATCAAAACGATCAACAGCGCCAGCGCGGCGGTGATGATGACCATGCGGTACCGGCTGATGCCGTTGCCTTCGCGATCCATTGCGCCTCCCGATCCAGAGTCTGAGAGGATTATAAACCCTCAGGCCTGCCTGGTCAAACGCTCAGCTTTGTTGTTCTTTTGCCTGTGCGGCCAAATGCTCCTGCCGGGCGCGGCTGATGGCAAAGATCGCATCATACAGGGCCAGCAGCTCCTCGCGGTAGACAGTACCGGTCATCTCAAGCAGCCGCCCGGTCACCGCCGCCTCGCGGGCGGGATTGTGCACAGGCGCGCCGCTGCCCTGCTTGATGACAGCGATCCGGTCAATGACCTGCATGCGCTGATCAAACAGCCGGGCAAGCTGTGCGTCGATGCCGTCCAGCGCCAGCCTGGCTTCTTCCAGTGTCATCTTGACCCTCCTTAAGGTTTTCTATACTATACCATTGTCAGGCGTCTGCCCAAAGGCTTGCACGCAGAATGTTTTCCCTGGAAGCTGTGAGGATCACGGCATTTGGCGGTTGTTTTCAGCGCTCCTCTTTATATCCGCCTTGATGAAAACTTTCATGACAGAATCATTGACAAAACGGTAAAAACAATAGTATTATGATAAAGTTGCCTGCCGCATGGCAATTACCTCAGTCGATGGAGGATTTGGTGACACATTCGCTGGCTTCCGGGGAACGCAAAGCGGTCGGCATCAAGCAGACGCTCCGGGCGCTCATACAGGGCAGGGCCCTGCAGGTGTATCTGGCCGTGGATGCAGATGCCCTGCTGGTGGAGGACATTGCCCGGGAAGCCGAAAGCCGCGGCGTTCCGATTGTCCGGGTGCTGACCATGAGGGAGCTGGGAAGGATGTGCGGCATCCAGGTGCCCGCAGCCGCCGCAGCCCTCGTCAGAGACTGAGCCAACCACAGACTATATATTCCCATGGGTTGCGGGAATGTTATAGGAGGAGACCTGTTGCCCAGGCTCCGATCAAAATTCAGGAGGTGCCCTAATTGCCCACGATCAATCAATTGATCCGCAAAGGCCGCAAGAAGATTGTCAAGAAATCTGATGCGCCCATCCTGCAGGGTTGTCCGCAAAAGCGCGGCGTGTGTCTGTCCGTCAAGACAACCACCCCGAAAAAGCCTAATTCGGCCCTGCGCAAAATCGCCAGAATCCGTCTGACCAACCAGATTGAAGGCACATGTTACATCCCCGGGATTGGCCACAACCTGCAGGAGCACAGCGTGGTGCTGATCCGCGGCGGCCGTGTGCGCGATCTGCCTGGCGTGCGGTACCACATTATCCGCGGCGCGCTGGATACAGCCGGGGTTGCCAAGCGCAATCAAGGCCGTTCGCTGTACGGCGCCAAACGTCCCAAGAAATAAGCAAACCACGCCGGTCAGGCCGCTGAGGCTTCTTCACCGTGTCCCGTCTTGGAACCGCGGGGCATGCTTTCAGGGAAGCCGTCAGGGCCGCTTGCGATGGATGGCATTGTGCTGAAATGCCGCCAGCCTCCGGCTCACCAATGTTCAATTTGAGGAGGAAAATATGCCCCGTCGTGGATTTATTCCCAAGCGAGAAGTGCTGCCCGATCCCATTTACGGGACAGTCACCGTGACCAAACTGATCAACCAGATTATGCTGGATGGCAAGCGCGGTGTCGCGCAGAATGTATGCTATTCAGCCTTCAGCATGATCCGAGAGAAGACCGGCAGGGAGCCCGGCGATGTCTTTCAGGACGCGCTGAACAACATCCTGCCCCAGCTTGAGGTCAAGGCCCGCCGTGTCGGCGGCGCAACCTACCAGGTGCCCATGGAGATCCGTCCGGAGCGCCGCCAGACCCTGGCCCTGCGCTGGTTGGTGGACTTCAGCCGCAAACGCGGCGAGAAGACCATGGCTGAACGCCTGGCCAGCGAGATTATAGACGCTGCCAACAATACCGGCAACGCGGTCAAGCGCAAGGAAGAGATGCACCGCATGGCCGAGGCCAACAAGGCTTTTGCCCATTACCGCTGGTAAGCAAGGCTCTGCCACGATAAAGGAGTTCTGTTTTACATGCTGAGAGACTGGCCCCTGGACATGGTTCGGAACATCGGCATCATGGCCCACATTGATGCGGGCAAGACGACGACGACCGAGCGCATCCTGTTTTATACTGGCCGCGTCCACCGCATGGGAGAAACCCATGAAGGCGGCGCTACCATGGACTGGATGGACCAGGAAAAAGAACGCGGGATTACCATCACCTCCGCTGCGACAACAGCGGTGTGGAAAGGTTATCGCGTCAACATCATCGATACGCCCGGCCACGTGGACTTCACCGTCGAGGTCGAACGTTCTTTGCGTGTACTGGACGGTGCTGTGGCGGTGTTTTGCGCCAAGGGCGGCGTGGAGCCGCAAAGCGAGACTGTGTGGCGCCAGGCGAACAAGTACGATGTGCCCCGGCTTGCCTATATCAACAAAATGGACATCAACGGCGCGGATTTCTACCGGGTTGTCGATATGCTCAATGAGCGTCTCAACGCCAATGCCGTTCCCATCCAGTTGCCTATTGGCAGTGAAAATACGTTTGTCGGCATCGTCGACCTTGTGCGCATGAAGGCCGAGGTCTATTACGATGATGAGGGCAAGGATATCCGTGAGGAAGACATCCCCGAGGACTTGTTGCCCCTGGCCGAAGAATACCGTGAAAGGCTGATTGACGCCGTGATCGGCACCGATGAAAGGCTGATGGAAAAGTTCTTCAACGGTGAGGAAATCACCCGCGAGGATTTGGTTTTCGCCATTCGCAAGACCACCATCGCCTGTGAGATTACCCCTGTGCTGTGCGGGACATCATACCGCAACAAGGGTGTTCAGCCGTTGCTGGACGCGGTATGCGACTACATGCCATCCCCAGTGGACATCCCTTCCGTCCAGGGCATTAACCCCAAGACCGGCAAGCAGGTGGAGCGCCATCCAAGGGATGATGAGCCCTTCTCCGCCCTGGCATTCAAGATCGCCGTGGATCCCTTTGTGGGCAAGCTGGCGTTCTTCCGCGTCTACTCGGGGCAGGTGTCCGCCAATTCCTACATTTACAACTCTACCAAGGGCAAGCGCGAGCGCTTCAGCCGCATTTTGCGCATGCACTCCAATCACCGCGAGGACGTGGAAAGCGTCTTTGCAGGTGATATCGCAGCCGCAGTCGGTCTCAAGGAAACTACCACCGGCGATACCCTGTGCGACGACAAGGCGCCCATCATCCTTGAGTCCCTTGAGTTCCCCGATCCGGTGATCCGTGTGGCCATTGAGCCCAAGACCAAGGCGGGGCAAGAGAAGCTGAGCTATGCGCTCACGCGCCTTGCCGAGGAAGACCCTACCTTCAAGACCTACACCGACCAAGAGACCGGTCAGACCATCATTGCAGGCATGGGCGAGCTGCACCTGGAGATCATCGTGGACCGCATGTTGCGGGAGTTCCGGGTGGAAGCCAACATCGGTAAGCCCCAGGTTGCCTACCGCGAGACCATCCGCAAGACAGCGCGTGGCGAGGGCCGACATGTGCGTCAGTCCGGCGGTCACGGCCAATATGGTCATTGCGTGATAGAGATCAGCCCCACCCAACCTGGTGAAGGTTATTCCTTTGAAAGCAAGATCGTCGGCGGCGTCATACCGCGCGAGTTCATCGCGCCCATTGACGCAGGCATCCGGGAAGCGGCCCTGTCGGGCATCCTGGGCGGCTATGAGGTTGTGGACTTCAAAGCCACCTTGCTGGACGGCTCTTATCATGAGGTTGACTCTTCAGAAATCGCTTTCAAAATCGCCGGTTCCCTGGCTTTCAAGAATGCCATGCGCATGGCTGACAGCTGCCTGATGGAACCCGTGATGAAGGTGGAGGTCATCGTACCGGATCAGTACATGGGCGACGTGATTGGCGATTTAAGCGCCAGGCGCGGCCGCATTGAGACCTATGAGGCACGCTTGGGGGATGAGATTATTCATTCCTTTGTCCCGCTCAGCGAGATGTTCGGGTACGCCACCGACCTGCGCAGCAAGACGCAGGGGCGCGGCTTGTTCACGATGTCCTTTGATCATTATGAGGAAGTGCCGCACAGCATCGCGGAAAAGATCCTGGGACACTATTAAGATTATTGGAAGAAATCCTAAGGAGGATACCATGGCAAAACAGAAATTTGAGCGTACCAAGCCACACGTCAACATCGGCACGATCGGCCACGTTGACCATGGCAAGACCACTTTGACCGCGGCGATCACGATGGTGCTGGCCAAGGCAGGCCACGCGCAGGCGATGGCCTACGACCAGATCGACAAGGCACCCGAAGAGAAGGCTCGCGGGATCACGATCAACACCTCGCACGTGGAGTATGAGACTGAGAACCGTCACTATGCGCACGTGGACTGCCCCGGCCACGCTGACTATGTCAAGAACATGATCACCGGCGCGGCGCAGATGGACGGCGCGATCCTGCTGGTGTCCGCGCCCGACGGCCCGATGCCGCAAACGCGCGAGCACATCCTGCTGGCCCGTCAGGTTGGCGTGCCCTCGATGGTCGTATTCATGAACAAGATCGACCTGATGGATGACGAGGAGCTGCTTGAGCTGGTTGAGATGGAGGTCCGTGATCTGCTCAACAGCTATGATTTCCCGGGTGATGAGATTCCGATTACCAAGGGCAGCGCGCTCAAGGCCTTGGAATATATGCAAAAGGACGGCTCTGATCCGCAGAACGCTCCTGAGTGCAAATGCATCTATGAGCTGATGGATACGGTGGACAACTACATTCCTACGCCCGCGCGCGCGGTGGATCGTCCTTTCCTGATGCCTGTTGAGGACGTTTTCTCCATCACCGGGCGCGGCACCGTGGCGACCGGCCGTGTAGAGCGCGGCGAAGTCAAGGTGTCCGACACTGTGGAGATCGTAGGTTTGATGGAGAAGCCGCGCGCTGTCGTGGTGACCGGTGTTGAGATGTTCCACAAGATGCTGGACAAGGGCCAGGCGGGTGACAACATCGGGGCGTTGCTTCGCGGCGTCCAGCGCACGGAAATCGAGCGTGGCCAGGTACTAGCCAAGCCCGGTTCGATCAAGCCTCATACGCACTTCTTCAGCGAAGTGTACGTGCTGACCAAGGAGGAAGGCGGCCGTCACACGCCTTTCTTCAACGGCTACCGTCCTCAGTTTTATTTCCGCACCACGGACGTAACCGGCTCCATCAAGATGCCTGAAGGCGTAGAGATGGTGATGCCCGGTGACAACGTTCAGATGGAAGTCACGCTGATCACGCCCATCGCGATTGAGCAGGGACTTCGCTTCGCCATCCGTGAGGGCGGCCACACTGTTGG
>JAKPNM010000106.1 GCA_029548395.1 Bacillota bacterium
GACCGGGCGGTGAAGGCCGCCGCGGTCGCCATCAGGTCGTAGGGATTCGTGTGCCGGTTTTCCCGCAGCTGCCGCGTGATAAAGGCTTCCCCGAACAACTCCCGCCCGGTGGATTTGGGGATGGGGGCGTCAATATAGGGAATGGCCATCCACTGCCCTAACAGCCCTTCCTGCACCCGGCCCCGGACGGACAAGACGCCGTCCCGGTCGCAGGGCTCATCAAACAGCTGCCGGGCAAAGCCGTCCAAAATCAGGTTGCCGGGGCCGGTGTCAAAGGCAATCACCTCCTCCGGCTGGCAGGCCTTGGGCAGCACGGTCACATTGCCAATACCTCCGATGTTGTGCAGGGCGATGTCCTCCTCCTGGGAACGGTACAGCAGAAACTCGGACAAGGGCACCAGGGGCGCGCCCTGGCCGCCTGCCGCCATGTCCATGGCCCGCATCCCTGCCACCACCGGAACGCCGGTATGGTAAGCGATGGCAGCCGGCTCTCCCAACTGCAGGGTGGAAGGCAGCAAACCCTCGTTCCCGGGCGGGGGGATGTGCCAAACGGTCTGGCCGTGGCTTGCGATGCAGGTCACCTGCTTCAGGTCAAAGCCCGCTTCCCGGCATACCGCCTGGGCTGCCTGCGCAAAATACCGCCCCAGCTGCATGTTCAAACTGCAAATGAGCGCGACATTGGATCGCTCAGGGGAGCAGGCGTCCTGAACCAGGGTTTTCAAGGCCTCCGGCATGGGCAGGGTAACAAAGTGTACAAGCTGCACCTGATCGCCCCGGCAGGCCACCAGTGCGGCATCGCAGCCATCCAGGGAAGTGCCGCTCATGAGGCCGATATAGTATTCCGTTGCCGGGGCCTGGTTTTGCCTGCTCATTGGTCGCTGTCCTTTTGTTGCCGGCCAAAATGCGCTGCCGCCAGCTGGTTCACCTTCCGCCTGAAGGGGTTGGTTAACTTGTAGTTGCCGTCCGGATAAAAGCAGCGGTTGGTCAGAATGACGCAGCCTACACCCAGGGTTTTTGACAGGTACAGGCTTGTGCCGGTGAAGCCGGTGTGACCGCAGCCCTCCGGGTACATTTCGCCCACTTCGAAACCCAGGCCCCGGCCGGAGGTGTGCTCCCGCATGGCGGACTGCTTTAAGGCGGACTCAGTGTTTAAATAATGCTGTCCCAGCCTTTGCACCCCGTCCAGATCGGAAAAAATGCCCGCGTGTCCTGAGACGCCGGAGAAAGCGTACCAGCTGTTGCCGTCATGCACCTGGCCTACAATGGGCTGGTCTGCCGGGCGAAAGCCGGGATACTGAACGCCGGACGCTTTGATAATCTCCATCTCCTGGGGGTTGCCATAACCGGAAGGCAGGATGTGCTGGTTCGGCTCCGGCAAAAAGCCATAATTGCCAAGGCCCAGGGGCTTGACCAGACGCTGCCGCAATACCGCGTCAAGGGGCGCCTGCCAGGCTTCCTCCAGCACCTTGCCCAAAAGGATGAAGCCGATGTCGCTGTACTCCATTCCCTGAGCCCGGGGCAAAAGCAGGGCTGCTTTGAGCGCGCCTTCAAAATCCGCATGGGCATAAAAGGGGTACCAGGCGGGCAGGCCCGAGGTATGAGTCAGAAGCTTGTACAGGGTGATGCCCTGCAGCTGGCGCTCAAACTGCTCATCCGCCCTTGCCCAGGGCAGCAGTTCAGGCAGGGTGTCCTGCAAATGAAAACGGCCTTCCTCAACCCCGTCCAGCACCATGGTGGCAGTCGCCAGCTTGGTCAGGGAAGCCAGGTCAAACAGACTGTCCTCCAAAGCGTCTCCGATGGCGAAACGGCACAGGGTACGCTGCGCGTCAAAAATGGACACCGCGCAGGAGGAGAAAAACCCTTCTTCACGAAACTGCTGCGCGACTTGAATCAGCTCTTCTCTGGTCATTTTCTCAGCTCCTCAAGGGCGCCGGCTACCCAGCCCCCGGCTTGTTCCAGGGCTTCCTCCGCCCGGATTTTGTCTGCCTTTGCCAAATGCATCACAATGGCTGTTTTCACCCGCCCCCCCGCGCGGCGCAGCAAAGGCTCCGCCTCCGTGAGGCTCAGTCCTGTTGCATGGTGGATGATGCGCAAAGACCGGTCCGCCAGCTTTTGGTTGGTGGCTGCCATGTCCACCATCAGGTTCCGGTACACCCTGCCTGTGCGCACCATGGCGCCGGTGGACAGCATGTTCAACACCATTTTGGTGGCGGTGCCGGCCTTGAGGCGGGTGGAACCCATCAGCACCTCTGGCCCGGTAGGCGCCTCAATGGCCAAATCCGCCTGCCGGGACAAGCGGGTATCGCTGTTGCAGGACAGACCGATGGCCAAAGCGCCCACCTGGCGCGCATAGCGCAGGGCGGCGCAGCAGTAGGGAGCGTAACCGCTGGCGCTGATGGCCACCACCGTATCCCGGGCGGTCAGGCTGATGGCTTCCAAATCCTTTTGGCCCATGAGATCATCATCTTCGGCTCCTTCCGCGGCCAGGCGCAGGGCCGTATCGCCCCCGGCAATGATGCCTGTCACCATCTCAGGGCTCACCCCGAAGGTGGGCGGGCATTCGCTGGCGTCCAGCACCCCAAGCCTGCCGCTGGTGCCGGCCCCGACATAGATCAGCCTGCCGCCGTCCGACAGCCGTTTTGCGATCTCTTCAATGGCTTGGCCAATCGCGGGCAGCGCCTGCCTCACCGCCTGATGCACTGTGGCGTCGGCGGCATTCATCAGGCTTGCGATGCCAAGGCCGTCCAGCCGGTCCAGGCTTTGGCTGGCCTGCATGACCTGCTCGGTAGACAGGCTGCCAAGATACTGCTGGGAAGTTTGTTTCATTAAAAAGCTTGCTCCTTGCCGTTTTTTGTGTGCGCCCGGCGCTTGATCTTGCCCTCCCGGTGGGTGCGGTCCAGGCAAGGCTTGTACTGCTCATAGCTCCGTGTGACTACAGCGGAAAAAATGATATCGACCAGGTGCATCATGCTCATGCGGCTGGACATGGCGGCTGAGCGCACCAGGGTTTCCGAGGTCGCCACATACAAGGCGAGGTCAGCCAGGCTGCTGAGGCGGTTTTGTCCCATCCGGGTCACGGACACCGCCGTGGCGCCGGAACGGCGGATGGCTTTCAAGGTGTCCAGGGTGTCCCCGGTTTCTCCGGTGTAGGAAAACAGCACTGCTGCATCCCCGGGCTTCAGGCTGGCCGCCGTGACCACCTGAATGTGAGGGTCCAGGGATGTTTGGGTTTCCTTGCCCAGGCGCTGAAACTTCATCTGGGCGTCCATGGCTACCAGAGCCGATACCCCCACCCCGTAAAAATCCACCCGGCGGGCTTGGTGCAGCAGGCTCACCACTTCTTCCATGTTCTCCATGTTCAACACAGACATGGTGTCTGTAATGGCTGCCTGGTTGTGCCGGGTCACAGAAGCGCAGATGGTGCGCAAATCATCCGTGGGCTGGATGTCCGCATAGGCCAGGGTTTCCTCCGGATGGGTGGCTGCCGCAATGGACAAGGCCAGGGAGAAGTCCTTGAAGCCTTTGTAGCTCAGCGTCCTGCACAGGCGCGCCAGGGTGGCGCTGCTGACCCCGCAGGCCTCTGCCATCCGGGAAATGGTGAGCCCAGACATGGCGTGGGTGTTGTCCAGCAAAAAGGCCGCCGCCCGGCGCTGGGCAGGGGGCAGTTGATCCTTCATCTGGGTCAGCCGTACCAGACAGTTGTCCACTCCGTGACTCCTTTAATAACTTGTGGGGCAGGCACCTGAACAGGCGCTGTTTTCCGCAAACCCGAAACCCTGATCCTCGCATCATTTGCAATGTGTTTTATGGCTGCGTCCGGTTTCGTCCTTTTATTGGCCTGATTATACAGGTTTCCTTCCTGTTTGGCAAGTAATTTTCAAACATTTCATTTTTTATTGAAAATATTTTTCAATCCGCTTCCTTTTTCTTGACGTCAGCCCCTGCCCTTGCTACATTGTGGGCAAACAGTTGCAGGAAGGATCCTTATTCGGGAGGGTATATGCACATCGGTTTTGGTATTGACGGCGGCGCCACCCATTCCGGGCTGGTTTTGTTTGACGCGCAGACAAAAGATCGCCTCCTGACCCTGGATGGCGGTCCCAGCAACCCCCACAGCGCAGGCATGGACAAAGCCTGGCGGAATATAAAGACGTTAATCAAACAGGGCCTTGAGACCCTTCATCTGTCTGAGGATCGCCTGGCGTGCGGCTGCCTGGCTGCCGCCGGCATGGGCCGGGAAAGCGAACAGGCGGCCTTTGCCGCCTTTTTCAGCGCTTGGCTGCCTTGCCCTGTCAAAGTGTGCACCGATGCGGAGGCCCTCCTGGCCGGCAGCCTGGACAGCCTCCATGGCTATGCCCTCATCGCGGGCACCGGTTCCATGGCCCTGGGCAGAGACAAGGGAGGACGCCTGGTTCGCGCGGGAGGCCTGGGCCACATGCTGGGGGACGAGGGCTCCGCCAGCTGGCTGGGCTGGCAGGCAGTGCGGCGGGCGCTGAAAAGCAGCGAGCAGCGGGATCTGAGCACAGACCTGCTCCCTGCTTTGCAGGAGCATTTCGGGCTGAGCAGCCCCCAGGGCTTTGTGGACTGGTTTCATCAACAGTTTGACAAAAGCAAGGTGGCGGCCGCTGCCCCCCTGGTGCTGTCCGCCGCCGCCCGGCAGGACCCCTTGGCTGTTGATGTGGTGCGGCAGGCTGCCCGGGCTTTGTACGGGCTGATTCAAAGCGTCATGCGCCGGCTGCCTCTGGACGCCTGTCAGCTGGCCTTGGGCGGCGGTTTGCTGGAGCGAGACAACCTGCTGCGCCGGCAGCTGCTGGAGATGGTCTCCGCCGGCATCCCCAAGGCCGGGATTGTTTACGCCAAAGCTGGGGACGCCGCCTGGGGCGCCTGCCTGCTGGCGCTGGACGCCTTGGAAAACAGGCCGCTTTCTAAGGAATACACTGATTTCAACGAAAGGGGTTCAGCATGAGAATACGCACCATGGTGCCCGCGCAGGATTTGCCCGCAGTTGTCTCCTTGTGGAATGGATCTGTCCGGGCAAAGGAAGTGGTGTATGCGCCGCTTAGCGAAGCATACTTTACCAGCAAGTTTATCAGCAACCCCAATTATTCGCCGGAGCTCTCCCTGGTGGCGGAGATGGATAACAAGGTGGCAGGCTTTATCAATGGGGTGTGTAAGAAGGCGTTCCTGCCAAAGGAAACCGCCCAGAACACCCCGGGCTACCTGACCTGCTTTTTCGTCCATCCCGCCTGTCGCCTTCAGGGCGTGGGCAGCCAGCTGGTGGCAGCCCTGTGCGCAAGAATGAAGGATGCCGGCAAAACCAGGGCGGCCTGCTCCGGCAACAATCCCATCAACCTGGACTGGACCATCCCCGACACCCCGGGGCACGACCACAACAACGCCCCGGGCATGGACATGGAAAGCCAGGGCTATGAGTTTCTTTTGAAATGCGGTTTTGACGATGTGTACCGGGAAGTGGCCATGTATTTAAACCTTGCGGACTACCGGGCGCCCGAGGACCTGGCGCAGCGCAGGCAAAAGCTGTTGGACGAAGGCGTCTATACCGGGCGGTATGATGTTTCCCTGGGCTACGAGTTTGACGGCATGTGCGACCGGGTGGGCAGCGAATACTGGCGCAAGGTGCTGCAGGATGAAACAAGCAAAGCAAGCCCCAGGCCCATTTTGGTGGCGACCTACAACAAAAGCATCGTGGGCTTCACCGGCCCGGTGGACAGGCAGCCCAGCGGCAGGGGCTGGTTTACCGGCATCTGCACCGACCCTTTGTTCGAAAGAAGAGGCATCGCAACCGTGCTGTTCAACCTGTTGATGCAGGAGTTTATCCAGGCCGGGGCGCAGTTTAGCACCCTGTTTACCGGGGACACCAACCATGCCCAGCGGATTTATACAAAAACCGGCTTCCGCGTTGCCCGCAGGTTTTCCGTGATGCAGCGCAGCCTGTAATTCATCGGGCTTTATAAAAACAAATATAATCGGGCAAAGAAAAGGAGCGCAAGGCATGCAAGACAAACAAACAAGCGTCATTCTGGCGGTGGGCGCCCACACGGGCGATGCCCAGTTAACAAGCGGTATGCTGCTGGCCAGGCATGCGCAACAGGGCGACAAAATCATCACCCTGGATTTGACAGCCGGCGAGCGGGGGGCGCCCAAAGGAGTTTCCATCTCGGATTTCCGCAAACGAAACATTGATGGCGCAGCCGCTTTCGCCCGGATGCTGGGGGGCAAAAGCATCGTCTTTGACGTGCCGGACGGCGAACTGTATCCATGCAAAGAATTGGAGCTTAGGGTCGCTGACGTAATGCGTGAACACAAAGTGACCCAGGTGCTGTATCACTGGAAAAACAGCCTTCACAAGGACCACGTCTCCGCGCACACCATCACGAAAAACGCCATATTTTTCGCGTCCCTGCCCACCTTTGAGCATCCTCTCCCCCCTGCGCGCATCACGCGCGCCATGATGGCGGAGAACTGGGAAGACAGCGAAGGCTTCCAGCCTTATTTCTACGTGGATGTCAGCGACGGGTTCGAGCTTTGGAAGAAAGCCATTGTAAACCTGTGGCTTGCGGAGAACTCCACCAGTTTTAAATACCTGCGCTATTATGAAGCCTTAAGCGTTTGCCGGGGCGCCTTGATTGGCAAACAGCATGCCTCCGCTTTTGCCGCCTTTGACTACGCGAAGCGCCAGGTGCTGGAGATCTGATCTTTTATCATGTCTGCTGTGTATAAGCCATTGTCAGGAGGACGGCATGTCACAAAAAGCCCGGGTTTTCAGCGGCATTGACCGCATTGCCCAATATAGCCGCCTGCTCAAGGGCAGGCGCATCGGCCTGATGACCAACCCCACTGGCATCGACCATCAGCTGAAAAGCACCATTGACATCCTGCACAAAGGCTTTGGCCTCAGCGCCCTGTTTGCCTGCGAGCATGGCGTCCGGGGCGACCGGCAGGCGGGGGAGCAGTTTGATACCTGCACCGACCCGGACACTGGCATTCCCGTGTACAGCGTCTACGGCAAATACCGGCGGATGACCCCGGAGATGGTGGATGCCTTTGACATCCTGGTGTTTGACATCCAGGATGTGGGCGCGCGCTTTTATACCTATTTATATTCCCTGGCCTACGCCATGGAAGCCTGCGCCCGGGCCGGCAAGCCCGTGCTGGTGCTGGACAGGATCAACCCC
>JAKPNM010000032.1 GCA_029548395.1 Bacillota bacterium
TCTATTACTCGCCCCTGTCCCTTACCCTGAGGGAGGTGATCCCGTGACGTCTTTGAATTGCGGAAGGGAGCGGATCACCGTCATGCCCGCCCAGCTGGACGCTGAAAGCGGACTTTGGTATGTTTTCTGCCCTGTCTGCGAGCTGTCTATAGAATCCGCCAGGCGATTGCCCAATTTTTGCCCCGACTGCGGTTGTGCTTTCGTTTTTGAGGATTATGTTCCTTCTGATGTGGATGAGGATGATGATCCTTCTGATGTGGAGGCGTGCCCTGCAGCGACTGGCCCGGGGGAGGGAGAGGTAAAATCCCCGTAAAAGTATTTATGAAAAGGGTTTATAAACGACGCGTTTCAGGTATAATAAAATATGGGGTTGTCAAACTTGTATTTTGTTTGCGCCCAGGACGCCTCCACAGGGGGCAAGATCATAAGGAGGAACCCATGTCGAAGAAAACCTGGACTACCGTATTGATTATCGTGCTGGTTGTCGCTGCGGCGGTCGCCGTTTATTTCCTGACAAGGCCCGAGGAAAAGCCAGCGCCCGAACCCGTTGTCACGGAAGCGCCCGCTGACACCACCACGGACGCCCCCGCCAGCGGCGGCGGCGGAGCCAAGACCAAGGTTGCCATCTGGCACACCTTTACCAAGGGACAGGAAGACTATCTGAAAAAGGCAGTGGACGATTTCAACGCCCAGTCTGAAGGCATCGAGGTCGAGCTGCTCCAGCAGCCTTATTCCGACTTTCTCAAGTCCGTCTATTCCTCAGTGATGGAGGGCATTGGCCCGGACATCATCTTCAACTACGCATCCGAAGCCGCGCAGTATCTCAACAGCGGCAAGCTGACCGACCTGAGCCAGTACATCTATGATGAAGAGATCGGCATCCCCGGGTTTGAGGAAGCGCTCAGCCAGGGCGTGCTGGAGGGCGAGGTGCTGGGCTTTGAGGACGGCCTGATCCACTACGTGCCCGCCTACACCACCGGCCCCATCCTGTTCTACAACAAGACCCTGTTTGACGAGCTGCAGCTGCAGGTGCCCACCACCTGGGAAGAGATGGAAGCGGCCGCGCGCAAGATGCATGAGGTCAAGGGCATTGCCGGTCTGGGCACTGACAGCCTGACCGACCTCCTTCAGATGCTGATCATGGAAACCCCCGGCGCGGGCTACATCGATGTGGAGAACAAGCAGGTGCTGTTTGACACCCCCGAGGTGCGCGAAAAGGTACGCTGGCTGGTGGACCTGGCCAAGGAAGGCGTGGTCGCCGTCAAATCCAGTGGGGACTACTTCTCTGTGGACTTCAACTCCGGTATCGTGGGCTCCTATATCGGCTCCTCCGCCGGTTACCCCTACATCACCCCCGACGGCTTTGAGTTTGCCATGGCGCCCATGCCGGCGCAAACCTGGTATCCCTCCTGGAACCGCGGCCCGATCGTGTTCTATTATCAGGATGACGTGCGCGCCGAGGCCGCCTATGAGTTTGTCAAGTACTTCATCTCCGCCGAGGTCAATGCCGGCTGGGCGGAGGCTGTGACCGCGCTCGCGCCCTACGCCTGGGCGCGTGAGACCGAGGCCTACAAGGCCTATATCGCCCAGGATTCCCTGGCCAACCAGGCGCTCAGCGGCGTGCAGGCCCATTTGGACAAGGCGGGTTCCCTGCCGGCGGTGACGGGCGCCAACGTCGTGCGCAACGCCATCCGCGACGCCATCATCAAGGCGGCCGGCGGCGAGATGACCGCGGACGAGGCCTGGACCGAGGCGGTCACCCGGTCCAACGCCGCGCTCAAGGGCGAATAAACCCATACGAACAACTTCAGCAGGGGCGGCCAGTCGGCTGCCCCTGTCTTATGCCATGAAGCCGCGCTGATCACGCGGTTCCGAACAGGTTCCGCTGCATCAGGCGGCTTTTCAGGCTGTGCGCAGGGGCGTATAATAACAGCGCGCTCCGGCGCGAGGAGGAGACCATGCGCATTATCATCATCGGGGATGGCAAGGTGGGCCATTCGATCGCTGAGGCCCTGATCACGGAAGGTCATGAGGTCACCATCGTTGACCGCAGCGAGGCTGCGCTGCTGCGAAGCCGGGATACCCTGGACGCCATGATGGTCAAAGGCAATGGCGTGAACGTGGATACCTTGATGGAAGCCGGCGCGCCGATGGCCGACATTATCATTGCGGTCACGGTGTCCGATGAGATCAATATGCTTTCCTGCCTGACGGCCAAGCGCCTGGGCGCCAGGTATGCCATCGCGCGCATCCGCGACCCTGAATACCATAAAAGCCTGTCCTTTTTGATGCGCGAGCTGCTGATTGATTATGTGATCAACCCCGAGCGGCTTATGGCGCAGGAGATCAGCCGCATGCTGCGCTATCCTTTTACCGGGAGCGTGGAGACCTTTGCCCGCGGGCGGGTGGAGCTGATGGACTTCCGCCTGGCGCAGGGCGATCTGCTTGAGGGGATGGCGCTCAAGGACCTGTATACCAAAAAGCCCGAACTGCCCCGGGTGTTGTTTGCCGCGGTGGAGCGCGGGGAGGAAGCCCTGATCCCCAAGGGCGACACGGTGCTTCAGGCGGAGGACCGCGTCTTTGTGGCCGCGGACGTGCTGACCATCACCCGGTTCTTCAAGGCCATCGGCAAGTACATCTCCGGCATCAAAAGCGTGATGGTGCTGGGCGCGGGCCGCATCACCTACTACCTGAGCGAGCTGCTGCTGGACATGAACATCAAGGTCAGCGTTGTGGAACTGGAGGAGAAGCGCGCGGCCGAGTTCAAGGAGATGCTGCCCCAAGCCAGCGTCATTGTGGGGGACGGCACTGACCAGGAGCTGCTGATTTCCGAAGGGCTGGATCATTTTGACGCCTTTGTGACCCTGTCGGGCCTGGACGAGGAGAACATCATGGCCGGGCTGTACGCCAAACGCCTGGGCGTGCGCAAGGTAGTGGTCAAAAACAGCCGTGACAACTATATGGATCTGCTGGGCGCCATGGGCCTGGAGAGCGCGGTCAGCATCCGCCGGGTGACCGGCAACGCCATCCTGCGCACGGTGCGGACGCGCGCTGCGGCCAAGAAGGCGGACGCGGCGGAGCGGCTGTACCGTTTAATGGACGGCGCTGCGGAGGCGCTGGAGTTCATCGTGCAGGGCGACGCCCCTTATATCAATGTTCCGCTCAGGGAATTGAAGGTCAAGCCGGAAGCCCTGCTGGCGGTCATCGTGCGCGAGGGACAGGTGCGCGTGCCCTTTGGCGGGGACAGCCTGCAGCCCCGTGACAGCGTGGTGGTGATTGTCAAGGGCGGCGTGCAGACCCTGGGGGACATCTTCCGGTGAACGGCCGGCTGATCCTTGGCATCCTGGGCCGGCTGATGGTGCTGGAGGCCGCGATGATGCTGCCTTCCCTGGGCGTGGCGCTGGCGTACCGGGAAGGGGACGCGGCCGGCTTCGTCTGGACGATCCTGATTCTGCTGGCTGTGAGCCTGCCGGCCATGCTGCTGTCGCCTGCGCGGCGCGAAGTGTGCACACGTGAAGGCCTGGTGGTGGTGTCCCTGGCCTGGGTGCTGATGAGCATGTTCGGCGCGCTGCCCTTTTTGTTTTCCGGCAGCATTTCAAGCCCGGTGGACGCACTGTTTGAGACGGTCTCCGGCTTTACCACCACCGGCGCCTCCATCCTGCCGGAAGTGGAGGGGCTTCCCCATGGCATCCTGTTTTGGCGTTCCTTTACCCACTGGGTGGGCGGCATGGGGGTGCTGGTGCTGACCCTGGCGGTCATGCCCAAATTGTCCGGCCGCGGCTCCGTGCTGGCCCGGGCGGAAAGCCCGGGGCCGACCTTTTCCAAGGTGGCGCCGCGCATGCATGATACCGCGCGGGTCATGTACGCGATCTATACGGGGATGACGCTGCTGCAATTGGGATTGATGCTGCTGTCCGGCCTGCCGCTGTTTGACGCGGCCATCCATACCCTGGGCACGGCCGGCACCGGGGGCTTTTCCAACCGCAACCTGTCCATGGGCGCCTACAACAATCCCTGGGCCGAGATGATCACCATGGTCTTCATGCTGCTGTTCGGGATGAATTTTGTCGTGTATGTGCGCCTGCTGCGCGGGGACGGGTGGAAATCCTTCCGCTCCGCCGAGGTGGGCGCCTACTGGGCGATGGCCGCGGTGTCCACGTTGCTGATCGCGGTTCAGATCTTGCCCGAGTATAGCAGCTTTCTCAGCGCGCTTCGCTATTCCAGCTTCCAGGTGTCCTCCATCATGTCCACCACCGGCTACGCTACGGCCAATTTCGCGCTCTGGCCGCAGTTTACGCATGTCCTGCTGCTGCTGTTGATGGTGGTTGGCGCCTGCGCCGGCTCGACCTCGGGGGGCATCAAGGTGTCAAGGGTGGTGATCCTGGGCAAGGCCATGGCGCGGGAGATCGGTCAGGCGGTAGCGCCCCGCAAGGTGCGGCTGATGAAAATGGATGGCCGGCTGATCAGTGAGCAGACGGTGCGCAGCGTGCTGGTGTTCCTGTTCATCTATATCGCCTTCCTGTTTTTGGGCACGCTGGCGGCGTCCAGCGACGGGCATGATTTTGTCAGCAGCTTCTCGGCCGCGGCTTCCTGCCTGTCCAACATCGGCCCGGGCTTGGGCGTGGTGGGTCCCGCTGGCAATTATGGCGTTTTCTCGCCTGCGGTCAAGATGTTTTTGTCGTTTTTGATGCTGGCCGGGCGGCTGGAGTTCATCCCCCTGCTGGCGCTCTTCCACCGTGAACTGTGGGGCAAGGGGCACTGAACCAATGGATACAAAAGCCGCCGGGACCATCCGCGGCGGCTGAATGTGTCACAGATTCTTTCAGGACTTCGGATTCAAAGTATTGTCCAGGCGCTTCATGGCATTGCCGACGCCTTGCTCGATTCGCTGGGAGAGGGCTTCACTGAACTGTTCCGCGCGCTGGGCGGCGGTTTCGCCGAATTGCTGAGAACGGTTCACGATTTTATCAACAAAGCCGTCGATCGCGTCGTCCCCGTCCCGGCCGATGTGTTCGCTTA
>JAKPNM010000049.1 GCA_029548395.1 Bacillota bacterium
CTGCACACGGTGGTGTTGACCTGGGCGGCGCCGGCCTTCTCGGCGGTGGCGTCAGCCACAGAGCCGATGGAGGTCACCATGCCCAGGCCATACTTGTCCTGCGCAGCGGCAGCGGCTTCTTCCGGCTCGGTCTCGGCGGGCGCGGCGGCTTCTTCCGGTTCAGCCGCGGCGGGCGCAGCCTCGTTCATTTTGGCTTCCAGCTCGGCCTTGGCGGCTTCCAGCTCGCCCACCTGGGCTTCCAGCGCTGCCTTGGCAGTCTCCAGCTCGCCCACCTGGGCTTCCAGCGCTGCCTTGGCGGTTTCCAGCTCGCCCACCTGGGCTTCGGCTGCTGCCTTGGCGGTTTCCAGCTCGCCCACCTGGGCTTCAGCTGCTGTCTTGGCAGCCTCAGCGGTTTTCTGCAGTTCCTGGGCGGCGGTCAGCTTCTTCTCGACATCAGCTTTTTGCACAAAGCCAACAACAGCGACCACAGCGGCGATGATCAGCAGGACGACAGTAAGGGTCAAACCTTTTTTCATTAAAAAATCCTCCTTAGAAACATTGGTCAATTGAAATTGTAAGCTTTCACATATTGTCTGTCAAGGCTGTGCGGGCAATATCTCCACCTGATGGGACGAAAAACGTCCCGCTTCAACTTCATATGATTGGAACGTCTGCTCCCCTGGCGGCTTGCGCCACGTGGTCATACGCGGCGGCGTATTCCTCAAAGCTGTTCATGTGCTCCAGCAGCACCGGCATGTCCTTTGACAGGCGGCGTCGATGCTTTTGAGAACCAGACGGAAATCCAGACTGCCCTTGCCCGGGGCAGCCTCATGAATCAGGCTGGTGATGTGCCCATCATACCACGCCCGGGATGTTTTCAATGTTTTTTGGGCATTGTCCCGCAGACAGCTTGAGATGCGCCGGCAAAATGCGTATACTTGCGCAAAATGACGGTGAGGAGGGATGCGCATGCGCCGGGAACTGTATCAGGGGATGCGGGCAGGGCTGCCGGTGGCGCTGGGCTATCTGGCGGTCTCCTTCACCCTGGGCCTGGAGGCCACCCGTGCCGGGCTGACCGCAGCGCAGGCGGCGCTGGCCTCCCTGCTGACCAATACCTCGGCCGGGCAGTTCGCGGGCTTTACTGCCATAGCTGCCGGCGCCTCCCTGGCGGAGACCGCCTTTGCCCAGGTGGTCATCAACCTCCGCTATGTGCTGATGTCCGCAGGACTCACCCAGAAGGTGGCGCGGGAGGCCAGCCTGCCTGAGCGCCTGTTGATCGCCTTTGATGTGACTGACGAGCTCTTTGCCCTGGGCATCAGCCGCGAAGGCCGGCTCCAGCCCGCCTTTTATTACGGCATGATGCTGGTCAGCATCCCCTGCTGGGTGCTGGGCACCTTCCTGGGGGCAGCGCTGGGCGCGCTGTTGCCCGAGGTGCTGCTCAAGGCCGCGGGGGTCGCGCTGTACGCGATGTTCATCGCCGTGATCGTGCCGCCTGCGCGCAAGAGCCGGAAGATCCTGCTGGTCTGCCTGGCGGCCATGGCGATGAGCTGGCTGCTCAGCGCGCTGACAGAGCTGTCCGCCGGTTTGCGCGTGGCCATTGTGGCCCTGGTGCTGTCCGGCGCAGCTGCCTGGCTGCCTGCCGGAAGGGAGGATGCGCATGCCTGAGTGGCTGGTGTATAACCTGGTGATCGCGATGACCACCTTTCTGGTACGCGCGCTGCCTTTTTTGCTTATCCGCGGTCCCATCCGCAGCCCGCGGCTGCGCGCTTTTCTGGAAATGGTGCCCTACGCGACGCTGGCGGCCATGGCCTTTCCGGACATGGTGCTGTCCACCGGCAACACCCTCAGCGGCTTGGCCGGCTTTCTTTCCGCGGTTCTGGTCGGTTGGCTGGGCGGCGGGCTGATCCGGGTGGCCGGAGCTGCCTGCCTGGCGGTACTGGTCTTTGAATTGATCCTGTAAACAACATACTCCCCGTGTTACCGGGCATGGGTTATGGCTGTTCTTCGTCCGTGTGAAGTCTGATCAGGACATCATCCCGCAGGTCCATCAGCCGTTTGAGCACCGGGTCGTGCCCTCGGCCAAAGGCGTCGTGCAGGCGCTCATACTCCGCGAACAGGCTGTCGTATACAGCGGCGTGTTCCCGGTTGGGCGCGTACGCTTGACAGGCATTCGGCGCCATGCGGCTGATGGCCTGCTGTGTTGTTTCATAACCTCCAGCCTGCGCGCCGGCCGCCACGGCTGCCAGGATGGCGCTGCCCATCGCGGCGCCATGCTGAATAAGCGGCACCCGCACGGGCAGCTGCAGCACATCCGCAAGGATCTGCATGGCCAGCGGATTTTTCCGGCTGATGCCGCCGGTTGCGCGCACCGAGCGCACATGAAGCCCCTGCCGGTCAAACAGCCGGACGATCAGCCGCGCGCCAAAGGCCAGGCCCTCCAGCAGCGCGCGGTAGATATCCTCGGCCTTCGTGTGCAGCCCCAGGCCCAGCAGCACGCCGGACAGCCTGGAATCTATCAGGATGCTGCGGTTACCGTTCCACCAGTCCAGGGCCAGCAGGCCGCATTGGCCGGGCTTCATGCGCGCGGCCTTTTGGCTGAGCGCCTCATGCGCGCTGATGCCCAGCGCCTGCGCCTCCTGCACACAGTCCCGGGGCGCGATGGTGTCTACCAGCCAGGCCAGGTGATCCCCAAAACAGACCTGACCGGCTTCATATCCATAGTAGCCCGGCAGGATGCAGTCCTTGGCCAACCCGCAAATGCCGGGCAGCTGGTGATAGGTTTCTCCAAGCAGGAGGTGACAGCCCGAGGTGCCCAGGATGCTGAGCATCTCCCCGGGCCCTGACATGCCTGCGCCTGCCGCGCATATATGGGCGTCCAGGATGCCCGGCGCCACGGCGGTGCCCGGCTGCAGGCCCAGGCGTTTGGCCATGGGCCTGGTCAGCCCGCCGGCCCGGCCAAACAGGGGCTGGATCTCCCCAGCCAGCTTGTCATGATAAAAATCGCCCAGCTGCGGGTGCAGGGCCCGCAGAAAGTCCGGTTCCGGGTAACCGCGCCCGCGTTCATACAGCGCTTTGTAGGCGGCGGTACACTCGTTGCGCGTGAACTGCCCGGTCAGCTGCCAGACCAGCCAGTCGCTGGCCTCGGCAAACAGGGCGGCTTCCCGGTACAGCGCCGGGTCCTCCTCCAGGGTCTCCAACGCCTTGGGCAGCATCCAGGTGGCGGAGATCCTGCTGCCATAATCCATCAGCCAGTGTTCCCCCCGCTCCTGCGCCAGGCGGGTGATGCGGTCGGCCTGATCCTGCGCGGTTTGCTGCTTCCACAGCCGCGCCCAGGCGTGGGGGCGGCTCCTATAGGCTTCCAGGAAACACAGCGGCACGCCTTCTTTGGTCAGGGTGAGCACCGTGGAGCCGGTCGCGTCCGTGCCGATGCCGATCACCTGCTGCGTAGGCACCCCGCTTTGCCTGAGCAGCTCCGGAATGATGGCGTCCAGCGCGTCCAGATAATCCCCGGGGTGGTGCAAGGCCCAGCCTGCGGGCAGGAGGGTGCCGTCGGGCAAGCGCTGTTCCATCACGCCGTGCGGATAAACAAATTCATGCTGTGCCAGCACGCGCCCGCCGGACACGTCCGCCAGCAAACCGCGCGCGGACAGGGTGCCAAAGTCCAGACCGATGGTATACGCTGACATGTTCTTTCCGTCCTCCATGTATTGACTAAAGATATTATAGCCAAGTTGCTGCCGGGCTGCCAGACGAGTGAGAGATTGACCAAATCCGGTTCAATGTGTAAAATGATCTGGACTATGCCGGACTTGGTCTGAAAAGAGGTTTTATGCAGTATTTACTCATTGGCGTCATCCTGATTCTGGCCCTGATGGCCATCCGCCTGTCCAACCGGCACGGTATCCCGGCCCTGCTGCTGTTTATTGTGCTGGGCATGGGCTTTGGCGCGCTGGGCCTGAAATTTGATGATTATGAGTTGGCGGACGGCGTGGCCACCGTGGCGCTGATGATCATCATGTTCTACGGCGGCTTTGGCACCAACTGGAAGATGGCGCGCCCGGTCGCGCGGGAAGCCATCGTGCTCAGCTTTCTGGGCACAGTCACCACCGGTTTGATCACCGGGCTGTTTTGCCACTGGGTGCTGGGCTTTTCGCTGCTGGAGGGCATGCTGCTCGGCTCCATTGTGGGCTCCACGGACTATGCCAGCGTGTCCAACATCCTGCGCTCCAAAAACCTCAACCTCAAGTACAACACAGCTCCGTTGCTGGAGTTGGAGTCCGGCTCCAACGACCCGACCGCCTACACCATGACCATGGTCTTTCTTTCGGTGATCCAGGGCACCAAGCTCTCCATCCCTGTGATGGTGGTCTCCCAGGTGGCGGTGGGCCTGGCGGTGGGCTTCGCCCTGTCCTTCCTGTTTGGCCTGTACCTGAAAAAGGTCCGCACCCGTGAGGACGGCCTGTCCTCCGTGCTGATGGCGGCTATGATGCTCATCACCTATTCGGTCACCAACCTTCTCAGCGGCAACGGCTACCTGGCGCTGTACATCCTGGGCATCTACCTGGGCAATATGGAGTTCCGGGGCAAGCGCGACGTGATCTTCTTCTTTGACGGCTTGACCGAGATCATGCAGATTGCCCTGTTCTTCGTGCTGGGGCTGCTGAGCAATCTGAACGGCTTCATCGCCGCCCTTCCCGTCGCGCTGGCCATCATGGCCTTTATGACCGTGGTGTCACGGCCGCTGAGCGTGTGGGGGCTGATGCTGCCTTTCCGTCTCAAGCGCAACCAGCTGCACATGATTTCCCTGGCCGGCATCCGCGGCGCGGCGGCCATTGCCTTTGCCATTTTAGTGGTCAACAAGCGCGCGCCTATTTCAGCGGATGTCTACCATATCGTCTTTGGCATTTGTGTATTCAGCTCCCTGGTGCAGGGCAGCCTGATGCCGCCGGCCGCTCGCCGGCTGGACATGCTGGACCCCAATGACACGGTGCTCAAGACCTTCAACGACTACCAGGACAAGGCAGAGATCGGCTTTTTGCAAACGCGCATCCACAAGGACAGCTACCTGGTGGGCCGCCAGGTGAAGGATCTGCGGCTGACCTTTGATTTTATTGTCGCCCGCATCGACCGTGGCGGCCGGGCCGTGGTCCCGCGCGGGAATGTGGAGCTGCAGGAAGATGACCTGATCGTGCTGGCAGGCGAAAAATACTTCGATCGCGACCGCCGCGACCTGACGGAGTTTACCATTCCCGAACGGCATGACTGGGCAGGGAAGAGCATCCGGGAACTGAATTTGCCGGAAGACACCCTGATCGTCATGGTACAGCGCAGCGGCAGCGATGTGATCGTGCCGCTGGGCGATGTGGTGCTGCAGGAAAATGACAAGGTGATCCTGCTGCACGTCAGGGAGGAGGACGGTCAGCCCGCGGACAAAAAGTCTCTGCTGAGCCGTCTGCGCCTGCGCCGCTGATTTCCATATCTGCTCGTCAGCGCGGCAGCGTTCGGACAGGACGGGCCTGCCGCGCTGTTTTATACTGTTTCCAACCTTTATTGCATCGCTATTACGCCGCCTCCGGCTGCCAAAACACGAACATTAAAATGTAAAAACAAAATAAAGTTTGAAAATTCCCTTGACTTGTTATGTTTGGACGGGCTATGCTGAACAAGTAGGCAGCACTGCGATTTGAGAGATAACTATCGGGAGACAAAGCCTTGGAAGGGCGGCTGCGGCCGCCCGCTGTCCTTGAAAGGGTAATGAAAAGAATATTCAAAAAATCGCCAAATGAGAAGCGCATCGCTTTGATTATGGGCAGCGACCGGCCTGTGGCGGAGGTCGCCAACATCTCAGCGCCAACCTGGAGGAGGGCAGCATGGTGGTCCTGCGGGCCAGGCCCTTTGGCAGGGAGCTGGAGGTCATCAGCCAACGCCGCGCGGTGGAACAGGTTTGCCGCGACCTTTTGACAGAGACGGAAAGGAAACGATATGCCAAAATCGACGCTTGATTTGTGCCGGCTGCTGCGCGACAACCCCTACCCTGGCCGCGGCCTGGTGATGGGGCTGGATCCTTCCGGCGACAAGGCTTTGCAGGCTTACTTCATCATGGGTCGCAGCGAGAATTCCCGCAACCGCGTCTTCTTCGAGCAGGACGGAGAGCTGCGCATCCGCCTGCACCAAGCGCGAAGCGCCGGGGATACGGACTTGATTCTCTACCGGCCCACCGCCACCCGCGGCAGGCAGTTGATCGTCACCAACGGCGACCAGACCGACACCATCCTGGCGGCTGTACGCCGGGGCGGCAGCTTTGAGTCCGCCCTGCGCGGGCGCAGCTTCGAGCCGGACGCCCCGCATTTCACGCCGCGGATTTCCGGTATGATGATCCTGCGCCCGGACGGCTTGCAATCCAGCCTGTCCATCCTGCGCGCGGCCGACAGCCAGGGCAGCGCCTGCGACCGGCTGTTCTTTGAATACCCCGGCCTGCCCGGGCAGGGACGTTTTCTGCATACCTACCTGGGCGATGGCGCCCCGCTGCCTGCCTTCGAAGGCGAGCCCCGCGCGGTCGCCATTCCCGGGGACATCGCGGGTTTCGCCAAAGGCATCTGGGACAGCCTGAACGCGGACAACCGCGTGGCGCTTTGGGTGCGCGCGGTCAGCCTGAAGGGCGGCACGCAGGAAAGCTATCTGTTTAACCGTCACCCGGCACAGAAAGGAGCGACACATGCGTGAATATCAACTCAAATACGGCTGCAATCCCAACCAGCAGCCGGCCAGGATCTACCGCGCCGATGGCGGCGCCTTGCCCTTTGAGGTATTGAACGGCCGTCTCGGCTACATCAATTTCCTGGACGCTTTCAACGCCTGGCAGCTGGTGCAGGCATTAAAACAGATGACAGGCCTGGCGGCGGCCGCTTCCTTCAAGCATGTCAGCCCTGCGGGCACGGCGCTGGGGCTGCCGCTTGGAGAGCGGTTGAAAAAGGCTTGCTTTGTGGATGATCTGGCGGGCCTGGATGACAGCCCTGTCGCCTGTGCCTACGCCAGGGCGCGCAGCGCGGACCGGCTGAGCTCCTTTGGTGATTTTATCGCGCTGAGCGACCCTTGCGACGTGGTGTGCGCCGAGCTGATCGCGCGCGAGGTTTCCGATGGCATCATCGCGCCCGCCTATGATCCTGAGGCGCTTATGATCCTTTGCGGCAAGCGCAAAGGCGGCTACGCGATCATTCAGATGGACCCGGGCTACGCGCCCCCGGAGATGGAGGAGCGCCAGGTGTTTGGCTTAGTCTTTGCGCAGCGCTTCAACGATGCCCAAATCCATGAGGATTTGCTGCGGCAGGTGGTGACCCGGCACAAGATGCTGCCTGAGGACGCGCGGCGGGATCTGCTGCTGAGCCTGGCAACCCTGAAATATACCCAGAGCAACGCGGTCTGCCTGAGCCTGGACGGGCAGGCCATCGGCATCGGTGCTGGCCAGCAATCGCGCGTGCACTGTGTGCGCCTGGCCTGCGGCAAGGCCGATCTGTGGTACCTGCGCCAGCACGAGAAGACCCTGAACCTGCCTTTCCTGCCGTCTGTTGGCGGGCCGGCCCGGGACAACGCCGTGGAGGCCTACATCCAGCAGGGAGCGGTCGCTTTTTCACAGGGGCGCTGGCAGGGCTTGTTCTCCCAAGAGCCGGAGGATTTCACCCGGGAGGAGCAGGAGGCCTGCATCGCTGCCTGCCGGGGCGCTTCCCTGGCTTCGGACGCCTTCTTTCCCTTCGAGGACAGCATCCTGCGCGCCCACGACAGCGGGGTCAGCTTCGTGGCCCAGCCGGGCGGCTCAGTGCGCGACCAGGAGGTGATCGACTGCTGCGACCGCCTGGGGATGACGATGGCCCTGACCGGGCTTCGGCTGTTCCATCATTGAGGAAAGCGTCATGAATGTGCTGATCATTGGCTCCGGCGGCCGGGAGCATGCCCTGGCGCGGGTTTTGTCCCGCAGCCCGCTGTGCGGGCGCGCGTATGCCCTGCCGGGCAACCCCGGCAGGACGGAGGCTGCCTGCCCGGCGACCCGATGGACCTTCCGGCCACGGTGCGCACCGCGCGGGAGGATCTGTATCTGAGTGGACAAATCGAAATCGTCCCCCGTGAGAAGTGCTCCCCTGTCTGTTGCGCTATTTCACTTCATCTATTCAGGCGTTTTAACCTTAAAGGTGATTTTCCCGTTTATACTGCCATCAAGCTCATTCTTCTCCAGCTCAAAGAACCACAGTTCATAGGGCATCCGCAGGCGGAGGAAACCTTCTTCATCGGTGTTTGCCGCGATGGCTTCCCGCATCTCCTTTGCCCGTTTCAGCAGCCTGGCTTCTTCATCCTTCAGGTATTGTTGATAACCGCCATCCGCCTCGCTCCAGCCCACAGGCGCAGTGCGGTTTTCATAGCTTTTGCTGATTTCAGCATCTTGAAGCGTTAATGTTTGAGAATATCGTGAATAGCGCGAGACCCAAAACAAGACCTCTTGCGCTGATATGCTGCAAGAGGCCTTGTTGCTCAAAGGACTTTTGTTATGGCCCCAGTTCCATGCTGGCGCAACAATGATTGGAATCTATCAGGCGTTTATTGGGCGGTGGCCAGGACGTAAAGAATCTGGGCCAGCTCAGCGCGGGTCAGGTTGTCCTGCGGGGCCAGGCTGCCATCCTCGCGCAGGTTCATCATCTTGTTGGTCAGCAGGAAATTGAAGGCGGTTTCGGTGCCCTGGGCGATTTGGTCGGCATCGCTGACACCGGACAGGGCTGTCAGCTCTTCAGCCGTGATGTCACCGCCCAGCGCTGTAAAGAAGGTGCCCATCTGGCTGGCGATCTGGTTGCGGGTGAGCACCTCGCCCGGCTCGCCGGGCAGCAGGGCGTCCACGCCGGACAGGGTGGCAATGGCTTCCTCCGGGGTGCCGCCGCCGCCCATCATAATAAACAGCGACGAAGCATACTCGCCCAGGGTGGCGGGCGCGTCCGCGCCGAAGGTGGTCTCATCCGCAGGCGACATCAGCTTGTTGTCTAGGATAAAGCGCACAGCGGTGTAGTACCAGTCTTCCTCAGACAGGTCGGTGTAGTCTGCGCCCGAGGTGTCCTTGACCGAGAAGGGGTTGAGCACCTGCTCATACAGCGCTTTGTTGGCTTCAATGGCCCCGGCGCCGCCGGCGGTGGACCGCAGGCCCTTTTCGTACAAGGCCTGGTAGAGGGCGGAATACGCCTTGATCTGCTCCGGGCTGACTTCCTTCAGCTGCTGCATGCGGTCCAGCATGATTTGCTGCGCGCGCCCGTCGGCATGGTTGACCATCGCGCTCAGCGCGCCGGCCAGCTCGCCCTGGGAGAGGGCATAGCCGCTGTAAGCGGAGAGGATGAAGCCCTGCAGGGTGTCCTCGCTGAGTTCGCCGGTAGCCAGTTTCTCAGCCAGGGAACCATACACGTCAAAGGTTTCCACGATGTTGGGGTCCCTGTAGGACAGGATGAACACCCCCTCATCGGTGGCTGCGTGAATCACGCCGTAGGCGCCGTACTGATCGCGCAGCAGGGGGTACAGGTAGGCGTCTGAAACCAGACCGGTCAGGGCGTCCAGGGAACCGACGTAGTCTTCCATCCCAAGCTGCTCATAGGTGGCGAACAACATGTTGTACTGGACGGCGGAGTCGATGACCAAAGCCTCGCTGGCCGGGATGGCGGGGAAGCTGTACACAGCCGGCTCGTATGCGTGTGCGTTCAGCCGCGCCAGAAAGCCGTCCCGCGCAGGCTGGTTGGCCGCATGGCTGTCCGGATTTCCCGCGAAGCCCGTGATGGCGTTTGTGCGGTTGCGCAACGCCTCGCGCACCTGGACAAGCTTGTCCAGGGCCTGCTGTGGTTGCTGCTCCAGCAATGCCTCGACCTGCTCAAGGAAGGCATAGTAGTCCAGGAAATTGGCATAGTTGAAGTAGGCAAAGCCCGGGTAGGCGGAGGCGAAGGCGCGGTAGACCAGGACGTTGTAGGCATTGTTTGTAATGTTGGTTTTCAGCGCTGTCTTGACCTGGCTGACCACATCCCTGACCTTGGCGGCATCTTCAAGGCTGGTCTCGAACAGCACCTCGTACACCAGATCCCAGGCCGGGGCAAGGTCCTCGTCAATGGCGATAAAATTGACGCGCAGCTTGGGATGGCATTCATCGCCGTGTTCACCCGAGAGCACGGAGATGCGCATTTCGCGCCCGTACAGGTAGCGGGTCATCTGTGCCGCAAGGTCGGCGTTGTCACGCCGCAGGGTGTCCAGCTTGCCCATGAGGTCGGTATAGAGCTTGAACCAGTGAATGTCCTCCTGGGGCAGCCCGGCGGCGTCCAGCAGCAGGAGCGCCTGGCCCACGCCGGTCACCTCGGCGCTGATGCCCAGCTCACGCACGCCGTCCTCGCCGGTTGTGTCCGTGATGTCATAGATGCGCCGTTCCACCGGCAGGCTGTCCACCGTGACCGCCTGCAGCTGGGCCACATACTGCGCGGAGTCATCGGCTTCCTTCTCGCCCATTTTTGCGGTCTGGGCGACGATGGCGTCAAGCTGCTCGTCTGTCATGGCAGCCTTGCGCGCGGCCAGGTCCTCGGCCAGGGCGGCGTCCTGCTGCTCCTTCAGGCCTGGAACAGGCTGGGTAATGGCCAGGGCGGTGACAGGGCTGTCAGAGAGAAATTTGGAAATCAGCTCCTGGTATTTGCCCTGTTGGGCAAAGGCCACGTAATTGGCAGTATTGTCAACATACTCGCTATAGGCATTGATGTTTCCGGTCGCTGTCCACATGTAGGCGATGCTGGGCAGCAGCTCCGGGCCGACGTTGGCGTTTTCGGTGGTCAGCAGCAGCGCCAGGCGGGTCGCGGCAGCCACGGCCTCAACGGCTCGCTCATCGAAACCCTTCTCTTTCACATGCGCCAGGGACTGGTTGACCACATCCTCAAACAGCGGCGCCTGGTCGGCATTCATGCCGGTAGCCATGAAGACCACGGCGGTGTCGGGCGTGGTGTTGTCATAATATACCGAGGCGCTGGCCTGCGGCAGCTGCTTTTTCATCTCCTGCTGGAACACGGAGGATTGCTCGTTCAGCAGCGTGGTCAGCAGGTCCATTACCTGCTCATCCTCGTCCGTGGCGCCCGGGCACAGGAAGCCGTAGTAGACAACCGCGCCGTTGGTAGTGTCGGAGGAGGCCTCCACCGGGAAATCATAGGTGGCCTGCACAGCTTGTGAAAGCGGGGCATAGCCCGGGTCCGCCTGGGCGAACTCCCGGCGCTCATAGGCGCTGAAGTAGCCGTCCAGCAGGGACAGGAAGGCAGGCACCTGCTCCAGCTTGCCATACAGCGTGGTCAGGGAGTTGGAGGGATGGTAGTAAGCATCGTGGTAATCCTTCAGGTCCTCCCAGGTCATCTGCGGGATGTGCCGCGGGTGGCCGCCATAGGAATTTCCGGAGATAGAGCCCGGGAAGAGGGTCTTTTTAAAGTTGAACATGGCATCCGTCTGGATGGTGTAAGCGCCCTGCATCTCGGTATAGACCGTGCCGGCCAGGGTAAGCGGCGCTTCCTTGTCGGCCATGGCGTAGCGCCAGGCTTCCTCCAGGAAGATGCTCTCATCCTCCATCAGCATGGGGTTAAAGACGCTGTCCGTGTAGTAGTCGGCATACTTGAGCAGCTGATCCTCCGACAGCGAGGCCAGGGGATAGGTGGTCATGATGTCGGTGGTCATGGCGTTGATAAAGGTATTGTAGGTTTGGTACACCAAGTTGAAGAACAGGGATTTGGACGGATATTTCCGGGAGCCGCCCAGCGTGGCGTGCTCAAAGACGTGGGGGATGCCCCTGTCGTTGAGCGTAGGCGTGCGAAAAGAGATGTTGAAGGTGCGGTTGGTGTCCTCGTTGAGCAGGGTCATCACCAGCGCGCCGGTCTTCTCATG
The DNA here is from genome assembly GCA_029548395.1 of Bacillota bacterium. GTDB lineage: Bacteria > Bacillota > Clostridia > Christensenellales > Aristaeellaceae > UBA6115. The sequence goes on from JAKPNM010000049.1 coordinate 11,896, forward strand.
CTCATACACTGTCACATCAGCGCTGACCAATTCCAGGCGCGAGCTGTCCACGACCCGGAAGCCCGGGACAGATGCCTGAGTGTCTTGCGCAGCGGCCGGGCCTGTCAGCGGCAGGGCCAGCATCAGGCACAGGAGCAGGATGAGAGGTTTCATGCGGGGCTTGGTCATGGACAAATCCTCCTTGATATGTATTGAGTTGTGAGCGTTATGTAAACACTGTCCGCGGCCGATCCTTATGACCGGCCTCGATTTTATCAAAACGGTTTGGACGGCTTTTGTCAAGAGATAGAATGTAAAGGGCTTGTCAAGCCGCCGTTTTCACTCCGGCAGAAATCTGAATCCGGCCGTCGCCTTGCAAACGGCGCCTTGCCCGGCGGGAGCCGCGGTGCTATCCTGTATCTGTGGAGGATGGGCGTATGAATCCCTTTTATGAGCAGGTCTATGCCGTGGTGGCGCAGGTGCCCTTCGCCCGGGTGATCTCCTATGGACAAATCGCGCGCCTGCTGGGCCGGCCCCGCGGCGCGCGCCAGGTGGGACGCGCGATGCGCCTGTGCCCTGACCATCTGCCCTGGCATCGGGTGATCAGGGCGGATGGCAGCGTGGCCGGCGGGCAGTATGCGCCCCTGCGCCGGGCGATGCTGGAAGCTGAGGGCGTGCCCTTTTTACCGGATGGCCGGGTGGACCTGGCCCGCTTTGGCGTACGGCACCTGCCCCCGCAAAGCGGCGGGGCGCGCTCATCAGAGAAATAAGCCCTGGAATCATCAAGCGCCCTGTCCCAGCCTTGAGACAGGGCGTTTTTCTGTCCGCCTGTTCAGCCGAGCATGGCGATTAGGGAATACAGCAAATGCGCGACCATGCCCGCGGCCAGGCCGCCCAGGGTGTGGGAGAGGATGGCCTTGCCGGTCAGGTGGCTGTAGCCCAGCGCGTTCATCATGGCCACATGGGTGCTCAGGTAGCCGCTCCAGCACATGCACATGGCGGTGAATACCGCGATATCATGCTGGCCGGCCAGGCCCTCGCTTACCAGGCGGGTGATGATGCTCAGGGAGGCGCCTGAGCTGCCCAGCGCTGTGATGGGCACCGCGATGCTTTGCGCGCTCTGCAGGCCAAACAAGGGCTTGAGGACAAACTCCAGCGCCTCGCCCACGCACGGCAGCAGGCCGATGCCCTCAAAGGCCGCGCCGGTGTATTGCCCGCCCTCGCCCGGGGAGCCGGTCAGCATCATCACCAGGGTGCAGATGGTCAGCACGCCGGGGATGATGTCAATGCCCATCTGAACGCCCGCCTTGCCGCCATCCAGCATGGCCTCCAGACAGCGCGAGGCTGCGCTGCCCTGACGGATGACGCGGTGGGTGCGGCTGAGCGTCTGTCCGCCGCCGTCCACGGCTTGCTCGGAAGCGCCACAGATCCGTCTGGTGAAGCGTAGCATCAGCCGCGTGCTGATCAAGCTGCCGATGATTGCGCCAAGGTTGCCGATCAGCGCCGCGGGCAGGTAGTTTTGCCCTGTGACGGCGGACAGCCCCAGCACATAGGTGGTGATGATGGCGCCCATGCCAAAGCCGGTGCCCAGGTTGGTCAGCGCCGGAACCTGGTACTTTTTAAAGTAGCTGAGGTAATTTCGGTCGGCCGCCAGGGCCAGGATGGCCGGATTGTCGCTCATGTAGGTGGTGATCGCGCCGATGGAGGCTGCGCCCGGCATGCCGAACAGCGGTCGCATCAGCGGGGTCAGCAGCCGGTCAATCAACGCGATCACGCCGAATTCCTGCATCAGCCCGGACAGGGCGCCCGCGATGACAGCGATGGCAGTCAGGAAGAACACGGTGTCTGTCAGCAGGTGATAGGCGGTTTGCATCACGGTGGACAGGGTGTTGACAAAGCCCATGTTGAGGATGAACAAAGCGGCAAGGCCGCCAAACAGGGCGATAGAAACAAAGGTTTCCGGGCTGATGGCCTTCTTGAGCCGCTGCGCTTGTTGCTCCATAGGTGTCCTGCTTTGTTTATTTTTTGTTTATCAGTGCATACAATAGCAAAACGCCGTGGCCTTGTAAAGCCCGCCGGAGCATCTTGACCGCGGGCGGGCTTCCTGAGCTTTTGTCTGATTTATCCCTTGAGCAAGAGAGGCGCTCTATAAAACACGAATGAATTTCAAAAATAAACAATTTTAGTTTGTAGTTTCCCGCTCTCCGTGAATGACCAGGGCCTGGCCCTGTTTGAGCGCAATTGCCCGGGCGCCGCCGTCCGGGAGAAAGAGGGTGGTGGTCAGGTCCTGCCCGGCCTTCAGCTCGCAGCGCGTCAGCTGTCCTTCCTTCCAGGCCAGGCTGACGCACAGCCCGCCCCAGGCGCGCAGCCCCTGCACGCTGCCCTCGCGCCAGCTGGCGGGCAGCGCCGGCAGCAGAAGGATGCCATCCCGGCGGTTTTGCAGCAGCATCTCACATACGCCGGTGCACAGGCCGAAGTTGCCGTCAATCTGGAAGGGCGGGTGCGCGCCGAACAGGTTGTCATAGCTGCCGCCGCCCGAAGGGCCGGCGCCAGGCGCGGAGGGCACCTGCCGCAGCTGCTTGTTGATCAGCTCCAGCGCCTGCTCGCTGTCCTTCAGGCGCGCCCACAGGCAGATTTTCCAGCCCAGGCTCCAGCCTGTGCCCTCATTGGTGCGCGCCAGCAGGGACTGCCTGCATGCCTTTGCCAGTTCCGGCGTGTCCTCCGGCGTGACCAGGTGGCCGGGATACAGCGCGTTCAGGTGGGAGACGTGCCGGTGCGCGGGCTCCTCCTCCTCAAGCTCCCTGTCCCACTCCAGCAGCCGGCCATCCCGGCCGACCGCGAGCTGCCTTAATTTGGGAAGCGTGGCTTCCACCTGCTCAGTGAAGGCATCCTGGATGTCCAGGACCTTCGCCATGTCCAGGCAATCGGTGAACAGGCCGCGCACCAGGGCCGAGGTCATGGCGGTGGCGGCGCTGAGCGCCAGCGTTTGCCCGTCTTTCACATAGCTGTTTTCCGGGGAGGTGTCCGGACAGAAGACCAGACAGCCCGAGGCGTCCTGCGTGAGCGTGTCCAGGTAAAACCGCGCGGCCTCCCGGCAAAGCGGCCAGGCGGTGCCTGCCAGAAAGTCCCTGTCCCGGGTATAGCGCCAGTGTTCCGCCACATGGGCGCACAGCCAGGCGCCCGCGTGCGGCCAGTAGCCCCACGCCACCCTGCCCTGACCGCCGCTGCCCACCGGCAGCGTATGCCGCCACAGATCGCTGTTGTGGTGGCAGACAAAGCCGTCAGCGTCATAATATGTCCGCGCGGTCGCGCGCCCGGCCTGGCTGATGTCCCCGAGCATCTCAAACAGCGGTTGCTGAAGCGCCGCCAGGTTGCAGGGCAGGGCCGGCCAGTAGTTCATTTGCAGGTTGATGTTGGTGGTGTAGTTGCTGCTCCAGGGCGGGCGGGTGGACTCGTTCCAGATGCCCTGCAGGTTGGCCGGCTGGCTGCCGGGGCGTGAGCAGGCGATGAGCAGGTAGCGCCCATAATCAAACAGCAGGTTGATCAGCCCCGGGTCTTCCCCGGGCGAATGCTGGTAGCGCGCCAGGCGCACTTGGGTGGGCAGCCGGTCCAGTGACGGGCCGCCCAGGCGCAGCTGCATGCTGCCAAACCATTTGGCGTGCTCCGCCTGATGCCGCTCAAACAGCGTGTCCAGCCGGCCCAGCGCATCGACCAGGTCCTGGCGGACAAGCCGCAGATAGGGCACGCCGGCGGTCTGCGGCGCTTTGTCCCAGCCGGCGAAATTGCTGCGGCAGGCCAATAGCAGCGTGGCCTGGCTCGCGCTGCGCACCTGCAGGCGCTGCTCCGCGCTGGTGACATGGCCATCGCTCACTGCCTTGAGCAGCGCGCAAAAGCGGATGCCGGTGCGCTCAGGGTCCGCCGACCAGCTCAGCGGCTGGGGATGGTCGACATAATTGGGCCAGGATTCTGACGGGCACAGCCCGCTGAGCATCAGCCCCTCCCGGATGGGCGCGGTTTGCCCCCGCAGCGGGCTGTCAAGCCTTGCGGTAAAGCTCAGCGCGCCCGGGCGGTCCGCGCGCAGCCTGATGACCAGCACCTGATCGGGCGCTGAGATAAAGGCCTCGCGCGTATAGGTGACATCGCCGACCTGATAGGAAACGCTTGACAGCGCGCGGTTCAGGCACAATTCCCTGCGGTAGCTGCCGGCCTGGGCCTGATGATCAAAATCCAGCAGCAGGTTGCCAAGCGGCATATAGGCCTGCGTGTAATCGCTGAGGAATTCCTCCTCCAGCAGCCTCTCGGCTTTTTTGATCTCTCCCTGTGTGACCAGTGTCCGCGCCTGCTTCCAGGCCTGAGCCGCGCCGGGACTAAGCCTTTGCCCCGGAGTTCCTGACCAGAGCGTATCCTCATTCAGGGCAAGGCGCTCCTGCGCGACACCGCCAAAGACCATCGCGCCCAGGCGGCCGTTGCCCAGCGGCAGGGCCTGCGTCCAGTAATGGGCGGCATCCTGATACCAGAGGGACTGTGACATGGCGCATCCTCCTGTCAACCTAGCTGTATGTTTCATTTGTAGCGTAGCAAGGCCGGCCGGTCCCGTCAAGGAGAGGCACAAAACCCTGCGCAGGGTCTTGTGCTTGGCGCGTGGAATGGGTATGCTGTAGTCAGCTGCGATATAAAGTGGCCTTTGCCGGGTTCCGTTAGATAGCGGGGTTAGCTGTGACTGAGGGCGCGTCCCGCAGGCAGGCTGCAAGCCGAATCAAAGGAAAAGAGAGGGTTTCATCATGATTGCATTGGGAAGCGACCATGCGGGGCTGCCGCTGAAGCTGGAGATCATCAAGCTGCTTGAGGAGCGCGGCCTGGCGTACAAGGATTATGGCACCACCAGCCCGGAGCGGGTGGACTACCCGGTTTACGGCCGCCTGGCCGCGGAGGCGGTGGCCAGGGGCGAGTGTGAGCGCGGGCTGATTTTTTGCGGCACCGGGGTGGGCATCTCCCTGTCGGCCAACAAGGTGCCCGGCATCCGTTGTGTGGTGTGCTCGGACTGCTACACCGCGGTGCTCTCGCGCCAGCACAACGACGCCAACATGCTCGCTCTGGGCGCGCGCGTGGTGGGCGTTGACCTGGCGCGCATGATCGTCAATATGTGGCTGGACGCCGTCTTTGAAGGCGGCCGGCACGCGCAGCGCGTCGGGATGATCAGCCGGATTGAGCGGGATTACCTCAAGGAGCCCGGCGGGCCACAGGACGCCGGCTGCTGAACAGCCGGGGAGACAGCGGCGAAAATCTTTAAGCCCTTTGAGGTGCGCAGCACGCAGCTCAATAACAGCCTGAGTTTGAGTATAAGGAGCGGTCTATGGCTTTCATCCAACTGAACTATCCTTCCGGTGCGCTGCAGCAGAACACCGATGTCAGCATCATCCTGCCCGATCCGCCCGGGAGCGCGCACGTTTCCCCGGGCCGGGCTTACCAGACGCTCTACCTTCTGCACGGCACCTATGGCGACCACAGCGATTGGTGGCGCAAGACGGCGCTGGAGCGCTACGCCCAGGAAGCCTGCCTGGCTGTGGTCATGCCCTCGTGCGGCAATGCCTTTTACCAGGACATGGTGCATGGGCCCAAGTACAAGACCTTCCTGTTGGAGGAATTGCCCGCCTACCTGCGTTCGATCCTGCCGCTGAGCCCGCGCCGCGAGGACAATTTCATCGCCGGGCTGTCCATGGGCGGCTATGGTGCGATGCATCTGGCGCTGTCCAAGCCCGGGCAATACGCGGCGGCGGCTTCGCTGTCCGGGGTGATGTCCTTCTCCCGCCTGGCGCGCCAGCCGCAGGCGGACCAGCCCTGGCCGATCCAGGCCATCGTCGGTTCCATCAGCCCGGCTGCCATCGACAGGAGCCAGCGCAACGTCGTTGTTCAGGCGCGCAGTCTCAAAAACAGAGGCATCCCCCTGCCGGCCCTGTTCCTGTCCGTAGGTACGGAGGACTTTACCCTGAAGGACAACCGCGACGGCGTGGGCAGGCTGCGCAGGCTGGGCGTGAAAGTGACCTATGAGGAGCACCCCGGCGCGCATACCTGGGCCTACTGGGATACCCATATCCAGAGGGTGCTGGTCTGGCTGCCGCTGCGCGGAGACCTGGTGGAGATATAAAATGCCGGCCCATTGGCGGCATTTGCCGCAAAACCGCCATCAATGCCCGTGCCGGGGCATCAAAGGGAATGAATTCCTTGAAAACCGCGCCGGCTGGTGATATACTATGGTTACTGAGGAACAGGGTTTCTACAGCAATTAAATGAGGAGGAGTTATTCATGAGGAAATTTCTGGCGGTTTTGCTGATGCTGGCGCTGGCGCTGCCCCTGGTCTCCCTGGCAGGGGAGACCTATGAGCTCGCGCTGGTCACCGATATCGGCACCATCAACGACAAGAGCTTCAACCAGGGCACCTGGGAGGGCTTGGTTGCCTTTGCCGAGGCCAACAACAAGACCTACAACTACTATCAGCCCACAGGCCAATCCACCGACATCTATTTGGACTTTATTGAGCAGGCGGTCAACGCCGGCGCCAAGGTCATCGTGACTCCCGGCTTCCTGTTTGAGGAGCCCATCTTTATCGCCCAGGACATGTACCCGGATGTGCACTTCGTGCTGATTGACGGCAACCCCCACAGCGCGGACTATTCTGAATACCGCACCGAGAAGAACGCTGTTGGCATCGTGTTCGCCGAGGAGCAGGCGGGCTTCCTG
>JAKPNM010000051.1 GCA_029548395.1 Bacillota bacterium
GACACAGCAATCCTCGCATCCGGGTACTCGCGCTCATAGGATGCGTACTTCAGCGGCAGCAGCTTGGCTGCAATGTCCATCACCTGCGGGAAGGACAAAAGCTGCGCATCCTCCTGCAACATGCCGTTTACCTGATGCGGCCAGTTGTACATCATGTTTCGGATGCCCCGGTCATCCACCACCACGGTGATGAGCTCGCTCTGCGTGGTCTCTAAAAATTCCGCCTGGCTGATTTCTCCATAGGCATAGGTCACCGGCAGCTCCAGGGACAGCGTGTAGTACAGCACATAGCCCTCGCGGCTGCTTTCCCACACATTGGAAGAGCCGCTCATGATGATCTCATCGGGCAGGAGGGCGGCGCCGGCCAGCTGCCGTCCGGGGGCAAAGGCCGCCACCGCGGCATCGGCAATCCGCCGGGCTTCTTCAAAGGGCATCTGCGTGCCGCGGGGCGGCCTGTCCAATGGCCAGGCCAAACTGTTGGAAAAATAGTACCCCTCGCCGATCACCTGCTGGGCGGAATACTCCGCACCGGCATGGAAAATCGACCCGTCCGGCAGTTCGGTCATCAGGACGATCAATTCAGCCGCGGGGAGGGGCTCCTCCGTCCGTCCCGTAGGGATGCGCTTTTGCGCATTCAATGACAAGTGGTAGTCAAAATGTTCAAATGTGGAGTCGGGGCCTACCATATGATGGTGCACCTGAAACTCCCGTTCGCCCTCATACGGCTCCTGCCCAAAGGCAGCCTGGGCCAGGGCATCGATTTCCTCCAGGGTATACTTGCGGGGCCGGATCGCATACACCGGTATGCGCTGAACGTCGGGCACCGTCACGGCGGCGTCAACGGTCACCGTGGTTTTGCCGGAGTTGGAGCGGTATATCTGGCTGATTCGCTCCGGCGCGTCCAGCCGCTCGGCCAGCGTCTGCGCATGGGCAGATGACAGGCCAGCCGCCAACAGCAGGACAAGGAGAATCAATCGCGCTCTTTTCATCGTTTCTTCCTCAATATCCCAATTCCCGGTCAATCACCGTGCCGTCGATAGCGTTGATGGTGAACAGGGAATAATGTGTAATGTCATAGAACTCCCGGCCGATGGTGCGGCTGCCGAAAAAATCCCACACCGGCACCATCTGATAGCGGCCGGGGCAGTTCTTCATTTGCAGGCTCATGTACCCCAGCACGATGCGGTTGACCCGGATGCCGTTGTTTTTCGCCTGTTCATAGGCCGCGTATTTTAGCGGGCTGATCCTGGCAAAGATGTCCAGCACCTGGTCAAAGGGCAGCAGGGCGGGGCTGTCCTGCAGCGTTTGCCCGATGCGCAGCGGATTATCGTATATCAACTGAAAAATGCCGTCCTCGCCCACGTCCACAAACAGGCGCTCATACGGCAGCGGCAGATGGTAGCCGGGCTGCTGCCTGCCCGGAAAGAGGTAGTTGGCCTCCTCCGCGCCCTGCTGACTGACCGGCATGGCTGCGACCCCGTGCAATAGCCGGGCAAAGTAGATGCGGTAGCCATAGTCCGCCGGTTTGCCCTCCCATGAGGTGCGCTCGGTAAAGATGTCCAGATCCTTGTCAACAGAATGAAACTGCATGTCCGGCCAGATGCGGCTGACCACGCTTGCTGCCAGCGCTGCCGCGTCCTCCTGCGTTCCCACATTGTGCCCCAGGTTGTTTCCTGGCTTGAAAGAATATTGCAGGCTGACCAACACCTTGGGTCTATCCGGGCCGCCCTGCTCAAAATAGTTGGCAGAGACCATCTTGCTCGGCAAATCATACACCCAGGCGCCGCCGCCCCCTAGGGAGAGTTCATACCTCGTTGCATAGGATGGCAAAGTTTCTGCCCGACGGTAGCTTGGCTGCGGGTTGGTATCCGTGCGCTGTCCGTATTTGCCCTGGTCGGTATACGCCTGCCACGCGCCCGGGCCGATCAACGCGTCGGCCAGCGCGTGCACCTCCTCCGGCGTAAAGATACGGGGGAACACTTCCACAATGGGCAGGTTGTCGACCTCTGGTACGATGACCTCAGCATCCAGGCTGATCGTGGTGCGCCCCGTGGGGCTGTGCCAGGTGCCCTGCGCGCGCGGCGGCGCGGCCACCTGTTCAGACACAGTCCGGGCATGGGCAGCAGCCATCAGGCAACAAGCCGCCAGCGTGAACAGCAGCAGACGTTTCATCATCTGTTCAGCCCTCCTTCCAGGCACAGAACGTGCCCCTGCCGCCCCATTATGGGCAAACACTGGGCGCAAAGTCCGCATCAAAACATGAAAAAGTTGTTATCAGGTTGTAATATCAAGAAATTGCGCGGCTTACAGCCCCTCGTCCCAGGGCTCCTCCGGGGGCACGGGCGTGGCGGTCACCTGCGGGTGCAGGGACATTTGCCGTTCAATCAGCAAGTTGGTCATCTGCGGCAACAGCCATACAGCCATTAGCAGCGCCGCCAGCAACATAACAATGGCCAGCAGGCCTTTTTTATGACGCATGGGCTTCCTCCCCCGGCAGCACCAGATGCACGGCGGTGCCCCGATTTTCTTTGCTGTCCAATTGCAGCTGCCCGCCATGCGCCTGGGCAATCATGCGGCACAGCGCCAACCCCAGCCCCGCGCCGCCCAGCTTGCGGCTGCGCGCCTTGTCCACGCGGTAAAAGGGCTCGCTCAGGCGCGGGATGTCAGCCGCCGGGATGCCCCGGCCCTCGTCGATGACGGACAGCGCCACGCCCCCGTCCGCGCGCCCGGCGCGCAGCGTGATGCGCTGTCCCGGCTGCGATGCCTTGACAGCGTTGTCGATTAAATTGGTCAGCGCGCTGTGCAGCAGGTCGGCGTCACCCCACAGGGAGGGTGTCTGGACATCCAGCGTGATATGTACCCCGGCGGCCTGGGCTGCCGGCCCCACAGCGCGTGCGGCCTGCTCCAGCAGGTCGGCTGCAGCGATATGCTTTTTCGTGATGCCCTGCTCGTGCCCCAGCGCAATCAACTGCATCATTTTCTGGCTCAGACGCTCGGTGCGGCGCGCGGCCTCGTGGATTTCCTGCAGCGCGTCGGCGCGCTCAGCCTCGGTCAGCGGCATGGTCAAGACGCTGTCGGAAAAGCCGATGATGGCCGTCATGGGGGTTTTCAACTCATGCGTCAGCGCGCCCAGCAGCATCTCCTGGCGGCGGTTGGTTTCTTCCAGCGCGCTGATTTTTTCTTCCACAGTTGCGGCCATGCGGTC
>JAKPNM010000055.1 GCA_029548395.1 Bacillota bacterium
CGGATGCGCCGCCGCTACACAGCTGAAGAATATCTGGCAGCCGCCAGACGCCTGCAGGACGCCTTCCCCGGCTGCGCCCTGACCACCGATGTCCTGGTTGGTTTTCCCGGGGAAACTCAGGAGGAGTTTGAACAGACCCTGGCTTTTTGTGAGCAGGTGGGGTTTGCAAAAATGCATATCTTTCCCTTCAGCCGCCGCGCAGGCACCGCAGCGGACAGGATGCCCGGCCAATTGAGCCGCGCCCTGAAGACAGAACGCGCACGGCAAATGGCGGCACTGGAAGCGCGCATGTCCAAAGGCTTTATGGCATCCTTCCTGGGCTCAAGCCAGGACGTTCTGTTCGAAACCCTGACAAAGGACGGTTTGGCGCTGGGACATACCCCCAACGCGATCAGTGTGTATTGCCCGGGCGGCAGCCCGGGAAAGATACAAAAGGTACGGCTGCTCGCCCCGCTGGATGACGGCCTGCGGGCCACCCTGCTTTCATCATCTTGACAGCTGTCATGGCGATGAATATCATTTGATTAAGCGCTGTACAAAAGGGGGTTGTGTGATGAAAGACTGTCTGTTTTGCCGGATCGCACGGGGAGAGATTCCCTGTGACAAGGTGTTTGAAAACGAGTGTTTGCTGGCTTTCCGTGACATCAGCCCGCAGGCGGACAAGCATGTGCTGATTATCCCCAAGCATCACATGGCAAGCCTGAATGACCTTTCCGAAGCACCGGACGCGCTTCTGGCCGGTTTGCTGCGCGCGGCGCAGGCGGTTGCGCGCGCTGAGGGTATCCAGGACAGCGGTTACCGCCTGGTCAGCAACTGTGGGCCTGACGCCCGTCAAAGCGTCAGTCACCTGCATTTTCATGTGCTGGGCGGCCGGCAACTCAGCGAGCGCATGGTATAAACCCATAAGGAACATAGCTGAAACAAAGACCAAAGCTTTATATCCAAGCCGGCAAACGCCGGTTTTTTATAGTCTGATGCTTGTGAATCAAGCCGGATCTGGGTATAATAACCCAAGCGGGCGGAATCTGCCCCGCGTCAGCAAAAAAGGAGGGAACCGTGCAGGACATCACTTGGGCCACACTCAAGCGTATCGCAGCGCAGCAGGTAGATGAAATTTATACACGGGCCTTGCTGCTGAACCGCATACATGCCATTGGGCCGGTTGGCAGGCGTACTTTGGCTGCCTCCATGCAGCTGTCCGAGCGCGAGGTGCGCGCGGCTGCCGAGGCGCTTAAGGAGGAAGGGCTGATCGATCTGAATACTTCAGGCATGCAGTTGTCCAAGGATGGCCTTGATATTTTGCCGGAGGTGCGCGCATTGTGCCGTAACATCTCCGGCCTTTTTGAATTGGAGCGCCAGCTGAAAGAGCGCCTGGGCATCGCGCACCTGGCCGTTGTGCCCGGTGATGCCGACCAGGACCGCATGGTGATGGTGGAACTGGCGCGCGCCACAAACCAGTTTATACAGGAAGTGCTCCGGGAAAACATGATCATCGCCGTATCAGGCGGCAGCACAATGAGCGAAGTAGCCCGTGCCGCAGCGCCGGCGCCCGGTCCGGTCATGGTGGTGCCGGCGCGCGGCGGCTTTGGCCGCATGGCGCAGATGCAGGCGGATGCAGTGGCGGGTGAACTGGCCCAGCGTATCGGCGGGGACTGCCGGTTGATGCACCTGCCTGAGGGCATGGACGCTGAGACACTCCATAAGGCAGCCAAACTGCCTGGCGTGCGGGCGACCCTGGCGCTGATGCGCAACGCCGACATCATCCTGTATGGGGTAGGACGAGCGGATGACATGGCGCAGCGGCGCAGCTTATCCCTGTCCACACGGCGCAGTTTGCAAAAAGCAGGCGCGGTGGGAGAGGCGCTGGGCGATTTTTTTGACATTAACGGCAGGGTGATTCATAAAAGCCCCTCGCTTTCCGCCGAGTTGGGCGTGGGCAAGCCGGATTCCAAGTCGATTATGGCAGCCGCCGGAAAATACAAAGGCGAAGCCGCGCTGGCAGCAGTGCGCTGGCATCCCCCCTGGGCGCTGGTGGTGGACGCAAGCCTGGGACGAAAAATGCTTGAGCTCCTGGATCAGGCCAGGCAAAAATATACCGACTAACATCAAGGAGGTTTCTTATGAACAAAAAAACTGTACGCGACGTGGATCTCAAAGGAAAAAAAGTACTGGTACGCGTGGACTTCAACGTGCCCATGGATGAGCATCAGGTCATTACGGATGAAAACCGCATCCTTGGCGCGCTGCCCACCATCCGCTACCTGATTGAGCAAGGTGCAAAGACCATTCTGTGCAGCCACCTTGGTCGCCCCAAGGGCGAGTTTGTCCCCAAATACTCCCTGGCGCCGGTCGCCAAACGTCTGAGCAAGCTGCTTGGCCAGCCGGTCAAGATGGCAAAGGACGTGATCGGCAAAGACGCCGACAGCGTGGTTGCTTCCCTGAAGGATGGCGAGGTTGCCCTGCTGGAGAACCTGCGCTTCCATAAAGAAGAAGAAAAGAATGCGGAGGAGTTTGCCAAGAAGCTGGCCTCCTATGCCGACGTCTATGTCAATGACGCCTTTGGCACCGCGCACCGCGCGCACGCCAGCACAGAGGGCGTTGCACATTATCTGCCCGCCGTTTCCGGCTTCCTGATTGAAAAAGAACTGCAGTTCATGGGCAAGGCACTGGAAAACCCGGACCGTCCCTTTGTGGCCATCCTGGGCGGCGCCAAGGTGTCCGACAAGCTGGGCGTGATCAACAACCTGCTTGAAAAAGTGGATACCCTCATCATTGGCGGCGGAATGGCTTATACCTTCACTGTCGCCCAGGGCGGACAGGTAGGCAACAGCCTGCTGGAAAAAGACAAGGTGGACTACGCGCGCGACATGTTGGCCAAGGCAAAGGAAAAAGGAGTCCGGCTGCTGCTGCCGGTAGACACAGTCATCGCAGACCGCTTCGACAACGAAGCCAACACCAAGGTCGTTCCGACCGGCGAGATTCCGGAGGGCTGGCAAGGCCTGGATATTGGTCCCAAGACCTGCGAGCTGTATGCCGAGGCAATCAAAAGCTCAAAGACCGTGGTCTGGAACGGTCCGATGGGCGTGTTTGAAATGCCCAATTTTGCCAATGGCACCAAGGCGATCGCCCAGGCGCTGGCTGACAGCCAGGCAACCACCATCGTCGGCGGTGGTGATTCAGCAGCTGCAGTCACGCAGCTGGGATTTGCGGACAAGATCAGCCATATCTCCACCGGCGGCGGCGCCTCCCTGGAATTCCTGGAAGGCCTGGTGCTGCCCGGCGTCGCGGCGCTCAACGACAAGTAATTGACCTTGGCCCGCCCGGCGACATCTCCGGGCGGGCAGGTGACCCGAAACAGTATATTCAGGAGGGAATGAATGCGTACACCTGTGATTGCCGGTAACTGGAAAATGAACAAGGGACCCAAAGAGGCGGCAGAGCTGATCAATGAGCTCAAGCCCTTAGTCAAGGAAGCCCGGGCCACTGTGGTGGTCTGTGTGCCCGCCGTGAGCTTTGCCGCAGCAAAGACAGCGCTGCGCGGCAGCAAGATCAAGCTGGGCGCGCAAAATGTGCATTTCAAGGAATCCGGCGCTTATACCGGCGAATTGTCGGTCGCCATGCTCAAGGAAGCTGGCGTGGAATATGTCATCATCGGCCATAGCGAGCGCCGCCAGTATTTTGGCGAAACTGATGAGACCGTCAACCTGCGCGTGCGCGCCGCGGTGGCAGGCGGGCTGACCCCCATCATCTGTGTTGGCGAAAAGAAAGAGCAGCGCGAGGCAGGCTATACCGACGCGCTGGTGACCTATCAGACCATGATCGCGTTAAGCGGGCTGAGCGCGGATCAGATTAAAAAGGTCATTATTGCCTATGAGCCGGTCTGGGCCATCGGTACCGGGCTGACCGCGACTGATGAGCAGGCCAATGAGACCATTGGCGTCATCCGCGAAGCCATTCGCCAGAAGTACGGCAAGCGCGTCAGCGACAAGGTGCGCATCCAGTATGGCGGCAGCATGAATCCCAAGAACGTCAAGGGCCTGATGGCTCAAAGCGAGATCGATGGCGGGCTGATTGGCGGCGCTTCATTAAAAGCCGCTGATTTCGCGCAGGTTGTTAATTTCGACTGATACTGATTCCCAATCTTTATTGCATCAGTATGAGCAAATCCAATTAATAAAGGAGAAAACGTGTCCAAACAACTGACTGCACTGATTATCATGGATGGCTTTGGGATCAATGCCAACCCCCTTGGCAACGCCATTCTGGAAGCCGGAACCCCCAACCTTGACCGCTTCATGCGCATCTATCCCCACACCCAGTTGTCGGCTTCCGGACCGGACGTGGGGCTGCCCCCCGGACAAATGGGCAACTCGGAGGTGGGTCATCTCAACATCGGCGCCGGGCGTATCGTCAACCAAGAGTTGATGCAGATTACCCGGGATATCGAATCCGGTGAACTGCTGCGCAAGGAACCGCTCATCTGGGCCATGGATGAAGCGCGCAAAAACAACAAGTCCCTGCACTTCATGGGCTTGCTGTCTGACGGCGGCGTCCACAGCCACATCGAACACCTCTTTGCCCTGCTGGACATGGCCAAAGCGCGCGGGCTGACCCGCTTTTTCGTGCACGCATTGCTGGACGGACGCGATGTACCGCCAACCAGCGGCGTGGGCTATGTGCGCCAGCTGCAGGAAAAACTGGACAGCCTGGGCGTGGGGAAGATCGCCAGCATTCAGGGCCGTTACTGGGGCATGGACCGCGACAACATCTGGGAGCGCGTCAAACTGGGCTACGATGCCATGGTGCTGGGTACCGGCATTCCCGCCACTGACCCGGTGCAAGCGGTGAATGACAGCTATGAAAACGGCATCACAGACGAGTTTGTCAAGCCCATCGTGCTCATGGAGAACGGCAAGCCGGCAGGCAGGGTTCAAGCGGAAGACAGCATGATCTGCTTTAACTTCCGGCCCGACCGCATGCGTCAGATTACCCGCGCTTTCATCATGCAGGACTTCACCGGCTTCGAGCGGCCAGGTGGTTACCTTGCCCTGCGCTATGTCACCATGACCCAGTATGACGAGACCTTCACGGGCTTGCGGATTGTCAATCCGCCCGCCACGCTGGAACGCACCCTGGGCGAATACCTTTCCAACCTGGATCTGCGCCAGGTTCGCATCGCAGAAACACAAAAATACCCGCATGTCACCTTCTTCTTCAATGGCGGTGTGGAGAAATCCAACGCAGGAGAGGATCGCTTCCTGATTCCCTCCAGCAAGGTAGCCACCTTTGACCTTAAGCCTGAGATGTCAGCGCCCGAGGTCACCCAAAAGGCGCTGGAAATCATCGACTCCAAGCAATATGACGTGATGATTTTAAACTTCGCCAACTGCGACATGGTGGGCCATACCGGCGTGATTCCAGCTGCGGTTGCTGCTGTGAAGGAGGTTGACAAGGATGTGGGCATTCTGGTCGACCGCATTCTGGAACTGGGCGGACGCGCTTTCATTACTGCTGACCATGGCAATGCCGACCAGATGATTGACTATGCCACGGGCCAGATCTTTACAGCTCACACCACTAACCCTGTTCCGTTCATAGCGGCCGACAAAGAGTTGATTGGCCGAGAGCTGCGGGACGGAGGGCGTCTGGCGGACATCGCGCCCACCATGCTCAAGGCCATGGGCCTGCCCATCCCGGAGGAAATGACCGGCCAGTCCCTGCTGTAATAAAGCTAAAACAATTCAGCAGCGGTATTACTTCCCCGGCATCGGCAGCTGCTCAACATACCAGATTTCTCCGTCTGTTTGTGCGCTGACAGTGCCCATGGAAATATAGTAATGCGGTATCTTGCGATTGCGCAGCTGCTTGGCCAGGGTTTCGCCATTGCTCATGTTGCTGGTGATAACAACCAACTCCGGACCGGAGGCTTCAAAGAACTCTGAACGCAGGCGGTTGATGCCGTGATGGGGGGACTTCATGATATCCACATTCATGTACTGGGGATAGTCCTCCATCACCTGGTCAAGACTGGCGCCGGTCACATCCGCCGGCAGGAGCATCGTGCGGTTTTTAAAGCGGATATGCAGCATCATGGATCTGGCGTTCACACCATGGCTGTCATCCTGCCGGATGTTCTGGATAAAGGTGATCTCAGCCCCGCCCAGCGTCATGCGGTCCCCCGACAGCAGCTGATGATGGGGTATGCCTTTTTTATCCAGCGCTGACATCAGCTTGACAACCTCGGGTATGCGTGTTTCCCTGGAATACTTGCTCAGAAAAGCGATGGCAGGATAACCTCTTTGCACCAAGCGAATGGCGGCATCCAGATGGTCATCGTGGTAGTGGGTGTTCATATAATAGGTAAAGCCCGTGATGCCCTGTGACTCAAAAAAGAACTCAAGCCAGGAAAGCTTATCGCTTGTCCCCCCGTCTATCAGCATGGACTCCCCGCCGCAGCGCAGCAGGATGGCGTCACCAATTTTGATATTGATAAAGTCCACCCGCAGCAGCTCGGCATCCTCCGCGAAGGGAGCCTTCTCAAGTAGTGGAACTTCCTCCACAAAAGGAGCCTTGCTCCGGCTGGGGGCATGGTAGACAGTAAAGTCGCCGGCCAGCGCAGCGGCAGGAAAGATCAGGGTCAGGACGAGCAGCAGCAACAGGGCTTTCTTCATCATTTTCCTTTGATGGTCATACGTATTCCAGCAAAACGACGCCAGTGTTCATACTAGAGCGAGTTGATCAGCTGGTAGATCTGTCTTTTAAACCTCGGTTTGATGTTCAGCGCTTTGTCCAGCGGCATATGGAAGACGCGGCCATGGCGCATGCCGATGACCTCGTTGCCAATCCCGCGCTTGAGCAGCTCAATGGCCATATGGGCGGACTCAAAGGCAAAGGCTGCATCCTGCGCAGTGGGCTCGTGGCCGCGTTGTGTGTAGCCGATGATGTTGTAGCGCACCTCTGTGCCGGTTTTGTAGCGCAGCACGTGAGCCAGCCGGCGCGCGTTCATGGGCTCTCCCTCATACACCTGGGTATAGGGTTTCAGAAAGGAAGCAAAGTCATAAGGCTTCATGGTTTTGTAGGCGCCTTCGGCCACCACGATGGTTGCGCGGGTATTGCCGCGCTTGATCAGGCTGTCCAAACGCTTCACCACGTTTTCAATGCGCCAGTTGCTGACCTCCGGCACAATGACAATTTCAGAGCCGGTGGACATGGCGGTGGACATGGCAATATCTCCGCAGTCACGGCCCATCACCTGCACCACTGCAGGCCGGTCGTGCGAGCGGGAAGTGGCGCGGATGGCGCGCACCGCATTGACACAGACGTTGACAGCCGTGTCAAAGCCCAGGGAAGTCTCGGAATACTCCAGGTCATTGTCAATGGTGCCCGGAATGCCGATGCAGGGCATGCCCATCGCGCTCAGCGCCTTGGCACCCTGGAAGGAGCCGTCTCCGCCGATCACCACCAAGCCTGTCACATTGAGGCTTTTTAAAAAGCGAAAGGCCTTTTGCTGGAACTCAGGCAGGTAGAACTCCTCACAGCGCGCGGTACGCAGATAGGTGCCCGGCTGATCAGCGATGTCCAGCATGGTGTCCATGGACAGTTCAGCAAAGCTGTCCTGAGGCTTGTACTTGCCGATCAGGCCGTTGAAGCCGCGCTTGATGCCAATCAAGGGCATGCCAGCCATGGCTGCAAAACGGGAAACCTCTGTTACTGCGGCGTTCATCCCCGGGCTGTCGCCGCCGCTGGTCAATACCGCGATCTTTTTCATCTTCCACTCCTGGTCATGTGAGTATAACAACAAAAACGGGCAGGCGGGAACCCACGTCCTGCCTGCCCGTTTTTCGGATTAGAGTTTGAGCAGTTTGGCCGCCATAGGCGCCCGAAGCCTGGATGCCTCAGGCATATCCCCCAGCAGGGGGCGCAGATAGTGGATGAAGGCATCGGTCACGTTGTTGCCGGACGCGCTGATAAAGCTGTCAGGCATCAGGCGGGTTTTGGCTGCGATATCTTTCAGGTTGCTCAAGCGGTAATCCACAGAATAATCGCCGGTGCGGTGGATGGTGATGGAGCCGTCAATGTTGTGCCAGATGGCAAACTGGGCGGCCTTCTCCCCCACCTCGCGCGCTTCGCGCTGGTCCACATGCGACACACATCCCATAAAGGAGCGCTGCAGATAGCCAAAGGTGTCCGAACGCACGCGCTTGATGCCGGTCTTTTCTTTGATCTGGTTGGCCAGCTGCTCACCCAGGGCGCCGGTACCCGAGAGCTGCATGTTGCCATGCGCGTCACGCTCGGTCTCCTGCAGGGTGGCCAGAATGGGCGTTCCGTGCTCATTCTGAATTCCCTCTGACACCGCGATCACGCAGCGGCCCAGCTTGTCATATGTGGCTTTCACATCCGCGAGGAAATTGTCCATGACAAAAGGACGCTCCGGCAGATAGATCAGATGGGGGCCATCGTCATCATACTTGCGCGCCGCGGCGGATGCCGCCGTCAGGAAGCCGGCGTGACGCCCCATGATCACCGCGATATGTACGCCCGGAAGCGCGCGGTTGTCCAGATTAAGCCCCATAAAGCTCTGGGCGACAAACTTGGCCGCGGACGGGAAGCCCGGGGTATGGTCGTTGATCATGAGGTCGTTATCGATGGTCTTCGGGATGTGGATGGCACGAAACTCGTAGCCTTCCAGCTCGGCCTGCTCATTGACAATGCGCACAGTGTCAGAGGAGTCATTGCCGCCGATGTAAAAGAAGTAGCGCACATCATGCGCACGGAAGACCTTGAAGATTTCCTCGCAGTACTTGCGGTCTGGCTTGTCCCGGGTAGAGGATAGGGCTGAAGACGGGGTCACCGCGACACGTTCAAGGTTGTGGGTGGTTTCCTGGGTCAGATCAATGAAGCACTCATCCACGATGCCGCGCACGCCGCCTACCGCGCCGTACACCTTGGTGATCTGCGAGAATTTGCGGCTTTCCAGCACCGCGCCGACCAGGGACTGGTTGATGACCGCTGTGGGTCCGCCCCCCTGGGCGACTACAACTTTGCCTTTCAGTTCCATGTGTCCACCTCCATAATATGAATACATGACAATACCCGGCGTATTGGATACGCCGGGTGAAAAATCAGTTCTTGCCGTTGCAGCCCAGCACGTTGACGATCTTGTGCTTGACCATGCCCTTGAGCGCGGCGCGCGCGTCCGTCAGATACTGGCGCGGATCAAAATGCTCGGGATGCTCGGCCAAATGTTTGCGAATCATGGCGGTGAACGCCAGGCGTAAATCGGAGTCGATGTTGATCTTGCACACTGCCATGGAAGCAGCCTTGCGCAGCATGTGCTCCGGCACGCCCTGGGCGCCGGCCAGCTTGCCGCCATACTTGTTGATCATCTCCACATACTCGGGGATCACGCTGGACGCGCCATGCAGCACAATGGGAAAGTTCGGCAGACGGCGGCCGACTTCCTCAAGGATGTCAAAGCGCAGCTTGGGTTCGCCCTTGAACTTGAAAGCGCCATGGCTGGTGCCAATGGCAATGGCCAGGGAGTCGACGCCGGTGCGCTTGACAAACTCCTCCACTTCCTCAGGGCGGGTGTAGCTGGAATCTTCCGCTGACACCTTGATGTCATCCTCAACGCCGGCCAGGCGGCCCAGCTCGCCCTCCACGGTGACATTGCGCTCGTGCGCGTATTCCACCACGCGGCGGGTCAGGGCGATATTCTCCTCAAAGGGCAGGTGAGAGCCGTCAATCATGACCGAGGTAAAGCCGCCGTCAATCACAGATTTGCAGGTTTCAAAATCCGGGCCATGGTCCAGATGGACTACAATATTCAGGTCACTGGTTTCTACAGCAGCCTCAATAAGCTTCATCAGGTAGGTATGGTTGGCGTACTTGCGCGCACCGGCAGATACCTGCAGGATCAGGGGCGCGTTCTCCTCCTGGGCGCCCTCAACGATGCCCTGGATGATTTCCATGTTGTTGACGTTGAACGCTCCGATCGCATAGCCGCCTTCATACGCTTTTTTAAACATTTCCCTGGAATTGACTAATGGCATGTTTCCTCCTTTACTGTGCCGATACTCTTGGCACAAGGCTTTTTATTTAGTATACAACCTGAGATTGTGCCTGTCAAACCAGCTTTGACGTAGTGCCTCAAGTCAATATGAGCGCGAAAGTTGTAATGATGCCTCACATAAATTAAGCGCGAAAGCGAAGTGGGGAGCGCAGGAAATTTCTTTGGGGATGGATAGGGAGAGGCCGCCATGATAGGCTTTCCGCCGGGT
>JAKPNM010000068.1 GCA_029548395.1 Bacillota bacterium
CCAGCGCCAGGTCCTCGGCTTCCTGGACAGAGCCGGAGGCCAGCATGGCAAAGCCGGTCTGGCGGCAGGCCATGACGTCGGAATGATCGCCGAAGATGGACAGCGCATGGGTGGCCAGGGTGCGCGCGGACACATGGAACACGGTGGGCAGCAGCTCGCCGGCGATCTTGTACATATTGGGAATCATCAGCAGCAGGCCCTGCGAGGCTGTGTAGGTGGTTGTCATGGCACCGGCCGCCAGGGAGCCGTGCACGGCACCGGCCGCGCCGCCCTCTGATTGCATCTCCGCCACATTGACCGTCTGGCCAAACAGGTTCTTCCTGCCCTGGGCAGACCATTCATCCACATATTCCGCCATGTTGCTCGACGGCGTGATCGGATAGATAGCCGCGACGTCCGAAAAAGCATAAGCGATGTGGCTGACAGCTCCGTTGCCGTCAACGGTGAACATTTTTTTTGCCATGTTTCCCTCCTGATTTGATGATCATTTTTAATATCCGGGGATTTGCCCCGATTTATGACATGTTAGTATAGCGATAAAACGCTCGGAATGTCAAGAAAACCAAGGCAGGCATCAACAGGGCTTTTCCCTTGATTTATATGGGTTTTTGAGATTTCATGTTTGGAAAGGACGAAATTTCGTCAGAATCTGAGCATTTTTTATTCCGGTTTCAGGGCCTTTGGGCATCAGGGCGCCTGCGGCGGGGGCGGCAGAATAAAACGCACTGCCCGGGGCAGCACCCTCAGCGCGAACGAAGTGCCCGAGATGATCTCGCCGTCCAGGCACAGCGAGGCCGGCGACGGGGTGGCGATGGCGACTTCGTGCGCGCGGCCATAGCGCACGCGGTTTTCAAACATCCTGTTGTCCAGGTGGCGGCCCTTCTTGTAAACGGGCAGCATTCGCGGCAGCTTCAGGCGCGCAAAAGGAAGGATGGCGCAGACATCCAGCAGCCCGTCGTCATTGACCGCCCTGGGCGCGCAGCGGTAGCCGCCGCCGATATACTGCCCCAGGGCGAAGGACGCGGTGAACAGGTCCCCCTGATGAAAGGGCCATCCATCGGCCGTGATGCTGCAGGAGGTGCGCAGGTGGCTGGTCAACGCGTCCAGCACCCCCAGAAGATAGGCGCGCCTGCCGCCCAGCAGGGGGTGGTGGCGGAAGCGCAGCATGGTGGCCGCCGCCTGCGCCTCCAGCCCCAGGTTGACCACATTGATGGCGACGCGGCCATTGACTGATACCAGGTCGACCGGCACCGCGGGCGCGTCCAGCTGGCGGGCCAGGTCCAAAAAACGCTGCTCGCCGCCATAAAGCCTGGCGTAATCATTGCCGCTGCCACAGGGCCACACGCCCACCAGGGCCTCCGGGTCGTCCATGGCGCCGCCGGCCACCTCACCCAGGGTGCCGTCCCCGCCACAGGCGATCAGGCGCTTGGGCCCGCGCTCCCGGGCGCAGATTGTCCGCGCCAGGCGCGCGGCGTCCCCGGGAGCGGCGGTTTCCAGCAGTGTATAAGCACCCGGCAGGGCGTCCAGCTGGACCTGGAGCCGCGCAGCGGCGCTGCGGGCGCCCGCTGCAGGGTTGAAGATCAGAAAGGCTTTGGTGTTCATGCTCAGCGGGATCTCCTTTGACAGGATGTCTTGCGCAAAGCGCCGTGATAAACAACAGGGCGGCGCATCATGCCGGTCGCCATCAGCGTCCGCGCCGCCCGTGTGCCTGCGCCGCCGGACAGTTAACGCGGGCGGTCAGACAGCAGGCTTTGCAACATCTCATCCACCATCATC
>JAKPNM010000070.1 GCA_029548395.1 Bacillota bacterium
TACATTACCATGGGGACCACTTTCGAGTATCTGCTGGATTTTTGGCGTCCTCCTGCTTAGTCGGCCAAGCGCGGAAATTGTCGCACAGCAATATCAAAAATTGCTTTTAATGAACGATAGACGAAAATATCCTGTATTATCAAAATGAAAGATGATGCTTTGAAAGTTTACACAAAAGAATCTCTCATTGAGGAATTGAGAAAAATACGTGATATGGGTTGGATACCGAATGCCCGGCCCGGAAATGTTGGCGGTGTTGGGAATACATTGGAGGATCTACTGGGCATCGAAGAAAATAACTTACCCATGCCTAATGCCGCCGAATGGGAGTTAAAATGCCAGAGAGCAAATACTATTGCATTGATGACACTTTTTCACATGGAACCTTCGCCACGAGCCCTGAGATTCGTTCCACGGATGTTTTTACCACTCTATGGTTGGGCACATCAAGAGGCTGGCAGTAAATACGGCGCAGAAGAGCTGAGCTTTCGACAGACAATCACCGGAGTTCAGAGAAGTGATCGCGGCTTTATGGTGGTGGTGGATCGTTCGCAGCAAAAAGTTCTCATATCATTTGATGCAACTGCGGTTGACCCCAGGCATAAGGAGTGGTTGGATTCCATCGCTGAACGAGTAGGGCTGGGCGAATTGGATCCCCAGCCCTATTGGGGTTTTGAAGATTTGCGTAACAAGGCCGGCACAAAGCTGTTAAACTGTTTTTATGTTCGAGCAGAAACAAAAAGCGAGGGAGGGCAAGAATTTTTCCACTACTCTACCATCATGATATTGCAGGGTTTTAGCCTTGACGGCTTGCTCTCAGGAATTGAACACGGACACGTGTACATAGATTTTGACGCGCGCACAGGCCATAATCATGGGACAAAGTTCAGGCTGCGTCAGAATCAACTCCCATTGTTGTACAGTCAGCGAATAGAAATTTGAAAGACACGCAATTATTCAAATAGCCGAGTCTCATCCTTGGCCCCGGATGGCGTCCGGGGCCAATTTTTTTGTCCTGACTCTTCCCTCTCACCGACTGTTCCCGGCGCGCTGAGGCCGTCCTCAACCGGCGTCAGGGGGAGCGGCTCAGGGAGCGATAGAACGTCTGCAGCTCCTGCCCAGGCGCGGCGCCGAGGTCGCTGTGGAGGGTTTGCTCCAGGCTCAGGTACAGCCGCCGGGCGGAGGCCACGTCGCCGAGCTGCCAGGCGGCGCGCATCCCCAGGAGCACGGCCTGCTCCTGCCAGGGCTCGAGCTTGAGCAGCTGGCGGCAGGTCGCCAGCGCCGCCGGGAAGTCGCCGGCGGCATATTCCAGCCGCGCGCACTCCAGCAGACACTGCTGGTAGAGGAGCAAGAGATGCTCGCTGTGAGGCAGGACCCACTCGGCGAACCTGAATTCTGGCAAGAAATCGCCCGTGTACACGCGCCGCGCGGCCTGCCAGTCGCCTTGTCGGCACAGCGCTTCAAAAACGTTAAAATCTACTGTCGCCCTGTCAACGGCGGCTCCCAGGTTCAGGCGCATGACCCCTTCTTCCACCAGGAGATAACGGGAGGGGAAACGCGGCGGAAGTTCGGGCTCGAGCGCGCGGCGCAGCGCCGAGCTCGCCTGACGGAGCAAATCCAGCGCGGCGGCGGCGGGATGCTCTGGCCATAGCTGCTCGGCAGCGTCCTCCAGGCACAGGCGGCCGCCGGGGCTGATCAGCAGCAGGATCAGCAACTCCCCGGCGCGACGTTTGCGCAACGCCTTGGGATCAACCTGGCGCGCGCCGACGCTGACTTTCAGGCCGCCGAGCGTGGCGACCCGCAGTGGAGGCGGAGGGGTGCGCTGCAGGCCTTCCAGGAGGGTTTCCGCCAGCTTCACTAGCGGCGCGTCTGGATGGGTCA
>JAKPNM010000098.1 GCA_029548395.1 Bacillota bacterium
CAGCTGTACTTCTACCTGCTCTCCGTCGAATAAGTTTTTTGTAGTTTTGAAATCATAAGCTGTCCGAGAGGCAGCTTTTTTTGAAAGGAACATGATGCCTGCGCTCGATGGTCTCAAAGGCCTGGGGCCCAAGCGGCGGGAAGCGCTCGCGCAGCTTGGGATTACGGACCTGTATGGTCTGCTGGACACCCTGCCCAGGGGCTACCTTTTCGCGCAGCAGCCCAGGCCCATCGCGGGCCTCGCGCCGGGGGAAGCCTGCCTGGAGGGCAGCATCGTTTCGGCGCCCAGCCTGCAATATTACGCGGGGCGCTCCATCGTCCGCGCGCGGCTGGAGGACGGCAGCGGCAGCATCGCCCTGTTCTGGTTCAACCAGCCCTGGATGGCGCGGCAGCTTGAGAAAGGGAAGCGGCTGACCCTGTATGGGCCGGTCCAGCGTAGGAACGGCGCGCTCAGCCTGGTCAACCCCAAGGTGCTGACGGAGAAAGGCATCATCCCGCAGTACCGGCCGCTGTCTGGCTTGCCCGGCAAGGTCTTCGCCGGCTTTGTCAGCCAGGCGCTCAATCTGGTGGATGACGCGGAGGCGGAGGTGCTGCCCTGGGCCTTCCGGCAGGAGTACAGGCTGGCCGGGCGCGCGGAGGCCTGGCGCTACGCGCACCAGCCGCAAAACGCGGAACAGCTTGCGCTCGCGCAGCGCAGGCTGGCCTTTGAAAACCTGCTTTTATACCAAATTGCCGTCCGCCTGGCAGGCCCCTCCGGCCAGGCCGGCCCAAGGATGCGGATACCGGATGGATTTTCAGATGAATTCTGGGGCAGGCTGCCTTTTGCGCCCACCGGCGCGCAGCGCGGCACCCTGGAGCGCATCCTCAAAGACATGCGCTGCAAAAATGCCATGCGCCGCCTGGTGCAGGGCGATGTGGGCAGCGGCAAGACCGCGGTGGCCTTCGGCGCGGCCATCGCCGCCATCAACAGCGGTTTCCAGTGCGCCCTGATGGCGCCCACCGAGCTGCTGGCGCGCCAGCACTTCAGCAGCGCGCAAAAGCTGCTGGCGCCTTTTGGCATCCGCTGCGGCCTGCTGCTGGGCGGCATGAAGGCGGCGCAGCGGCGCGAAGCCCTGGAATCTATCGGTGACGGGACCTGGCAGCTGGTCATCGGCACCCACGCGCTCATCAGCGAGGGGGTGCGCTATCACCGGCTGGGCCTTGCCATCACCGATGAGCAGCACCGCTTTGGTGTCCGGCAGCGCCAGGCGCTGGCGGACCGCGGGGAGGACCTGGTACCGCACATGCTGGCGCTGTCCGCGACGCCCATTCCGCGTTCCCTGGCCCTGGTGCTGTACGGGGATTTGCAGGTCAGCATCATGGATGAGCTGCCGCCCGGCCGCCTCCAGGTCAAAACCCGGATTGTCCCCCCGGGCAAACGCGATGACCTGTACCGCTTTATCCGGGACAAGGCCGCGCAGGGCGAGCAGAGCTATCTGGTTTGTCCATTGGTGGAAGACAGCGAAGACGGGGAAGAGGAGAAAAAGTCGGCCGTAACGCTCTTTAAGCAGCTGCGCGAAGGCCCGCTCAAAGGCATTGGCATGGCGCTCACTTGGGGCAGCCAGGATGAGGAAGAGAAGAACAAAGCCCTCAGCGATTTTTATGCCGGTGACGCCGCGGTGCTGGTGTCCACCACCGTGATTGAGGTGGGGATGGATGTGCCAAACGCGACCACCATGGTCATCGAGGACGCCGAATTTTTCGGCCTGGCCCAGCTGCACCAGCTGCGGGG
>JAKPNM010000007.1 GCA_029548395.1 Bacillota bacterium
ACCGCAACAAGCGCAAGAAATTCTTCAGCGGGAAAGGAACAGTATGAACGCATGGCGAGACAAGATGCTGGAGGGCCTGCTGGGGAAGGAGACCGCCCAGCGCCTGATTGAAGAGCAAAATGAGTTGCTCAAATACTACCGCATGTACGACGGCCCGGGCCAGGAATGGGCCACGGCAAGCGGCCTGGACTATATCCCCACCAAACGGGTCACCAACAACATCAAGTACCTGATCAAAGAGGTGGCCCGGTTCATGTTCTCCCGGACGCCGGAGATCACCATCCAGCCGGTTGGGGAAGAGCAGGGAAACGCTGAAAAATGCGCCGCTCTGGAAAGCTTCATCCGGCAGGTGCTGCAGAAAAGCCGCTTTGCCGGCGCCCTGCCCAAGGCGGGCCGGGACTGCTTCATCGGCAAGCGCGTTGCCCTGAAGGTGAGCGGAGGCCCTCAGCAGCCTTTGCGGGTGGGCTTCCGCCCGGCGCTTGAGGTGTGGGCGGACTATGACCCCGAGGATGTCAATGAGCTGAGCACCCTGCTGTATCTGTACCAAACCCACGACAGCAGCCGCGAGGATGAGCAGCGCTTCTGGATGCAGCTCTACCGGGCGCAGCAGGGCCAGGTCACCGTGGAGGAGCGGATTGTTGACGGCCTGGGACAGACGGTGGAGGAACGTATCTCCAAGACCAGGCTGCCCATCCCCTATATCCCCAGCGTGGTGATCATCAACGACGGGCTGACCGGGGACACCCTGGGCGAGAGCGAGGTGGAGCAGCTGGCGCAGCTGGCGGACGCCTACAACCGGATGACCTCGGACGACCAGGACGCGCTGCGCTTCAACATGTACCCCCAGACCGCCTTTACCGACGCGAGCCAGGAAAGCCTGGCCAATATCAAGGTGGCTCCCAAGGCCATCATCGACCTGCAGACCGACCCGGTCCGCATGGACGGGCAGGCCAAGGCCCAGGTGCTGGAAAGCGGTCTTTCCTACAATGACCGGCTGGAAGCGCTGCTCAACCGCCTGGACACCGACATGCGCAAGATGCTGGGGGTGCCTCCCAAGAGCCTGGACGAATACCGCGCGAACGGCATCAGCGGCAAGGCGCTGCGCGCGCTGTACTGGCCGCTGATCACCAAGTGCGAAGAAAAGTGGGCCGAGTGGGACACGGCGCTCACCCACATGGTGGGCTGCCTGTACGACCTGGCGGTGGCCTACAAGCAGGCTGAAGGCTTTGCCGGGGCCAGGTTTACCGTGGGCATCGAGCACCTTTACCCGATCACGGACGATGAGGAAGAGGAGCGCGCGCTTGACTTGCGCGAGGTCCAGGCGCGGACCCGGAGCCGGCGCAGCTACATCGACAAGTGGCGGCCCAATGACAACGCGGATGAGGAGATCCAGCAGATCATCAGCGAGCAACGGCAGCTGGAGGAACAATTCGGGCCGGTGTTTTAACACAGGCCCCTGACACGACAAAAGCGGCCCGGAGGGCTGTTTTTTAATTGCGACAAAAGGAGGACAACATGGCAGACAATACCAAGACACCTGCGCAGGAAACCCAAGCGACCGACATTGCCAGCCCGGCGGCGGAAGACACCAGCCAGCAGGCAGCGCAGCAGGCCCAGACTGAAACTGACAGCCAGGCGGCGCAGAGCATGGACCAGGCCGGACCGGACGCAGCCCAAGAACCCGTACAGGAAGCGGATCAGGGCGGCGCGGCGGAGCAATCCGAAGCGCAGGAGACGCAGGAGACCGGGAAGGCCGATCAGGCCGAGAAAACCCCGGACATCGAAGCGCTGCA
>JAKPNM010000011.1 GCA_029548395.1 Bacillota bacterium
AAGCAGCAGCCCCACGCGCAGCGGATACTCCAGCGCGGTAAACCATGCCGGCAGGCGGCTGTCGCCGATCTGCAGCATATTCAAAAGCGGAATGAGCATGACGATGCCGATTCCGCCAAGGATGGATACGCCGATGTTCCAGCCCAGAATGACCAGAAAGGAGCGCCGGTCATTTTGCCAGATTTCCCGAAGCAGCGGTCTCATCCGGCTGTCAGCCCTCCAGCAGCAGCTCCAGTTCGCGCAGCTGGGCGAGCAGCGCATCCAGGTCGGCCGCGGCGGTGGCCCGGTCCACGTCAAACTCCGCCAGCACCAGGGCCAGCAGGTCTTCCTGTGAAACAGGCTGCTGAAGCTGTTCGAATATAAAGGCCGCCACCTCGCTGAGCACCACGGCCCCGCTGAATTTGTCGATATTCCCGCCTGTGGGGATCACTATGTGCTCGTCCGCCACCTTGCGCAGCGTGAATCCTTCCCTGATCTTCATATCGGGCAATTCCTCCTGTATTTCTTCAGGGTGCTCAAACAGCGCCCGGTGCGTTTCCAGGGCTGCCTCCGGATCCGCGCCGCAGAACAGCCGGTATACGGGCACGGCGCGGCTCAACCGCCGGATGTTGCCCATGGCCGGCGCCGCCGTGTCCGAATCCCACATGGGGATGAAGCACTGACGGACCAGCGCGCGGTAGGCCTGGTCGGCGCTCAGCCTGCGCAGACGGGTGAAGGGCGCGCGCCTGACCTCCAGGATGGCGTGCAGCGGGCGCTCCACATTGCGGAAGATTTGTTCCTTCCCGTCCCAGGGCACGCCGTGAGCCGTGCAGCCGTTTTCCTCCAGCCGGATGGCGGGGCGGTCGCCGCTGATGAATTCCGCGCCCAGGGCCTTGATCCATGCCTGGGCGCGGGTGGACTTGCCCACCCCGGAATCCCCCGTAAAGCACACCGCCCGCCCGCCTTGCTCCACGCAGGCGGCATGGAGGGAGAGGGTGCTTTCATGGACAAACCTGCATTCTAAAAGAAAGCGGACAAGGCGGACAAGGCGCATCAGGGATGCTTTCGTAGTAGGCGCTTCCTCAAAGATGATGAGATCAGCATAATCATTGGTAGCAAGGATTCGCACCCCGGAACTTGATCCACGTTCTTCAAACAGCCATCCTCCCTTTTTAAGGGAAGAGACGGTAAGGGAAAAGACGGCTAAGTTGATCAAAAGGTACCTTTCTTCGGCCTCCAGATTCCAGCAGGAGGCCGAAGAAAGGGTGATGCGGACATCCGCTTCCTCCCCGCTGTCAAAGGAACGGAAAGAAGCAGCAAACAAAGACAGGGTGGATTTTATCTTGATTCCGGCAACATAAAATCGCATTGTTCAGATCAGGGCTTATAGTTATATATTGGATCTATAGTACATGTACATTGCCCCACTGAACCAGTAGAGTGTTGCGACTCAATGGTGCAACCTGACTGGGCAATCACCGCATTGTAATGGAAATCAATCTTCTTTGCTTCGGGTTTCATGTACGCCTTTTTCATCTTTATTACTCCCTTTCTTTAGAGAATTTATTTTCTTCAGCAAGTTGTAACCTTACGAGCCCACTTTCCACTATGTGCCGAGCACGAAGACACTGGCGGGGGGAGGCATGGCCGGGCGAAGCGTCCTGTGCATGAATTACCGGACATATGATACACGCGCTTTTATATTGACAGTCTTCACATTCCGCCGGAATCGGAAAGCGAAGCGCTGATTCATGAATGGCTTTCCACGCTGTCTCAAACCCGTTTTTCAGGGGGTATGTCCGCACTTGAAACAGCGAGGAGCAGGGGATCATGGTGCCGTCCCACTGGATTGTAAAAGAGTTCGTCCCCGCGCCGCAGCGCAAACCGGTCAGCTGTTTTTCAGACTGTTTGGCCGGCTCAGGCAACTCCGCCGGATCTACAGGGGTGATGGATACGCCTTTCAACTGCCTGCGCAGCGTGTAAAGCCGGATATAATCCTCCAGCTCGATATCGATGCTGTCCTTCTCCCTGCCCGTTCCGGGCTGCGGCGTAACCAGGCAGGAGTTGATGTTGTAATGAATGCCAAGAGAGTCCACCAAACGCAAAAGCGCCTCCCCGCCATCGGGCAGGAAGCGGTTGGGGGTGATGGCGATAGAGAGCGGAAACTCCGCCTCCCTTGCGCGATGGATGTTGGCAAGCACCGCCTCAAAGCGGCGCGCGCCGCAGACCTGCTCGTACTCCTCCTCGCTGGCGCCGTAGAGCGTGATTTGGATCAGGGCAGGCCGATGTTCCTGAAAAAAGCGGACGCGTTCCTCGTCCAGCAAAACGCCGTTGGTAAGCACCTTTGTCTGTATCCCCAGAGCCTGCAGGTGAAGATAGACCTCGTCGAACCCCGGATATGTCAGGCATTCGCCGCCTGTGAGCGTGGCGATCATCATGCCCGCTGCCGCCGCCTGGTCGATCAGCCTGATCCATGTTTCCGCCGGGAGCGGGCTGCGCTCCCCCATCTGCTCCGGCGACAGGCGCACATAGCACATTTTGCAATTCAGGTTGCACAGCGGCGTCATCTCGAAGACGCCATTATAGGGTATGCCCTTTTTGCGCGTATGATAACCAAAATACTCGTTATACACGTTCTCTATTTCAACTGCGTCCAGCCCCTTTTTTTCCGCTTGCCGCAGCACATTGAGCAGGCTGCCGGAAAGGTCGATGCCCACCTCTTTCTCAGACATCTGTCCTCACCTCCTCCATCCCATTCTCCGCAGGCATCTTCCTGCCAGCGCCCGGCATCGCCACCAGCCGCGCCGCAGGGGCAGCCCCGCCATCCACGCGCGCCCCAGCGCCCGGGCAAGCGGACTGTCCAGCGGGATGCGCCTGCCGCCCCGCTCCACTGTCGCCGCCATCCCCAGCACGGCGGCGGACGGCATCCATGGGTCCGGGTTCCAGCAATGGTCGCCCAGGGTCTGGACATCGCCGCCCCTGACCCGGCGCACCCGGTGCGCCACATACCTTCCCGGCGGCGCTTCAAACAGCACCACATCGCCGCGCCTGAGCGGGCGCGTCAGAGGGATGAAAAACAACAGGTCCCGGCCCCGCCGGATCAGCGGGCGCATGCTGTCACCCTCCAGCGGGATGCGCATGGGCAGCACGGTACCCCGCTGTGCGAGCGCGTGCCACTGGGCAATGGAGACCTGTCTTTCCTCTGTTGTCATTATAATATACTCTCCACCGCGCTGGCAAGCCCCCACCCGAAATCCGTCAGGCGCTTCGCGTAGGCTTCCCCGCACAGCTGGCAGACCGTCCGGTAGGCTTCCCGCATCCGCGCGGGATAGCGAACAGCGTCATGGGCGTCCGTGGCGATCACGTCAATGGCCTGCGCTGTCAGCATCCGGCGCACAAAGCGCTGTTCCGTCAGGCCGCGGGGACGCGCGATGGCGGCGCAGCTCATCTGA
>JAKPNM010000028.1 GCA_029548395.1 Bacillota bacterium
GCCGATGCGCTGCCGCTGGCCGCCCGAAAACTCATGCGGATAGCGGTCCGCGTGCTCGGGCACCAGGCCGACGAGATCCAGCATTTCGTAGACCTTCTCGTTGATCAAATCCTTATCCTTTACGCCACGGATGTGCAGGCCCTCCGCAATGATCTCACGCACCGTCATGCGCGGGTTGATGGATGCGATGGGATCCTGGAAGATCATCTGCATCTTGGTCATGATGTTGTCGCGGGAAGCGACGCTCATCTCCACCTGATAGCGGCGCGTGCGCTCGGTCAAGGCTTCGCCGGTCAGCTTGGCTTTGTCGGCCTCATAGGCTTCGGTCAGCTCGGATTTGCGTTGATCGCGGTAGAGCATCACGCATTTGCGTTTTTCTTCCTCAGACTCAAAGGCATGCGCATGCACGCGCTCAACGTCCTGTGCGTGCTGCTGCTTGAGAACGGCAATTTCTTTGCTGCAGGCTTCATCCAGGGCAGAGGCATTGCCGGACTCCTGCTTTTTCTGTTCGCTGTAGCGGGCCTTGATGGCAGCGATTTTCTGCTCCAGCTCCTTGCGCATCTGGTAGAGCATCACCGGCGCTCCATTCTTTGTGGAGGAAATGCGCAGCCCCTGGAAGTATACGTCGCCGCCGGTGGGGTCATACAGGTTGATGATGGTGCGTCCGGTGGTAGTCTTGCCGCAGCCTGATTCGCCTACCAGGCCGAAAACTTCTCCTTTTTTAATGTAAAAACTGACGTCGTCCACCGCTTTGTTGACATAATCGCCGGACTTGAAATACTGCCGCAGGCCATGCACGCGCAGCAACACATCGGGGTCGTCCTGCACGCCTTTGTACTCCCGGCGCTTGAGGATGGCCGTGGTGGCCACCTGCGCCAATACATAGGATAATACGATCAGCCCGATGCCGGCCACCCAGAACCAGAACATTTTGGCCGACAGCCACCAAAGGGGCACGGACATGGGGATGTCCTTGCGGCTGTCGCTGTCCGCGGTGATCTCGCGCCCGAAACCGCGCATAAAGCTGTTGAACTGTGTGCCGGACTGCACAGGCTGCAGGGCGCGCATGCGGTTGACCAGCGCGCTGTAGCTGCCGTCATAGGTCGGATCTTCAAACACTGCCCGCACGGCTGTCAGGAAGATGCCATACGACGGCGTTTTGCCATCGGGGAAAAATGCGGCCATGCCCTTGTATTGGTCACGCAGGAAGGGACTTAATTGCAGTCGTGCGCCTTCTTCCTGTCCCTCCGCCACATCCATGAACGCATCCAGGAAACTGGCAGTGGCCTCGCCGCGCTCCTGGGCAAGGGTGGTTTCCAGCTCCCTGCGATAATCCTCAAAGGTCATCGCTTCGGCAAAGGCGCGTGCATCCTTGACGTCACCCTGATCACGGATCAGGCGTTCAAAGGTGTGCATGAAGGACAGGAAATCGCCGGTCGCTTCTTCGCCGTGCTCTGCCAGCCACTGGGCATGCCGCTGTTCAAACCAGGGCCGCGTGCTGGCGGGCTTCAGCTTTGGCAGGGTCTTGCCTGATTTGAGCGCGGGCGTGTCCAGCATGTCCAGATACTCAAAAATTTCACGGATCTCGGTCAACTCCCTGAGGCTGTCCTGCTGTTCAAAACGGACAATCAAGGGATCAATGTTGAACTCGGTGTCAAAAAATGATTCCAGCTCCTTGGCTGTCTGGGCGTCCAGCTTTTGCTCGGCTGTGGCCGCCCGCTTGCTGAATCCCTCAAAATGGCGGATGGCATTGGCTGTGCGTACCGAGCCAAGCTCGCCCATATCCTGCCGGGCGCCGATCATGGCGGAGAAGTATGCATCGTTGAAGCGCACGCGCTCAAGCAGGTTGGGCTGCATGCCCGATGTGCGCAACCCCGCGCTGAATGTTTTCCACGCCGCGCCTCCCGTTGCTGTCCCATAAATGGTCAGCACCAGGCCTAACAGCAGCAGCACAATGCCTGAACCGCGCAGGATGTCAGAAACTTTTTTAACCTGCCTCACAGCGTAGCGCCCCCTTCCTGTACATTGGTCTGCGCCCGTTTCTGCATGCGCGCTATGCGCTCTTGAACGATGGCAGGCGGCTCTACCTTGGGGGCATCCGGGTGCAGCAGCCAGGTGGCTGCGTAGTGGGTGTCGGATACACGGAACATGGGCGGTTGCTCCTCAAAATCAATTTCCAGCGCATAATGATTGCGGGCAGCAAAGGCATCGCCCTCGGGCGGGATGATCATGTTAGGCGGCGTACCCGGGATCGCCTCCAGTTTTTCACGCGTTTCAAGATCCGGCACCGAGGAAAGCAGCGCCCACGTGTATGGATGCTGCGGGTTGTAGAACACATCATCCGCGGTGCCGTGCTCTACAATCTTGCCTGCATACATTACCGCAATGCTGTCAGCCATGTTTGCCACCACGCCCAGGTCATGGGTGATGAAGATGACGGACAGATTGCGCTGTTTTTTCAGGTTGTTGATCAATTCCAGGATCTGGGCCTGAATGGTTACGTCCAGCGCGGTGGTGGGTTCGTCGCAGATCAGGATATCCGGGTTGGCCGACAAAGCGATGGCGATCACGATACGCTGCCGCATGCCGCCCGAAAACTCAAACGGATACTGCCTGAAACGCTTGTGCGGTTCAGGGATGCCGACCTCGTCCATCAGCTCGATGGAGCGGTGCTTGGCCATGGACTTGGTGAGCTTGTAGCCGTAATCCGACGCGCGATCCGTCAAATAATCTACCAATGCCTGCGCGTCGTCCATGCTTGGAGCAACGGCCGAAACGCCTGTTGCCTGATATTGTGCGATCAGCGCGCGGACATCGCGCCCCAGGTTTTCCCTGGCGGTTTCAAGGTCTATCAGATTCACTGGCACCACCGAGGATGCCGCCTTGTTCCGTTTGAGCAGCCTTTCCCGTTTCTTGGTGTCGCGGAGGAAGCGCGCTTCCTCCCGGGGGTTGCTGGTCAGGCCGCGGAAGTAACGGTCGATGTTGGTTTTCATGCTGGTATGGAAGACATAGCTTAAATTGTCCTTGTTCAGGCGCATGGGATCAATGGCCTGGTCAACCGCAGCAGCCGTTTGCGCAAAGGCTTTGCGGCACTCGCTCTCCACCAGCGGGTCTTTTTCAAACACCGGCAGCGCTTTCTCCAGCGCTTGAAGCGCAGCGGCCTTCTGTGTCAGGGATTGCTCGTGGGAAGACACGAGCGCGCGCTGCACATCCACCAGGAAATCATCCAGGAAATCACGGCGCAGGCGTTCGTTGGCCTGCTGGTTGATGGAGAGGATCTCCCTGCCCTGCGGCAGCGGCACGCCGTTTTCCAGGCCAAAGGCCAGCGCGAAGAATGCCGGCTCCGGCGTGTCCAGCGATTCGCTGATCTTTCCCTCCAACTGCTCCAGCAGCTGCAGCATGGATTCAGCGTCCCGCAGCTTGAAGCCTGCCGCGCGCGCAGCAACACGGCTTACGCCGGCCTGATACTCCGTTTCGCTTTGGGCAATCAGATATGGATGATACCCTCGCTTGAGCGCCCTGGCCCACCGCCCCAGCGCCTCGCGGGCGGTTCGCTCGGAGTTGCGTTTCACTTCCAGACGGACTTCATGCACCAAGTCGCGGCTTTCCAGCATCGCCTCGCGGGCGGCGTTGTATTCGTTTTGAAGGCGCACACCGTGCTCGACATATTTTTTGAACTTGTTGATTTTCTGCAGCGTTGCGTCCCTGCGATCCGCCCCATCAGCTGCATATGAGGCGATGATGTGCTTCTCCAGCAAGGCTGTCATGCGTTTGAAACGCCGCTTGCCGTCGCGCCGGCGCTCCTTGTTGTTGAGGATCATGGCCTCAGTCAGCTGCTTTCCCACGCGCATGATGGGATTGAGCGCAGACAGCGGATCCTGAAAGATCATGGCCAGCTTGTGCCCGCGAAGGGTATGGAAATCATCCTCGCTGATTTTGAGCAAATCCTGCCCGTCGTAAATGATCTCACCGTTGTCCACCATCGCGTTGCCGGCCAGGATGCCCATGATGGCGCGCGCCGTCACAGACTTGCCTGACCCGGATTCGCCAACAATGGCCAGTGTCTCGCCCTCGTTCAGGCGGAAGGAGATGTCTCGCACGGCACGTACCGCACCGTTGTTGGTGCGGAAGGATATGCGAAGGTTATTGACCTCTAACTTCAGCATTTATTCGTCAGCTCCTCTCAACGAAGGGTTGAACGCATCGCGTAGCCCGTTCCCGAAGAGGTTGAACGAAATCATCAGGATCGAGATAAACAGCGAGGGAAAGAGGATGATATGCGGGAACGTGCTCAGATAGCCTTGTCCATTGGCAAGCATGGTGCCTATGCTGGTCATGGAGGATGTTTCCAGGCTGATAATACCCAGATAGGACAGCGTAGACTCCGAGAAGATCACGCCGGGGATGGACAGCACTGAACCAGTGATGATGGTGCCGATGGCATTGGGAAAGATATGCTTGAATATCAGCCGCCTGTCCTTGGCGCCCAGTGTGCGTGCGGCCAGGATGTATTCCTGCCCCTTGAAACGATAAAACTGCATGCGCACGCGCGCTGCCATGCCCACCCATCCTGTCATCACATAGGCGAACAGCAAAGAGACCAAGGCCCCCACCTTGGCTGCCAGGTGCATCTTGAACAGCGTGACCACCACCAGGAAAGGAACGGCTGACAGCACATCGGAAATGCGCTCCATCAAAATATCGGTGGTTCCGCCATAGTAGCCCTCTACCGCGCCATACATGGCGCCGATAAAGAAGTTAATCAGCGACACGCTGATCGCAAGCAGGAAGGACAGGCGCGCCCCGGATGCCAGACAGGTAAATATATCCTGCCCGTAAATGTTGGTGCCGAACAGGAATACCGGCTCGAAACCGTTTTTAAACTTGAAAAACTCATAATAGTCCACGCGCACCTTGTAGCCGGACTGGTTCTTCTGCGCATAGACATACCAGCTTTGCCCGTCCGTGCCGCCATCATCGCCGGCAATGCGGCTGCTCTTGTAATCTGCCTGGCTGGCATTGGCGCTGAGCATGTAGTTGGGGATGTGCTTGCCGTTTTCGTCATACAGCGCGAGACCGTCCGAAGTAGGCGCCGGGTTGGCCAGCTTATACCACAGGTTGGCGCCCATATTGCCCATCACATAGTTGGTCAGGAAGGTGTTTTGCAGCGGATAGATGACCTGAATGCCTGTCTCATCCTGATACTGCTGCAGCGCGCGGTATTCATCCAACGTGAGGTTGGAATAGATGAAGCCTACCTTGCTGTAGGAATCCACTTCCATGCTGTAGTACGTCAGGCCGGTGGCATCCACGGTGGGCTCGGAGATGTTGCGCACCACCTCCCGGCCCGTTTCAATGCCGATGCTGGTGTAATAATCATAGCCGGCCTGCGTTTCACGCTGTTTCTTAAAGCCATCCCAGATGCCCAGGCCGGACAGCGCCGGGTTTTTGGGCAGCACCGTTTTATAGAAACCGTCGCGGAAATTCACGTCATAGTTGGAGATCATCGGTACAATCAGCGCAAACAGCAGCAACAGCACGATCAATACTGCGGCGACCACTGCGCTTTTATTGTTCCGGAATCTCAGCCATGCATCCTTAAAATAGCCAATGGGCTTGGTTTCAAATTTGACATCATGGAGGCGCTCATCCTTCTGCGCAAAGCGCAGCTTCTCAAGGGGGATGGCGGGCATTTCGTTTCTGTTGCTCATTTCTTGGACCCCATTCTGATTCGCGGATCGATGATGCCATAGCTGATATCGATCACGATGCTGGACGCCAGGCCGATGAACGTATAGAACACCGTCAGCGCCATAAAGAAGTTGTAGTCGCGGACATTGACGGCAGAAACGTACAGACTGCCTACCCCGGGGATGGCAAAAATCTTTTCAATGATCAGCGAACCGCCTAAAATGCCAATAAACTCGCCGATGATCATGGGCAGGATGACCACCATGGCATTGCGCAGCGCATGCCGCGAGGTGGCCTGCGCCTTGGTCAGACCCTTTGTGCGCGCCAGCAGCATAAACTCGCTGGTGAGCACTTCGCTCAGCTCCGCACGGGTATAGCGGGTCAGCCCGGCGATGACGCCAAAGCCCAGGGAGAGAATGGCCGGCATCATGCTTACCAGCATCCGCCCGCTGAAAAACGCCGTGCTTTCCAGCGATTCAATGGTCAGCGGGAACCAACCCAGTTTATAGCAGAAAAGATATTGAACAATAAATGCATATACATAGCTGGGCACCGAAATAAACACAACCACCAGCGTGGACACCACATGGTCCTGCCAGCGGTTCTTTTTCAGCGCAGCGTAAATGCCGAAGACAAGCCCCAACGGAATGGCCAGCAGGATGGAGTAGAGGTTCACCAGCACTGTGTAGGGCAGTTTCTGCACCAATACATCCCACACGTTGAGTGCTTCGTACATCTGCTCGCCCACGCCCCAGTCCCAGTGGAGGAACACATTTTTCAGCAGGAGAAAGTACTGTACAAGCAGCGGCTTGTTGTACCCCATTGCTTCTCTTTTTGCCAGGATCAGGTTGACGTCCCGGCCCATTTCCCGCACTGCCGGCAGCGGGAGCATTTTGATGAGGATAAAGCATATCGTCATGATGATGAACATGGTAAGGAACATCAGCAAAATACGCTTTACAATGTATTTGCCCATTGTGCGCATTGGTCACTCTCCCTCACTAAGAAAGCTTGACAAGGGGCTGCGCACAGGGCGGGGGGGACCCGCCGCCCCATGTGCAACCTTTGTGTGCAATGGGCACGGGCGGTAGAAGCCGCCCATGCCCACGCCATCGCCTCTGCAGCCCTCAGGCTGTCAAAGGATTAGTACTCCAGCGTGTTGTTGGCAATATAGTCTGCCCACGCCGCATCATCATAGTTGTATGTCAGGAAGCGGAGGCCGCCGAAGCCTACGATCTGCAAATAGGTCTCCACGGGGATGTTCACCTTCTGGGAATCCAGGGAGGCCACGTTGCGGTAGTACACCGGCGTGGTCACATAGTAGGACAGGTAGGCCTGCTCCATCTTGGCGTAGAACGCATTGCGGGTCTCGTAATCATAGTCCGTAAATTCGCCAATCGCATCGATGATGGTGGTTACATCCTTGCTGTTGTTGGCCCACAGCGTCCAGTTGCGCAGGGAGTCGGTGATTTCCTTGCCGTCCACGGTGTAGGTCATCATGACCTTGGTGGTGTCAAAGCCGATTTCCATTTGTTTTCCGGAACCGTCCGCGGCGTCGGTGTATACCTGGCCCAACATGCCAAACGGCGCCAGGGCCGCACCGCCCCAAGTGGTGAAGATCATGTCCGCACCGCCGGAGTACATGGTTTCGTAGTAGTCCGGGTCGACCGTCATCTTCAGGCTCAGCTTGCCTTCATAGCCGGAGCCCTTGACCGCTTCCTTGATCTGGGTGTCCAGATAGGTGAACATCTGCACATAGACAGTGTCGGAGTTGTATACGCGGAATTCGATCTCCACAGGGCTGACGCCGTCATAAATGCCGGCGGCCACGGCCTTGTCATAGGCGACCTTCATCAGCTCCTGCGCGGCGGGCATGTTATAACCGGTCATCGCGGCATAGGCGTCCTCCAGCGTGGCATAGTCCTTGCCCTCGCCGTATTCCACGCCGTACAGTTCTACCAGCGCCTGCTTGGCAGGTGCGCTGTCACGGTACAGGCCGCCTGTGAAGGGGTTGTAGGCATACATATAGTTCAGCATGCCATAGCCGGCGGAACCGGCAGCCGTATAGGCGGTGGCGAACTCCTCGCGGTCCAGCGCCAGGGCAAACGCCTCGCGGAACTCATCAATCACCACAACCTGGCTGTTGGTGCCGTGCGCCAGCAGCTTTTCATAATCGGTATTGAAGGTGATTTTGGTGGTATAGCTTTGCGGCGTATAACTGATGTACTTGCTGGAAGCATACTTCTCCATGTCAGCCGCCACCAGGCCCACCTCGTCCAGCTCGCCCTTCAGGAAGGCCAGCAGACGGGTAGCCTGCTCACCGATCACGGTATAGACGATGCGGTCGGTCTGGTACTGGCCGGCATTCTTGCCGGATTTGTAACCATACCAGTTGTCATTGCGCTCCAGCGTGAACTGCTTGTCCAGCTCGAAATAGGTCAGCTTGTAGGGGCCGTAGCCAATGCTCTTTTCCGGTGCGGTGCAGTAGTCCGTGGTGACCTTATCGGCCTTGTCTTCGGAATCCACCTCGGCGCCGCTGGCATCATAGAACGTCTTGCACTCTTCGTATAGGGGCTTGTAAACCAGCCAGGTGCCGCTCAGGTTATAGGGCATGTAGAAGCTGGCTTCTTCCACGGGCTTGTTCAGGATGATATCGATGGTGTATTCGTCAATCTTCTTCAGGCCCACAGAATCCCAGGACGTTTCGGGAGCGACAGAGCCCGTTGCCAGGTATTTGCCGGCATACGATTCGTACTTCTGGCCCGCTGCCAGGTAATTATCGTACAGATACTTGGCGGAGACCCACGCCTCCTCGGCGTTCTCGTCTTCCACGGCTGCGTCGCGGTACATCACATCATTGGTAACGCTGATGTACTTGGCTGCCTCCTTGCCTTCGGCATCCAGAGCGCCTGCCATGCCCCAGAAACCGTGCATGTCCAAATACACTTCCTGGCCGGCTTCCAGCAGTTCCGCCGCCTTGGCGTCGCCCAGGGGAGCATAGCTCATTTTGCCGGCATAGAGGTAGTTCTTGGCGTTGACAATGTCAAAATCGCCGTCGTAGTACGAGTCCGCACGGCGGTTGAGCATCTTGGGGTTCAGCTGCTGCTGCATGGAGTAGATGTAGTCGTCCGCGGTGATTTTCTCGCCGTTTTCCCACTCCGCAGCCTGATTGAGCGCAATGCGCCAGGCCTTGTTGGCATCGCCCTCGGCAACGCCGTACTGGCCGACATATTCCGCTGTTACATCAACGGGGAAGTCCGCGGCCATTTCCGGAACGACGGAATAGCCATCCTTGTTAGAGTTCACTACAAAGGAATAGAAGCCGATGGTGATGTAGTCCAGAATGATGCTGTCGTCACTGGTCTCCCAGGTATGGGGGTTCCAGTCCAGGCCGCCGCCCATGGCGGTCATGGCGGTGTTGTAAGTGTACACCTTTTCGTCGGTGTAGTCTTTGCCGGCTTCGCCCGCATAGACATCGGTGGTCACCTCGCCGCTGGAACCGCCTTCGGTCTTCACGGTGGTGATTTCACCGGCGTTGAATGTGCGCTCGCCGGGATCGTACGTCTCGGCCGGCGTAAACGCGCTTTCCGCCAATGCGGAAAAGCCCGAGAACACCAGCAGCATGGCTGTGATCACAGAGATGATTCTCTTCATCTTGAGATTTTCCTCCTTCTTTTTTTACCAATTCCTCTTCCGAATGAACGGCTTATATAAGTGTACCATGTCTTTTCAGCGAATTCAATAGTTTGTCCGGGGCTAATTTCACGGGGTCTTGCATCTTGTATCTGTCGCGCATATTGTCCCGCCCGTGTTCAGTGGACCGGTATATGGTATACTTATAAAAACGGCAGCTAAGGAGGCACGGGCATGTTTGAGATAAAAAGCGGCATTTATTCCGTAGGAGTTCAAAACCCGGATCTGGAAGTATTCGATATCATCATGAAGACGCCCCGGGGCACCAGCTACAACGCTTACCTGATCAGGGGCAGCGAGCGCACAGCGCTGGTGGAAACGGCCAAAGAAGGCTTTCTGGAGGAGTACCTGGCCAATATCGGTCAAATCATTCCCTTTGAGCAGGTGGATTACCTCATTATCAACCATACGGAGCCTGACCACGCCGGCATCATCCCGGAGCTGCTCTCGCGCAACGGCAGGCTGCAGCTGATCGGCACCCACAGCGCCATCACCTTTATCGGGCAAATCATCAACCGGCCCTTCAACAGCCGTGCGGTCAAAGCCGGTGACACGCTCAGCCTGGGCGACCGCACCCTGAGATTTTATCCCATGCCCAACCTTCACTGGCCGGACACGATGTTCACCCATGATTCCCTGTCCAACGGGCTTTTCACCTGCGATTTTCTGGGCGCGCACTATTCCTTCGCGCCGCTTTTGATGAGCAAGGTCAGGGACATCCCCGACTATATGGCAGGGGTGGAGAAGTATTATCAGGACATCATGAGCCCCTTCAGCCGTCCCTTTGTGGTCAACGGCATCAAGGCCGTGCGCGACATCGGGCCGGACCTGGTCCTGCCCGGGCACGGCGCGGTGCTGGACAGCCATCTGGAGCAGATGCTGGAGATGTATGAGCGCCTGTCCGCGGCGCCGGAGAAATCCGGCAAGTCCGTGGCGATGATCTATGTCAGCGCCTATGGCTATACGCGCGCGCTGGCCCGGGCCATCGGGCAGGAGCTTGAGGAAAACGGCATCGCGGTCCGGCAGATCGAACTGGATGAGCACAACAAGACCCAGGCGCTGGAGGCCGTCGCCCTGGCTGACGGCGTGCTGTTCGGCTCGCCCACCTTCCTGGGGGATGCCCTGCAGCCCATCGGCGAATTGCTGGCTGCTCTGCATCCCTACAATGTCAAGGGCAAGCTGTGCGCTGCCTTTGGCTCCTATGGCTGGAGCGGCGAGGCCGTGGCCAACATCACCGGCAGGCTGGAGCAGCTCAGGGCCAGGACCATGCCGGGCGTGCGCGCGCGCCTGCGCCCCGGCGCGGAGGAGTTAGCAGAGGCGCGGGCATTTGCCGAGCGTTTCGCGAAGGAGCTTTCATAAGCTGTCCGGATTAAGAAAGGAGGATTCTCGTGTCTGAGAACGTGCGCTATACCTGTTACCCCGTGACGCTTAAAGGGATGCCCGCGGCTGATGACGCGGTCTGGGACAAGGCGCCCGCGGGCGAGCTGCTTGAGGTGGAAAGCGGCCGGCGGCCCTTCCTGTACACGGAATTTCGCATCCTGCGCGATGACAGCGCTGGGATGCTCTATGTGCGCTTTGTTGCCGAGGATGATTGCCTTCATTCCACCTACCGCATGGATGATGAGCCGCTGTATACCCAGGATGTGTTTGAGCTCTTCCTGTCGGAGACCGGCGCGCTGAGCGACTACCGGGAGATTGAGGTCAGCCCCTTTGATGTGATTTTTACCGGGAACATTCACTATACCCCGCAGGGTGAGCGTGTGCTGAACATGGACTGGGATATTCCGGGCATGAAAACCCTGACCCGCCATGACCGCGCTGCCAACCGTACGGAGGCCGTCTGGCAGCTGCCCTACGCCGCCTTCGCCGCCGCGCCCAGGGCGGGGGATGCCTGGCGGATCAACGTGTTCCGCGTGGACCACAGCCCGCGGGGAATCGAATTGCAGGCCTGGCAGGCGACCGGCGCTCGCAATTTCCATGTGCCCGAACGTTTTGGATGGCTGGATTTTATTGCATGACCCCCGCTCAGGCCGACAGCGCCCTGCGGGCTTCCATGGGTACCCTCGTTCATGAAAAGGCCTGGCTGACCGGCGCGGCGGTGTGCTATGGCACAAGCGACGACCACCGCATCCATACCTGCGGCCTGCGCCGGGAGATCCGCCTTGTGCAGGGAGAGTTTGTTCCTGACCCGCAGCCGCTGGATTTGTCCACCGTCTATGACCTGGCCTCGCTGACCAAGCTGTTTACGCTGGTCAGCGTTTTGCAGCTGATGGAGCGCGGCTGCCTCCGTCCCGGGGACAGCCTGGCCCGGCTGGACGCGCGCTTTACAGGATTAAAGGACTGCACGCTGGAAGACTGCCTGTCCTATCGGGCCAACCTGCAAACGCCCCGGCGGATCGATGCCCAGCAGGACGCGGACGCCGCGCGGGAGATGGTGTTTCAGACCTTTGCCGCGCCGCTTGCCGGAGAACGGCTGTATTCGGACATGAACGCGCTGGTGCTCAAGTACGTGCTGGAGGCCGTCAGCGGCGTATCCTATATCGACTACCTGACTTCACAGGTCTTCGCGCCCGCGGGCATGACCGAGACCTGGGCGCGGGTGCCCGCGTCCCGCCTGGAGGATGTGATGGACTATGGCCTGGAGCACAGGGTCCTCAATGGCGAATACCGCGTGATGGCTGACATCCCGCCCGGCCAGCCGCATGACCCCAAGGCCCGCTTGCTCGGCACCGCGGGGGACGCGCCCAGCGGCCACG
Organism: Bacillota bacterium; assembly: GCA_029548395.1. Taxonomy (GTDB): domain Bacteria; phylum Bacillota; class Clostridia; order Christensenellales; family Aristaeellaceae; genus UBA6115. Next base: position 12,141 of record JAKPNM010000028.1, read on the forward strand.
CGGGTCTGTTTTCCACTGCGCAGGACCTGTGCCGTTTTGCCCGGGCCTTGCTGTCCGGGCGGCTGCTGCGCATGGACACCCTGCGCAGCATCGGAGTCAACCGCACCGGCTATTTGCTTGGAGATGGCAGCTACAGGCAGTTTTTGGGCCTGCTGTGTTTTTCCAAGTCGCCTGTGCAGATGAAAAGCGAGGTGCCCGAGTGGATGGGCCTGCGCGCCTTCGGGTTGGCCGGCTATACCGGCAACCACCTGGCGATTGATCCGGACAGCGGCGTGTTTGACCTGCTGCTGGGCAACCGCTGCCACAACCGGGTTTCCCAGTTCACTCCGGAGGCAGCCGCTGAAGGACTGGGGATTGAAGCGGACGGCTCGGGCAGCCTGAAATGGCCTGATGGCCGGCTGGTGCGCTCCAGCTTCCGGTTCATCCACCAAAAGGACAGGCTGGTACACGCGCCGGTCTATGCCTGCCTGCGCGCCCGCGGCTGGTTGCGGGATTAGGATTTTTATGGTTCGCAGGGGCAGGACTTGTCAGGAAGCGCCTGTATTTGTCCGAAGCTTGGTGGACGCCCTGCCCTGCATTGTGTACAATAGGATAAAGCAGCCATTCCCTGCTGCAACAAGGGCTTGAATACTGATATACGGAGGATCAGAATGCAGACTGTACCATTCGGCAAAACAGGTGAGACCGTCTCCAGGCTGGGTTTTGGCATGATGCGCCTGCCCACCCTGAAAAAGGAAGACGGCAGCCAGCCCATAGATCGCGAGGAAGCCATCCGTATGCTGCGCCATGGCATCGACCATGGCATCAGCTATGTAGATACCGCCTATGGTTACCATAGTGGAGAGAGCGAGATCGTCACAGGGCTGGGGCTTAAGGATGGCTATCGCGAGCGCGTGATGCTGACTACCAAATTGCCCCAGTGGCTGGTCAACAAGGAAGAGGATATGGACCGCCTGCTGGATGAGCAGCTGGGCAAGCTGGATGTGTCCCGGCTGGATTTTTACCTGCTGCACGCGCTCAACGATGTTGCCTTTACCAAGCTGCAAAAGCTCAATTACAAGAAATTCCTTGAGAAAGCCAAGGCGGACGGGCGCATCCGTTTCGCCGGCTTTTCTTTCCACGATGACAAGGCGGCCTTCCTGCGCATCATTGACGATTATGACTGGGACATGGCGCAAATCCAGTTCAACTACCTTGACGATCAGAACCAGGCCACGGTGGACGGGCTGCGCTATGCCGGGGACAAGAGCATCCCGGTTGTCGTGATGGAGCCGCTGCGCGGCGGCGCGCTGGCCAACCCGCCCCGGGATGTCAAGAGCCTGATCGATGCCCATCCAGGCAACCGCAGCGCGGTCGACTGGGCCTTCCGCTATGTGGGTGATTTTCCGCAGGTGGCTACCATTCTTTCGGGCATGACCACGATGGAGCAGCTTCAGGAGAACCTGCGCGTGTTCGAGCAGGTGCTGCCCAACAGCCTGAGCGGGGAGGAGCATGATTTTATCGCGCGGCTCAAGAAATGCTATCTGGCGCGCGTCAAGATTGGCTGCACCGCCTGCGATTATTGCCAGCCCTGCCCTCAGGGGGTGTTGATCCCGCGCATTTTCGCGATGTACAACGATTCCTACATGCTTGATCGGCCCGGCAGCCTTCGCTGGAACTATGGCAGCCTGATCAAGAACGGCGGCGATGCTTCCCTGTGCGTCGAGTGCGGCCAGTGTGAGGCGGCCTGCCCGCAGCAGCTGCCCATCATCGAGACGCTCAAGGCCGTCCATAAGGAAGCTGCTCAGTAAATCCGGAACGATGAGCCTGAGAATATACGGCCTGCTGATCGCCCTGGGCGTGCTGGCAGCGGTGATTTACATGAGCAGGGAGAGCAAGCGACTTTCCCTGCCTGCAGATTTGGCGGTGGACGTGGCGCTGTGGGCCGTGCCGCCCGCGGTCGTTTTTGCCAGGCTGTACTATGTGGCCTTTACCTGGGATTACTACCGGGCCCATCCCCTCGCCATCCTGCGCTTTTGGGAAGGTGGGCTGGCCATCTACGGCGGCGTGCTGGGCGGCGCCCTGGGAGTTTTTCTCCTGTCCCGGCGCAGAAAGCTGTCGTTTGCGCTGCTGGCAGACCTGGTCGCCCCCGGTTTGCTGCTGGCCCAGGCCATTGGCCGCTGGGGCAACTTCTTCAACAGGGAGGCCTATGGCCTGGCGGTCACTAACCCTGCCTGGCAGTTTTTCCCGGTGGCGGTCTTCGCGGATGGCCAGTGGCACCTGGCTACCTTTTTGTATGAGTCGCTGTGGAACCTGGCCGGTTTTTTCTTCCTGCTGCGCATGCGCGGCCATTGCGCCCGAAAAGGAAAGGGCACCCTCTTTTTGTGGTATCTCATCTGGTATGGCCTGGGGCGCATGGTGATTGAGGGCTTGCGCACCGACAGCCTGATGCTGGGCAACCTCAGGGTCTCCCAGGGGCTGAGCGCGCTGCTGGTCGCGGGGGCCGGCAGCTACCTGCTGGTGCGCTTTGCTGCGCCGCTCACGGTCCGCATGCTGCTGCCCCTGGGGCTGGTGATGCTGCTGGCCGCGGCTGCCGGTCAGACCTGGGCGCTGATCCCCGGCTTTATCCTGATGGCCTTGTTTGTATTCGGCCTGGCCATGGTATTCATCAAGCCCCGTAAGGAGGACGGATGAACAAGCGCGCGCTGTACCGCAGCCTGGTGCGGCTGGTGCCCGGCGGCCCCCGGGAGTTGACGCCGCTGACGAAGAGCCTGCCGGACAGCGCGCTGGCGGCCTGCCGGGACATCCTCAGGCGCCACAGGGCGCAGGCGGGCGCGCTGGCGCTGTTTGACCGGGATGGCCTGCGCGATCATTTTGTGTACGGACAGGCCAGGCAGGGCCTGCCTGTGGGCGCTGAGACGGCCTTTCGCCTGGCGTCGGTCTCCAAGCTGGTCACCTCGGCGGGCATTCTGGCCATGTGCCAGCAGGGCCTGGTGGACCTGGACGCCGACGCGGACGCCGGCTTGCCCTATTCCCTGCGGCATCCGAAGGCGCCGGACCGGCCTGTCACCCTGAGGATGCTGCTGTCCCATACCGCGGGCATCAGGGACGGCAGCGCCTACACCAGGAGCCTGACCGGTAACGCCGGCGCGGGGGAGCTGCTGCAGGCTGACAGCCACACAGCGCACCTTCCCATGGAGGGCTGTGAGTACAGTAATTTTGGTGTTGGCCTGGCCGGCTGCGTGGTGGAGGCGCAAACCGGGCTCTCCTTCCAGGCGGCCATGGCGCGCCATCTGTTTGAGCCGCTGGGCCTGCGCGCGGCCTATTACCCCCAGCTGCTGACCGTCCCGGTCGCGGACGCGCGGCGCGTGCTGCCGCCACGGCGGCGGCCCAATTTTGACGGCGCGGCCCGGCAGGCAGCGCCGCTTGCGGACTGGCAGACACCGGACCCCATGCGGCATCACCTGCTGGCCCATGGCAACTGCTGCGCCGATGTGGACAGCCTGGCGGCGCTTGGGCGCGCGCTGCTGACGCCCGGCCTGTTCACCGGGCATACCCTGGAGATGATGCGCTCGCCGCTTGCCAGCCTGGGCGCGCGGGATCCGCATCTGCGCCAGGGCCTGGGCATGTTCATTCTGCGCGACGCGCGCATCGGCCCCATGACGCTGTACGGCCACCAGGGCATGGCTTATGGCGCGGTGCAAATGCTGTTTCTGGACCCGGACGCCGGGCGGGGCATCATCAGCCTGACCGTCGGGGCATCCGAGGCGCGCGAGTACATCCTGGCGGACCTCAACCGCGACCTGCTTTGCTGGTGGACGGCCCATGCATGATGTTGTTTCGGAAGTTCTGAAGCGGCCGGGCTGCCGCCTTGTTTGTCTGCGGGATGGCAGCAGCCTCAGGGTGCCTGCGGCGCTGTTCGGGCAATTTCCCCTTAGAATCGGCGAGGCGGTGGACCTGGAGGAATACAGGCGGAAGCTGGCCGTGCATGAGCTGCGCTTCGCGCTGGAGCAATCCGCGCGCCTGCTGGAATCCGGCGACAGAAGCGTCCGGGAGCTGACGGACCGGCTTGTCCAGTCCGGTTTCTCCAGGGGCGCGGCGGAGCAAGCCTGCCAAAGGCTTCAGGAGTACGGTTATTTGGATGACCGCCGCTACGCGCAGGAGCTGGTCGCGAGGCTGGGAAAGAAATATGGTGACATCCGCCTCCGGCAGGAGCTGCGCCGGCGCGGCATCGCGGAGGACCTGATACCGGAAACGCTGCAGGAAGGCGATGAAGCGCAGCAGCTGGACGCCGCCATCGCGCTGGCGCGCAAGTCCCTGCGCGGAAAGCAGGCTGAGCCTGCCGCGCTGTACCGCAGGGCCTATGGCGCCCTGGCCAGGCGCGGCTACCCGCCCGACCTGGTCAGGCGCGCCCTCGAGGCGGCGTTTGGGGAACCTGAAGAAAGCTGATCCGTATACCACTTGGGTATAACTGTCCCAAATCCTTCATAATCCTCAAACGCCTTATGGTATCTTCTTACCATCCCGTCAATATCTTCCTGACCGAACTTTTCCGCCCATTTGATCGAATATAGGGAAGTGTGGGCTACATATACGGAAAGCGCGGTCCAAAAGTCCCCCGGGATTCTGTCGTCAAAATAAGCGTCTATCTGCCCGATGCAATAGGGAACGCTGCGCTCGATCCCGAAGCTTTGCAGCTTATAGAATTCTTCATACGGGTCCCCGATTCCCCAGCGGTTAAAATCAATGACCCCAATGGACTGATCCTTTGTGTAAATAAGGTTTCCCGGATGATAATCCCCATGCTGATATACTGGTTTCTGCTTCCATATCAGGTCGATATTCTCTTTGACAAAACGGATCACGGTGTCATCGCCGGCGATTCGAAGGCTGGACTCCTCATATGCTGATAACTGAAACAATTTCTTTTCTTTTTTGCTTTGTACCGGGATATCGCTTTTGTCAAGCTCTATTGAATGAATTTTTTTCAGGATTAATCCCGCTTCTCTGCCAAGCCGGTATTGATCTGCATCCGGCAAGCCGGGCAATACTTCTTCCAGGTCCTTTCCTTCCACCCAGGTAAGCAGGAGATATACATTTTTCCCCTTGTTGCATGTTCCGAAATCAACCGGCAGGGACATCGGAAAGCCCAAGCCTGAATATCTTGATACAATCTCAAATTCTTTTTTCTTTACATCATAGAGCTTGATATCTGACACTCTGAGAAGCAGCAGCCTGTTGTCATCCGTTTGGATGGAATACTTGATATCGCTGGACCAGCCTTTAGAGACCTTTACAACAGTTTTCCAATGGCCGCTCATCGGTATTTCATTGAACATATCTGTTACATCCTCCCCGGACGCATGCCGTCAGATGCGTGACGATGTCCCCGGCCATCATCATCCCGGCCACCGGCGGCACAAAGGCCATGGCGCCCGGCGCATGGCGCCCCGCTGCCGCCTGGGCGACCACGGGCAGGGGCTCCTCCCTTGAATACAGCACGCGCAGGCTTTGGATGCCGGTCGCCCGGCAGGCCTTGCGCATGCGCCTGGCCAGGGGGCAGGTATCCGTGCGGTAAATGTCATCAAAGGTCAGCTTGCCCGGGTCCATCCGGTTGCCCGTGCCCATGCAGCTGACCAGGTAGGCGCCCGCCTGCGGGGCCAGCTGCGCCAAAAGCAGCTTGGCGGCTAGGGTGTCCACGCAGTCGGCCACCGCGTTAAAACCCTCAAGCGGAATGGCTTTGGCGGTCTCCTGCGAATAAAAGACCGGATACTCCATCAGGTTGATGTCCGGATTGATGTCCCTTAAGCGCCTGGCGCAGGCGCCTGTTTTTTGCTGGCCCAGGGTGGAGTGCAGGGCGATCAGCTGCCGGTTGATGTTGCTGGGAGCGATCACGTCATGATCCACCAGCGCCAGGGTGCCCACCCCGCTGCGGGCCAGCGCCTCCGCACAGGCTGCGCCCACCCCGCCCAAGCCGAAGACCGCCACCCTGGCAGCCTGCAGGCGCTCAAAAGCCTCAGGCCCGATGAGCGAGACGGTGCGGGCAAACAGCGTCAGCGCCCTGTCACTGGCCATCGTCCCCTCCCATATAGGCGACCGCGGCGCAAAGCAGGCAAACCGACCGCGCCCCGGCTTCACGCAGCACGCGGGCGCACTCCCGCGCAGTCGCGCCCGTTGTGCGCACATCGTCCACCAGCAGCACGTCAAGCCCCGCGACATCCCCGGCGATCTTAAACGCGCCGGCTACATTGTCCGCGCGCCGGGCGGCCGGTAGGCCGGATTGCCGGGCGATCCTGCGGGTCTTTGCCAGCGCCTCCATGACCGCGATGCCGGTTTGCTCATGTATCACACCGGCCAGCACCGCCGACTGGTTCATGCCCCGCTCGCGCAGGCGCGACCTGTGCAGCGGCACAGGCACCAGCGCATCAAAGCGGATGCCGCTGACACACAGCGCCATTTCCATGCCCAGGGGCGCTGCCGCCGCCTCCACCGGGCCGAATTTCAGCCTGAGGATCAGCCTGCGGGCCAGGTCCCTGTAGACAAAAGGGGCGAAGGCCTGGTCCAGCCCCGCCATGCCGCCATGAGCGCAATATGCGCACGGCTGCCCCGAGCGCACCGGGGACAGGCAGTGACCGCAGGCCTTGTCAGATACCCTCAGCCTTTCCAGCTCCTGATGGCAAACCGCGCACAGCGGCGCCCCGGCGTCCAGCTGCCGGGGTTCGTCGCAGCCCAGGCAGCGGGCAGGCGGAAAGATGAAGTCCGCGGCCTTTTTCAGCAGGGCCTTTATCACAGCTCCGCACCGCCGGAGAGTATCGTCAGCCAGTGCTGCAGCAGGGAATAGCGGCGGCGCTCCAGGTTGTTGCTGACCATCATGGACAGCACCTCCTGCCGGCCCACCAGCACCACCAGCTGCCGCGCCCGGGTGACCCCGGTGTAGAGCAGGTTGCGGGTCAGCAGCATCTTCGGCCCGCCCACCATGGGCAGGATGACCACGGGAAACTCGCTTCCCTGGCTTTTGTGGATGGACAGGCAGTAGGCCAGGTCCAGCTCCTCCAGTTCGCCATATTCATACGCCACGGTCTTTTCATCATCGTACAGCACATAGACCAGCCTGTCCTCCGCCTCGATGCCGGTGATAAAGCCGATGTCGCCGTTGAACACGCCCTGGCCGGTGCTTCCGTCGCGCAGCTCCCACTCCAGCTGGTAGTTGTTTTTGATGTGCATGACCTTGTCTCCCTGGCGCAGGGTGGTTTCCCCGAATTGCAGTTCCGCCTTGTGGGGCGCGGGCGGGTTGAAGGCGGCCTGCAGCCTGGCGTTGAGCATCTGCACCCCGCACACGCCCTTGCGGGTGGGGGAAAGCACCTGAATATGGCGCATGCTGTCCTTCAGCCCCAGGTACTGGGGCAGGCGGCTCAGGCACAGGCTGACGATGCTTTGCGCTGCCTGGCTGGCGTCGGGCTTATGCTCAAAGAAAAAGTCGCTGCCAGGGCTGTTGAGCACCGGCTCCTGCCCCTGGTTGATGCGGTGCGCATTGAGCACGATCATTGAGTCCTGTTCCTGGCGGAAAATCTCGCTGAGGCGGATGCTGGGCACCATCCCGCTCTTGAGCACGTCGCGCAGCACGTTGCCCGGGCCGACGCTCGGCAGCTGGTCCGCGTCGCCCACAAGCACCAGCCGGGTACCCGGCTGCAGGGCGTCCAGCAGGCTTCTCATCAAAAAAACGTCCATCATGGAGACCTCATCCACAATGACGCATTCACAATTTAGCGGATTTTCCCGGTTGACCTGGAAGACGCCCTCTTCCCCGCCGTATTGCAGCAGGCGGTGGACGGTGCTGGCCTCCATGCCGCTGGCCTCGCTCATGCGCTTGGCGGCCCGGCCGGTGGGCGCGGCCAGCAGGATCTTGCTCTGGCTGCCCAGGACGTGAATCAGGCAGTTGATCAGGGTGGTCTTGCCCGTGCCCGGGCCGCCGGTGATGACCGCCAGGCCGTGCGCCGCCGCCTGGCTGACCGCCTCGCGCTGGGCCTTGCTGAAACGGATGCCGCGCTCATGCTCAAACTGGCTGATCCTGCCCTGGATGTGGTGGGGCATGAACTGCTGGCTGACGCCGCACAGGGACAGCAGCCGCCTGGCGATGTCGATCTCGGCTTTGCGCAGGCTGGGTAGGGAGACCCAGCGCGTGCCCGCCACTAAGTCCACCCACAGCTGCCGCTTCAAGGTCAGCTCGTCCAGCAGCCGCTTGATTTCCGCGCCGGGCGCCTTGAGCAGCTCCGCGGATTTCTCAATCAGCTCATCCTCGGTCAGGCAGGTGTGGCCGCCGCTGACGGACGCGTCCTGCAAGGCGTACTTGATGCCGGCCTGCAGGCGGAAGGGACTGTCCTGCGTGATGCCCAGGGACAGGGCGATGCGGTCGGCCGTCAGAAAACCAACGCCCTGAATGTCATCAATCAGACGGTAGGGGTTGTCCCGGATGATGGCCTCGGCGCCTTCCCGGTAGGCCTTGTAAATCTTGGCGGACAGCGCGGGGGATACGCCGTATTGCTGCAAAAAAATATAGGTGCTGCGGCTGGCCTGCTGCTCCAGGAAGCTGCGGGAGATCTGCTTCATGCGGATCTTGCCGATTTTGGGCACCTCTGTCAGCCGCTCGGGCTGGGTGCTCATAATCTCCAGGGTGTCCTTGCCAAAGGTCTCAACGATCAGCCGCGCGGTACTGGGACCCACGCCCCTGATCAGCCCGGAGCCCAGGTATTTTTCAATCGCGCTGAGCGTCTGCGGCTTCTGGATGCGCAGCGAGGACATCTTAAACTGCCGGCCATACTGGGGATGCTCGGTCCAGACGCCCTCCAGCTCCAGCAGCTCGCCATCCATCAGCGCGGGCATGGTGCCGGTGACTGTGACCAGCCCTTCCCCGGTGCGCAGGGAAATCACGCTGTAGCCGTTGTCCTCGTTGCGAAACAGCGTGCCCGCGCTGGTCCCCGTCAAACTGTCCATGTGCCCTCCATTCATGAGGCCATTATATCAGCCGGGGGATGGCAAGTAAATCAGCTGTCTGCCGGATTTATTCACAGCCCCGGGGATGTGGTACAATAGGAGCACCGTGGAAGGAATGGAGGACAGCCATGGATTTGCGTGACATCCGCGAACCGGCGGATCTGCGGCAATTGACACAGGCGCAGCTGGAGGACATCGCCAGTCAGCTGCGGGAAGAGATTATCAGGGTGGTCAGCAAAAACGGCGGGCACCTGGCCAGCAACCTGGGCGTGGTTGAGCTGACCCTGGCTTTGCACCGCGTGTTTGACAGCCCGAAAGACAAGCTGATCTTTGATGTCGGGCACCAGTGCTATGCGCACAAGATGCTTACCGGCCGCCTGGACGGCATGGACAGCCTGCGCCAGTACGGCGGCGTTTCAGGCTTCCCAAAGCGCTCGGAGAGCCCGCACGACGCCTACGACACCGGCCACGCGTCCACCAGCATCTCAGCCGCCCTGGGCATGGCCCGCGCGCGGGATTTGCAGGGCGGCAGGGAGCATGTTGTCGCGGTGGTGGGCGATGGCGCGATGACCGGGGGTCTGTGCTATGAAGCGCTCAATGACGCCGGCCATCAAAAAACCCGGCTGATCGTCATCCTCAACGACAACCAGATGAGCATCGCGCCCAATGTGGGCGCCCTGAGCAATTACCTGACCCATATGCGCACCAGCAAGGCCTGGATCTCCCTCAAGCGCGCGCTGTCCGCCTTCTTTCTCAAGGTGCCGCTGATTGGCGGATGGCTGTTCAACCTGCTGCAGCGGGTCAAGGATTCCATTAAAAATATCTTTGTCCGCGATCGCTTCTTTGGCGCCCTGGGGTTTCACTACCTGGGCCCGATCGACGGGCACAACCTGCGCTATATGGAAAAAATCTTCCAGCGCGCCAAGCGTTTTGAGGAGCCGGTCATCATCCACGTGGTGACACAAAAGGGCAAGGGCTATGATTATGCGGAGCAGGAGCCGTCGAACACCCATGGCGTCAGCCCCTTCCACCCGGAGAACGGTCAGCCCAAATCGGCCGCCACCGCGCGCTCCTTTGGCAAGGCGGCCGGGCAACTGCTGGTGGACCTGGCGCGCGAGGACGAACGCATCGTGGCCATCACCGCCGCCATGGCCGAGTCCACCGGGCTTGCGCCCTTCCAGGCGGCCTACCCTGCGCGCCTGTTTGATGTAGGCATCGCAGAAGCCCACGCGGTCACGCTGGCGGCCGGGCTGGCAGCCAGCGGCCTGAGGCCGGTGGTAGCCTTGTACGATACCTTTTTGCAGCGCGCCTATGACCAGGTGGTGGTGGATGTCTGCCTGCAAAACCTGCCGGTCACCTTTTTGATTGACCGCGCGGCCATGGGTGCGGACGGCCCTACCCACCACGGTGTGTTCGGCACTGCCTTATTGCGCCATGTGCCCGACCTGATGCTGCTCAACCCCAGGAGCATTGAGGAAATGGAGGGCATGCTGCGCTTTGCCTTGTCCCACCCCGGCGCGGTGTTTATCCGCTACCCGCGCTTGGAAAGCGCGCGCATGCAGCAGCTGCCGGCGGCAGCGTTCCGTCCGGGCGTGTGGGAACACCTGACGCCCCCGGGGGAGATCTGCCTGGTAGCCACAGGCCCCATGGTATCGGAGGCGCTTGCCGTGCGTGAAATGCTCTCCACGCAGGGTCTTCAGGCGCAGGTGGTCAACGCCTCCTCCGTCAAGCCGCTGGACATGGATTTCCTGGGCGAGCTCACGCGTCTGGACATTCCCTATTACGTGCTGGAGGAACAGGCCCTGGCAGGGGGCTTGGGCAGCGCCGTCAGCGAGGCCTGCGTCCAGCGCCAGCTTAAATTGCCCGATTACCTCTTTGCCCTAAAGGATGTGTTTGTGCCCCATGGCAGCCATGACAGGCTGCTGGCGCACTGCGGGCTGGACGCTCGCAGCATCGCCGACAGCCTGCTGGGGATGCGAAGGATGGTCTCATGAAGCAGCGCGCGGACCTGGCGCTGGTGGCGCGCGGCCTGGCGCCCAGCCGGGAGCGCGCCCGTGCCATGATTCTGGCAGGGCGCGTGTTTTGCGGGGAGCAGCGCGTGGACAAGGCCTCCTGGATGGTCATGCCGCAGGACAGCTTGAGCCTGCGCGGCGAGGAGCAGGCCTGGGCTTCCCGCGGCGCCCTGAAGCTGGAAAAGGCCCTGCAGGTCTTTGAGGCGGACGTCAGCGGCCTGGTCGCGATGGACATCGGCGCCGCCAGCGGCGGCTTTACCGATGTGCTGCTGCGCCGCGGCGCTGCACATGTGTACGCGATTGACGTGGGCTATGGCCAGTTGGACTGGCGGCTGCGGCAGGATGAGCGGGTCACGGTCATGGAACGCACCAACGCCCGGCTGCTGAACGCGGAGCAGTTTCCGCTGCGGCCGGACCTGACGGCCATGGATGTGTCCTTTATTTCCATCCGACTGATCCTGCCTGTCGCCATGGAGATCATGGGTGTACAGGGTCGCTTTTTTACCCTGATCAAGCCGCAGTTTGAGGCCGGGCGCGGCCTGGTGGGCAAGCATGGCGTGGTGCGCGAGGCGGACACCCATGTCCATGTGCTGCGCGAAATACGCGATTTTGTCGACGGCTGCGGCTGGCGCGTGCAGGGGATGACCTTCTCCCCGGTCAAGGGCCCCAAGGGCAACATTGAGTTCCTGGCGGACCTTGTCCATGGGCCGGGCGCCTCCCTGGATGACATGGCCATCGCCCGCCTGGTGGAGCAGGCGCACACGGAATTGCGATAAGCCCCTCTAAACAACACCGCCCCGAGGCCTGAGCGCCCGGGGCGGTGCTTTGACAGGTGAATGGCTCAATCCGCACGGTAAACCGCGATGGTCAGGGCGCCGTCCTGGGCTGTGCCGTCAATGCGGATGGGGAAACTGTATCGGTTGCGGATGATGAAATTCTGGGTTTTGTTGCCCACCGCGGCATCCGCGCCGTGGGGCAGGTAGGACGCGGCGGAGGGCCCGTGCGGCCTGCGGTGCAGGATCTCCACCCCGGGCAATTGCAAAACCACATTGTACAGCGTGCTGGACACCTGGCAGGTTCCTCCGCCGTATCCCTGGATGGTTTCCCCGCCCACCAGGGCGTTGGCAGGCAGGTAGCCTATACTGCGTGAGTAGGGGCCGATGTGCTTGTTGAAGTCCAGCTTGTCGCCCTGCTGCAGGGTGTACAGGGAAAAGCGGTCGCAGGCTACCTGGATGTTGATCATGCGGTTGGGGTTGCTGCCCTCCTGGGAGGTGCGGTAAAAAGAGGTATACGCGGCGATGGGCGCGTCCTCACCGGGCGCGGCTGCCTGGTTGACAGGCTGGATCTCGCTGAGCAGGTTGGTGTTGATGTAGGCATACTGCCGGCGATAGATCAGCCGGCCCCAGCCGTCGTTGATATCCACCAGCGCCAGGCGCGCGCCTTTTTGCAGGGTGATCAGCGCTGTGGCGTCCGCTCGCGGCTCATCCAAAACGGGCGCTTCCCCGGCGACCCAGGCAAGCCATCCGCACTCCACCGTGCCGTAGGGCGGCGTGGTGCGCGGGTTGACGGTTTTTATGCTGGCGTCGATCATGTAATGCCGCCGCATATAACCGGTGAACTTGTCGGTGCGGACCTTGAGCCAGGCAGGTTCAACCTCAAGGATTTCAAGCGTATGGTTTTTGAGCGCATAACCCAGTTTCCGGGCGTCCAGGGAAGCCTGCGCGTAGATCTGCGCATCATGGCTGGGCTTGCCGGTGTATAAAGCTGGCTGATCCTGTGCCATGGCGATTGCCAGTGGCAGGAAGAACAGGGCCGCCAGCAGGGAGAGCACGCGTTTTATCATTGCATTACCTTGTAGATGGCAATAAACAGGGAGCCGTCCTGTGTGTGGGCGGCGATGGAAATCGGGAAGGGATAGTCATTGCGGAATACAAAATTGAGCATGCCGCTGGAGGCGTCCACGCCATGGGGCAGGTATTTGGCGCCGTTGGAGCCGTGGGGCGCGCGGCGAAGCACTGTCAGGCCGCTCAGCTGCAGCACCACATTGTACAGCGTGCTGGACACCTGGCAGGAGCCGCCGCCGTACACGTCAAACACCAGCTCCCCATCCACCAGCGCGCCGGCGGGCATATAGCCGTTACTGGCCTTGAAAGGGCCTACCTCGCTATTGAAATCCAGCGTCTGGCCGGGCTGCAGGGTCTTTGACAGGCGTTGTCCGCCCACCACCAGGTTGTTGATGCGGTTCAGGTTGTTTTCGTTGTCGGATATGTCATAAAAGGAGTTGTACACTGCGATGGGGATCTCATCGGTGCCGGCCTCCTCAGTCGCTGCCACCATTTCAAGCTCGCTTAAGGCGCGTGTGTCCACATAGCCGTACTGGCGCTTAAAAATGGTGCGCGCCCAGCCGTTGTCCGCGTCCAGGAAGCCTATTTTGGCGCCCTGGGTGAGCACGATCAGCGTCTGGCTGCCCGCGTCCGGTGCGGCCTTGACCTCGATTGGATTGTCCACGGTGGTGAACAGGTGATTGACCGCGGTGCCGAACTTGGGTGTGTGTACAAAGTCCAGCGCCACAGGGTCCATGATGCGGTGGCGCAGCACCCAGCCCGTTCTTTTGCCCAGCTTGATCTGCACAAAATTCGGCTGAACATCCACAATCTGAATCTCCCGTCCCGGCCTGTAGGTGGCCAGCACCGTGCTGCTGGTGTCCGGCTTGGCGTACACATTGGTGGTGCTGTTGGGAAAGAGATTGGTGATTTTGGCGTTGTAGAGCACCTCGCCGCTACTGGCCTGCGCCGGCAAAAGGATCATCAGCAGCACCAGGGCCGCTGTCAGCGCGGTCAGGCGCCTATTGCTTTTTTTGAAGCTTTTCATAGACACCATCCTCATTTTCTATCCATATATGTTCCAGGGTGGCCTCCAGGCTGTTGCGGAAGGCCTGCAGGTATTGCGCGCGCAGCGCGGCCTGCTCGGCCAGCTCTTCCTCGCACAGGCCGGCTTCCTTCTTTTTTCGCGCCAGCTCGTTGATGCGCCGGATCATGTCCTTATCCAAGGCCTTCCTCCCCTTTGATCAGACGCATGCCCAGCGCCGCGGGCAGCGCCAGCAGCGGCAGATACAAGCCGTAGCTGAACAGCTTGCCCAGCTCCGAGCGGTCTATCAGGAATTCTACCCCAACCAGCGCCGCCAACACAAGCGGAAGCGACGCCAGGGCTATGACGGGCAGCAACTTGCCGCCCTGCCTGCGCAGCGCGCGCACCGACAGCGCGATCAGCGTCACCCCAAACAGCGCGGCGGACAATACCTGCTGCACACCGATAAACCCGAAGCGCAGGTGGCCGTCATAGCGCAGGCTTTCCATCAGGGTCTGCGTGACGCCATACAGCAGGCAGAAGGAGGAAAAGACCAGGCCTTCCTTGACATTCCGGCGAAGCATTCGGATCAGGAACACCGCAAGGATCAGCGCGGTCGCGGCCTCCAGCAGGTAGGTGCGCAAATAGGAATCATAGGCGTCCCTGCTGGCCAGAAAGCTGTCCGTCAGCCAGGAGGTGGTCAGGGGGCGGCTGATGCCCAGGGTGGTAAAGCCCTCGCCCAGCCGGGCAGGCACCAGAAAAGCCGCCAGCGCGGGGGAGAGCAGGTCCAGCATGCGCATTTTGTTTGCGCCGGCCAGCCTGGCCCCGATGAGCGCGGACAGCGCCGCGCCAAGCAAGGCGCCGTACATGGCAAAACCGCCCGTGTGGACATTGAGCAGGTTCCTCAGCGTCAAAATGGGCTGAAAGGCGGAATCCAGCAGGCAGTACATCGCCCGCGCCAGCGCAAAGCCCATCGGCAGCGCGAGAAGGGATGTGAAGGCGGCGGCCCGGCTGAGCCGTTCGTGCCGTGAACTCAGCCGCCACAGCAGGATGATGGCCAGCCAGCAGCCCAGCGCCAGCATCAGTCCGTAGGCATAGATCCGGGCGCCCGGGACGGGCAGAATGACAGCGTCCTCGTACATCAAGCTCACTCACCCGCCAGGCTGGCAAAATAGATCATGTCGCTTTGCGCGCGCTCGTTGGATTTTGTTTTGTCCTGGTAATATCCGCCGTTGAACACCAGGGTGGCCGAGTTGCCCCCGTCCAGATTGAAGGCCTGGATGGCGCCCAGGTCAAAGAGAATCTGCGCCAGCTCCTGCTGCGTCACGCCGTCACGGCTGGACAGGCCTTCGACAAGCACCACGATGTATTGCAGCGGCGCCAGCTGGCCGATGGCCAGCCGCGGTTCCTTGCCGTGGGGGTTATAGCCGTAATTCTTATCTATGGTGAGCAAAACGCCGTCCTTGATCAGCGCCGGGCCGAAGGTGAAGGCGTTGACGATGGTATGGCCGGCATCCTCAAAGGCTTCGATCTCCTTGGCGTTAGATTTTACAAACAGGTGAAAATCCGCGTTTTCATCGATGATCAGCAGGTCCTTGATGCGGTTTGGATTTTTGCGGATCCGCACGCCCATGCGGTATTCAAAGCTGGTCTTGACCGGATCATGGCTGAGATAGTTGGCGCTGAGGGCCAGCGCAGCGTTGTGTTTTTTGGCCATGGAGGAAACCAGCGCCACCTTGCTGGAGGCGGGCTTGCCCGCGGTGGCCGTGCGCAGCTGGCTGGGATCCGTGATGGTGATGGTGGCGATGCGCAGCCTTACGACATGCTGCTTCCCGGCCTCCAGTTCCCGGGTCTCCAGCTGCACGCGGATGCTTTCATCCTCATAGCTCTCCGCGGTAAAACCGGCAGGGTCCAGTGGCCTGCCCGGGGAAAAATCCATGGGCAGCGGCTCTAGGGCCGGCTGCGCGGCGGCGGAAGGAATCAGCCAGCTCAGCGCGCCGCTGTCCTCCTCCTCTTGCCAGCGCTCCTCCAGCAGATGGTAGTTGGCCTCGTCCAGCAGCGCGCCGGAGGGCACCAGAAAGGGCAGGGCCAGGCTGATGAGCAGGGCCAGCGCAAGAATCAGCGTAGTGGTTTTCTTCATATAAGGCTCAGGACCTTTCTTCAGGAGATTTGAACACCCAGGATTTCATGACGCGGTAATTGACAAAGAACAGGACTGTATCCACCAGGATCTTGGCCAGGCCCCTGTCCATGCCCAGGAGCTTATAGAAGGCGTCGATCAGCAGGCTGGACGCCAGGTAAACCAGGATGGCCAGCAGAATATAGCGCAACAGCGCGCCTTTGGACTTGTGGATGTTGAACACAAACTGGCGGTTGACCCGGTAGTTGAACAGGGCGGAGCACACCCTGGCGATGCCGTTGGGCAGCAGGGCGCTGTTGTAGGACATGCCGGGGAAAAAGGCTGTGAAAAGCGCGGGCAGCAGCCAGCGGTCCAGCAGGTTGAACAGCGCATGGTCCAGCAGGGTGGACAGCGCGCTGGCGGAGGCAAACTTGAAAAAATTGGAAAACAGCAGCTTATAGATACGCCAGGAATCATGAAAGGGCCGGAAATGCGAGCCGGCATTGGCGTCATGGTAGATGGTTTGGATGGGTACGATCTCAAAGCCGATGCGCCACCCGGACATGTGGATGAGCATGTTCATCTCATACTCATAGCGGCTGCCCGGGATGTCGATCATCCTTGGCATCAGCCGGCGGCTGATGCCGCGCAGGCCGGTTTGGGTATCCGGCAGCCAGTGGCCGTACAGCAGCATAAAGAAAAAGCTGGTCAGTCGGTTGCCGGCTTTGCTTTTGGGCGGCACCTGAGGCCCCGAGAGATCCCGGCTGCCCAGGATCAGCCTGTCCGGCTTTTCCTGCATGACCTGGGCAAGGCGCAGGCAGTCCGGCGCGGTGTGCTGGCCGTCTGAATCAGCCGTGATCACGCCGGTGGCGTCAGGGTACGCGCGCAGGATATGCTGCATGCCGAACTTGAGCGCGTAACCCTTGCCGCGGTTGTCCGGGTAGGACAATACCTCGCAGGCGGGGTTGTCGCGCAGCTCATCGAAATAGGGCGCGTAATCCGGACCGGAGCCGTCGTCTACCACCACAATGCGTTTGAAGCCATGCGCAACCAGGTCCCGCACATAGGCTGTCAGCCGGTCATCAGGATGCAGGGACGGGATGAGTACCACGGCTTGCTGTGATGCCAATCGGACAGCCCTCCTTGCCTTTGTTTCAATTCCATAGTATACCTTGCCCGGCGGCAGATTGCAAAATTATTCTGGGGCGGGTTTCCGGGCGCGTCACGCCTGCTCTCCGCTTTTGTCAGCGGATGCTGTGCCGGCGGCGCGGGTTGTGGTATGATGCGGGAAGCATCATCGTCAGGAGGTATGAGCATGCTGACATACGGCCAGGCGCGGCCCGACGAGGAGAACGACCTGCTGGATTTTGCCAACTATGTGTTCAGTTATTCGGCTGCCCCGACAGATTTTAAAAAACTGCATCCCTGGGTGTACGGCCGGCCCGGGTTTTCCGCCATCACCCAGGTGGCGCGCGAGGACGGGCGCATCAGGGGCATGATCAGCGCGGTGCATGATGTGCTCAGCCTGAACGGACAGGAACTGAAGTTCGGCTATATCGGCACGGTGTCCACCCACCCCTACGCGCGCGGCCAGGGTATCATGCGGCGATTGATGTCGCTGACCCTGGACAGCCTCAAGGCGCAGGGATGCCAGCTGGCGGTCCTGGGCGGGCAGCGCCAGCGCTACCAGTATCATGGCTTTGAGGATGCCGGCGCACGAGTGATGCTGAGCCTGACCAGCGCCAGCCTGCGCCACGCCCTGGGCGGACAGGACCATGGCCATCGCTTCGTGCCGCTGGACCAGGCGGGGGAGGACGCGATGCTGACCGCCAGGGCGCTTCACAGCCGGGGAAGTTATATTTGTCTTCGCAGCGCGCAGGCATTTGAAGCCAAGCTGCATACCTGGGACGGCCAGGCCTGGGCGGTCTTCCGGGATGGCCGGATGGTGGGGTATTTCTATCTGGCCTATGGCCAGGTCGCTGAGTTCTTCTTTGAGGAGGATGTGCGCCTGCCGGGCGTGTTTTGGGATTATATGTCCCTTCAGAAGCTCAGTCAGCTGCGCGTGGAGCTGCCGGCGGCACAGGTAGCGCGCTGCGGTGACCTGTTCGCCGCGGCCAACAGCTTCAGCCAGCACCCGGCCTGTATGCTGCGCGTCATGGACTGGCAGGCCTTTTTGCAGGTTTTGCTGCAGTACAAGGCCAGCCATCAGCCCTTGACCGCGGGACGGCGGGTGCTGGACATTGCGCAGGAAGCCCGCCTGTCCATCGCCTGCGAAGGGGCCCGGGTAAGCGTGAAGGCCAGCGCTGACCGGGCCGACATGTCCCTGGAAGCCCAGGCGGCAGTGCGCCTGACGACCCTGCCGCTGTCCCGGGCGCTGTACCCGGACCATCCCTTCCTGGACTGGTTCCCGGTGGATTTTTACCTGCCGCTGGCAGACAGCTTCTGATACTTAATCCCTCGCCGCTTTGGATGCAACAAGATTTGATCAGTATAAAACAGGACAATGTACAACATAGTGTCTTAAAATAGACAGACTATGGTTTTCGGGGATGCAAGCCCTCCTTTTCTCCCGTATACTAACGAAGAATTAGTTTACGTGTAAGGAGGCTTATGAAACGTATCTCTGAGGCGGTCATCCGTCACCGCCGGCTGATTGTCTTGCTTACCCTGCTGCTGTGCGTGGTCAGCGTCTTTGCTGCGCAGACCGTCAAGGTCAATTATGACCTCAGTGTCTACCTGCCCCGGGAGGCGCCCACGGTGAAAGCCCTGGACCAGATCAAGACAAGCCTGCCCAATTTGCAGCTGTACCTGCCGGGCCTGAGCATCCAGGAAGCCCTGCGGGAGAAGGAACGCCTGGCAGCCCTGCCCGGGGTGGAGGATATCCTGTGGCTGGACGACGTCACCGATTTGCGCGATACCCCGCTGGACATGCAGGACGAGGACATGCTGTCACAGTTCTATCACGATGGCCCGCTGTTCCAGCTGACCATCCCCGAAGCGCAGCAAAGCAGGACCGTCCTGACCCTGCGGGAGATGTATCCCGACGGCTACCTCAAGGGGACGGCCGCGGACAACGCGCAGCAAATCAACGTGACGATGGGGCAGGTTGCCTCCATTATGTACTATGTTGTCCCGCTGTGCCTGATCATTTTGACGCTGGCTACGCGCCACTGGCTGGAGCCCGTCCTCTTCCTGCTGGCGATCGGGGTGGCGATTCTCATCAACGAGGGCACCAACATTTTTCTTGGCAGCATATCCTTTATCACCCGCGCCTGTTCCGCCATTTTGCAGTTGGCCGTATCCATCGATTACGCGGTTTTCCTGCTGCACCGCTTCAGCGAATTCCGCGATCAGGGAAATACGCCGGTAGAAGCGATGAAGATGGCCATGCGAAAAGCCTCCAGCGCCATTGCCGCCAGCGCCATGACCACGGTGTTCGGATTTCTGGCCCTGCTGCTGATGAACTTCTCCCTGGGGCGTGACATGGGCATCGTGCTGGCCAAGGGCGTGCTGCTGAGCTACCTGAGCGTCATGATTGTGTTGCCCGCGATCGCCATCAGCTGCGTCAAGTGGATTGACAAGTCACGCCACCGCAGCTTCATACCTTCCTTTGGCCGATTTGGCAAGGCGGTGGTCCGCTTTGGCGCGCCGCTGGCCATCGTCATGCTGCTGGCCTTGCCCCTTGCCTTTATGATGCAGCAGCAAAACACCTTTGTTTATGGCACTGGCGGCATGCACAGCCCGGACTCGCCGCTGAGGCTGGAGGCGCGCAGGATTGAAGACCGCTTCGGCGGCGAGCGCATGATGCTGCTGATGGTGCCTGAGGGCGACCGGGCGCAGGAAGTTCGCCTGGGCCGCGCGCTGCGCGAGGTGCCCGGTATCCTCTCAGTGATGTCCTATGTGGACACCGTGGGCGCCGAAATCCCCCCGCAGGTATTGGACGCGCAGATCGCTGAGCAGTTTTACGCGGATGGCTACGCGCGCTTTATCCTCACGACAGACCGGCCCGATGAGGGCCCCGACGCGTTCGACATGGTGGAGCAGGTCCGCGAAACAGCTTCTTTATATTACCCGCAATCCGGCCACCTGCTGGGCGAGGCGCCGGTCAACCTGGATTTAAAAACCTTTATTTCAGCGGACAACCTCAAGGTGCTGCTGGCCGGTATCATTTCCATTGGCATGGTGCTGCTGCTTAGCTTCAAGAGCCTGTCCATTCCCATCATTCTGCTGGTCATCATCGAAGGATCCATCTGGCTGAACATGGCCTCGCCCTATGTGATGGGTACGACGCTGAACTATATTGGCTACCAGATTGTTTCCTCTGTGCAGCTGGGCGCCACGGTAGACTATGGGATACTTTTGACCCAGCGCTATCTGGAGGGCCGCGGCAGGCAACTGGCTCCAAAGGCGGCTGCCGCCTGGGCGCTGGAGGTGTCCACCGGCTCCATCCTGCCCCCGGCCTTGATTTTCACGCTGGCCGGTTACGCCCTGGGCATTCTGGTGCGGGAAAATGGCATCATCTCCGAAATGGGCGTCATTATCGGCCGCGGCACGGTGCTGTCTGTCGTAATGGTACTGCTGGTGCTGCCCAAGGTGCTGGTCTGGTGCGACGGCCTGATTCGAAAAACCACATTGAAAAACAGGGAGGCAAAGGGATGATTCGTAAACTGACAGCGCTCGCGGGCGTTTTGATCGTGTTGTTGATGTGTCTGGCCGCGCAGGCTGAGCTTGTAAAGGATGAGGTCGTCTATGCCAGCCTGGCTGCGGACGGTCAGGTAAAGGGATTGTATGTGATCAACGCCTTTGAGGCGGACGCACAGGAAACGGTAACCGACCTGGGTGACTACACCCAGGCCTTCCCTCTGGGCGATGCTGAGGATTTTGCCTATGAAAACGGCGAGGTCAGCTTTGTGATGCAGGCCGGACGGTTTTCCTATCAAGGCGATCTGGCGGGCAGGGAGCTGCCCTGGACGATAGAAATATCCTATTTCCTGGATGGCAGCCCCGTGGCGCCCGAGGCGCTCAGCGGCGCCGCTGGTCAGCTTGAGGTGCGCTTGACGGTTCAGGTCAACGAGGCGATGCGCTCGTTCGCGGAGGGGCTCTCCCTGCAGCTGACTGTCACCCTGGACGGCGACAAGGCGACAGGCATCCGCGCGGACAAGGCCACCTATGCTTTGACCGGCGGCAATCGCACCCTGGCCTATGTGGTCCTGCCCGGCCAGAACGCGGACTATACCTTTACTGCAAACATCCGGGACTTTTCCATGCCCGGCATCCAGGCGGCCGCCGTGCGCATGGGCATGGATGAGAAGATGTACCAGGACGCCGCTGTCCGGGTGATGGCCGGCTCCCCTTTTGAGAGCGCAGTCAGCGGGCTGATGGGCAACTTCATCCGCAACATGCAGGGCCGTGCGCCCGTCTCCTTTACCAACAAGGAGAACAGCGTCCGCAATGTACAGTTTGTCATGATGGCGCAGGGCATTCCGGCGCCTGAGCCGCCCGTGCAGCCGGCGCCGGAGCCGGAGAGCCAGAACCTCTGGGATCGCATCCTGAAGCTGTTTAACAAATAACATCCGCCTTGCGCGTGCAAGAAACACACCTCCTGAGGCGTTTGATGGGTATATTCCCACAGTGCCTGAGGAGGTGATTTGCTTGTCCTTGCCGGAATCCGGGGCGCAGCGATTCATGCAGCTGGTCGCGCCGCTGGAGAAAAAGGTTTATTTTACCTGCCTGCGCATGATGGGCAACCGTGAGGACGCCGAGGACTGCGCCCAGGAGGCCCTGTTGAAAGCCTATGGCGCTTTTTCTACCTTCCGCGGCGAGGCGCGGTTTTCCACCTGGCTGTATACCCTGGTGATGCGCACCTGTCTGGACGCGCTGCGCCGGCGCAAGGACGATGTTTCTCTGGATGCGCTGCGTGAAGAGGGCTATGAGCCCGCCGGCGAGGCGGCGGAAGCCTACCTGAAATTGGAACAGGAGGAGCGCCGGGCCGCGCTGATCGCGGCTTTGAACACCTTGCCGGCGGATTTCCGGGCGGTCATGGTGCTGCTGGACCTGCAGGGCCTGACCTGCCGCGAGGCGGCACGGGTGCTGGATATTCCGGAGGGCACGGTCAAAAGCCGGGCCAGCCGGGCGCGCAGGGCGCTGTACCGGGAATTGTCAAGGCAAAAGGAACTGTTTACGGATAAGACGCGTCACAATGATGAAAGGAGGAGCCACAATGACCTGTAAAGAGTTTGACGCCCTCCTTGACAGCCTCCGGGAAGACCGGCTTACACAGGAGCAGCGCGCGGCGATCGACGCGCATCTGGCATCCTGCGTGATATGCCGCTTCAAAGCCCGGGCGCTGGACGACCTGCGCAGGCTGGATGAGGAGGAAGCGCTTCCTGAAACCTTCAGCGCAGCCTGGCGGCAGGGCATCATTGCGAAGGAGGAAACCCCAGTGAAACAATTTTCCCGCTTAACAAAATTCCTTGCGCTCGCCGCGTCGCTGCTGGTGCTGGCGGGCGGGACCTGGCTGGCAGGCCGGGAGCGCCGCCAGGCGGATACTTCCGCGCTTTCTACCAGCTACAGCAGCCCGGCTGAACAAGAAAAAGGCGCCGGCCGGGACAGGTCCATCCTGGAAGCCCCCGCGGCAGCGCCCTACGCCGAAGATGTCGTGGCTGAAGCTGATGAGATGAGCGTGCGCGGCGACGGTTGGGACAAGGAGCAAAAAATCATCCGCACCGCCAGGATGAAGCTGTCCACCGGGCAGTTTGACGCGGATTATGACGCAATTCTGTCCAAGGTGGCCAGCCTGGGCGGGCGCGTCCAGAGCACCAGCCTGCAGAACAGCCGGGGCAGCCTGCGCACAGTATACTTGACCCTGCGGATCCCCGCCAATCAGTTTGACCAGGCCATCGCTTCCTTCAAGGGCGTGGGGAGCCTGGTGTCCTTCAATGAATCGGCAGAAGACGTGTCCGAGCGCTATTATGACGCCGCCGGCCGCCTGAACACACAGCAGCTCAAGATGGAGCGCCTGCAAGCCTTGCTGGCCAAAGCCCAGTCCGTGGAGGACCTGATTGTCATTGAATCCGCCATCAGCGATACCCAGTTGGAAATCGACCAATTGACCGGCAGCCTGCAAGGCATGGACAGCCGTGTTGCGGATGCCACCCTGGACCTGACCCTGAGTGAGCTGTCATCCGCTCAAACCGCTCAAAACAAGGAGGAGACGCTGCCGGAGCGCATCGCCAGCGGCATGCGCGCAGCCCTTGAAGGTTTCAAACTGCTCATGGGCGACCTGATCGTCTTCCTAGCTGTCGCCCTGCCCTACCTGATCGTTCTTGCGGTTATCATCCTGCTGGTCCGAACCATGATAAAAAGGAGAAAAAAACAATGAGAAAAACCCTGTTGATGCTTGTGACCCTGGCGCTGCTCCTGCCCATGACAGCGCTGGCGGAGGGCACGTCTGCCCCAAGGGCGGACAGCTTGCTGGTCGTCACCGGCACCGCCACGGTGTCCACCAAGGCGGACATGGCCACCATTGAGGTGGGCGCTACCACCCGTGGCAAGACAGTGGCCGCAGCGCACCAGCAAAACGCGGCCATCATGGAAAAGGTCCTTGATGAAATGCGTAAGCTGGGCATTCCGGATGAGGACATCCGCACAAGCCAGTACAATGTGTATTTTGAGATGGATCCCAACACCTACGGGATGCCGGATTACGGCAACAAGGGCGTGTACGTGGTCAACAACATGATCTTTGTCACCCTGCGCGACATCGACAAGGTCTCCGCAGCCCTTGACGCTGCCGCCGCAGCGGGCGCCAACAACATCTACAACCTGGTGTTCCAGTCCTCCCAGTCAACGGAAGCCTACCACAAGGCGCTCACCCGCGCGGTGGAGGATGCCCGCGCCAAGGCGGAGGTGCTGGCCCGGGCCAGCGGCAGGCAGCTGGGCGAGCTGGTCCGCATCGAGTCCGGCGATTACGCCGGCCTGCCCTATGGCATCCAAAACCGCGCGGATTTTGCTGTGGCCGAGGGCGGAGGCGCCACCATCCTCTCAGGCGATGTGTCCGTGACCGCCTATGTCACGCTGAGCTTCGCGCTTGAGTAAATCTCATATAACAGTCTCCGGATCCTTGATCCAAGCGCTGTGCCAGGCCGAAAGGTCTGGCTTTTCTATGTCTTCAATTGAGCGCGCATCCGGGGCTGTGGTATAGTAAGGCATCCGAATTCATGGAGGAAGGCTTGTTTCGACGATTGTTTCATCCGTATGCGCTGCTGACCGGGGAGGGCCTGGAGCTGCGCCTGCGCGAACGCACCACCCGCGACCGGCGGCAGGGGATCCGTGAGAACATCATCTATGACATCTGCCTCCCGAGGGCGCCATATGCCGGCTATGTCAGCCTGCGCCTGGGGGAAAGCCCTGAGATCTTCTATCTGGGGCATATCGGCTACCGTGTGGAGGAGCCCTTCCGCGGCCAGGGGCTGGCGGCGCGCGCTGTCCGCGCGCTGCTGCCGCTGATGGTGCATGAGGGCCTGCGCAGCCTGTCCATCACCACGGATACGGACAACCTGCCCTCCCGCAAGACATGTGAGAATCTGGGGTGCATTTTGGAAAGCATTGTCCCTGTGCCGCGGCGCTATCGAGCGCTGTGCATGAATTCCCCGGCGAAGTGCCGCTATGTCCTCCTGGTGGAGGAGTTGAGCAAGGAGGGGATCAGACGTCATGATTTTGCAGGTTGACGGGATCGACGCCCGCGTTGAGCAGCTGGGCGCCGGTGAGCAGGTGCTGCTGCTGCATGGCTGGGGCCCCGGCGTGGTGTCGCTGGAAGAGCATCTGCTGCCCCTGGGGCACACGCTCAAGCGGCGTTATGAGGTCAGCATGCTGGAGTTTCCCGGGCATGGGAATACGCCTGCCCAGCAGGGCGCCTGGGGCGTCCCGGACTATGCCGGATGGACCCTGCATGCCATGGACCTGCTGGGGCTGCGCAGGCCGCACATCGTTGCCCATTCCTTTGGCGGGCGCGTCGCGCTGTGGCTGGCTGCCAACCATCCTGACCGCGTGGGCAGGCTGGTCATCACCGGCGGAGCCGGGCTGCGCCCCAAGAGGACGCTGCAGGGCGTGGCGCGCAAGTACCTTTATCAAACCAGCAGGGGATTGATCCGGCTGGCCGGGCGGGTGCCAAGCCTGAAAGAGCGCTCAGGCTGCTGGCAGTCGGCCCTGCGCGACGCCTTTTCCTCGGCGGATTATCTGGCAACGCCTGAGGGCTTGCGCGCCAGCTTCAGCCGCATTGTGGCAGAAGACCTGCGCCCCCTGCTGCCGCGGATTGCTCACAAGACCCTGCTTGTATGGGGGGAGAAGGACACCGCTACGCCCTTGTGGATGGGCCAGGCCATGGCGCGGGAGATGCCGGACGCCCGGTTGCTGGTCTATCAGGCGGATGACCATTTTGCCTACAAACACCAGACCGCGCGCTTCGCGACGGCTGTGGACGCTTTTTTGGAGGAGGCGGGGGATCGATGAACGTGTTAAGCCGCCTGGCGTGGCTCGTGCTGTGGGCCGGTCCCGTCATCGCCATGCTGCTGGCTGCCCGGCAGCTGATGCAGTTCGCGCAGCTGAGCAGCTACCAGGCAGGGGGCTATATCCGCGCGCTGCGCCGCCTGCCGCAAAAATGCGCCTGGCCCGGCCTGGCCCTGAGCGCCGTGGCCGTCGTGCTGATGGTTTTCGGCACGTTGGCCCTGAGCGCCCCGCCCTTTTTAAGCCTGGCGGCGGCTTTGCTGCTCACCGGCCTGTTGCTTGTCGCGGGCTGGATCATCGGGCAGATGGCCTACCGGGAGAAGACAGCCAAGGTCAAGCTGGTGATGACAGCGCGCATCAAGCGGCTCTACCTGGCCACCGCGCTGGTCGCCGGCCTGATTTGCTGGCCGATGTGCCGCGCCGGCTGGTCCCTGGGCTTTGCTGCCCTGCTGCCCGTCCTGACCCCGGTTCTGCTGCTGATGGGCTTGTTTTTAGCCTATCCGGTGGAAAAGGCCATCCAGCTGATTTACCGTGAAGACGCCAGGCGCATTCTGGAGGGCTATCGCAAAACCGGCCTGGACGTGATCGCAATCACCGGCAGCTACGGCAAGACCACGGTCAAGAACATCCTGGCCGCCATGCTGTCCCAGCGCTATCCGACCCTGGCAAGCCCGGCCAGCTTCAATACGCCCCTGGGCCTGGCCCGCTGCATCCGCGAGGAACTGGGCCATCAGCACCGTTTCTTTATTGCTGAAATGGGCGCGCGCCATCCGCAGGACATCCGTGTGCTGTGCAGGATGATCCGCCCCCGGGCTGGCATCCTGACGGCCATCGGGCCCCAGCACCTGGAAACCATGGGCAGCCTGCAGCGCGTAAGGGAAACCAAGTATGACCTGATTCGCGCCCTGCCCGGGGACGGCTATGCGGTGTTTAACGATGACGGCAAGCAGGTCACCGAGTGCTTCCGCCGGACGACCCATCTGTCCAAGTGTCTGGAGGGCAGTGTGGACAGCGGCGCCTGGGCTGAGGAGGTCAAGTTCTCCGCTGAGGGCAGCGACTTTGTCTTGTGCTTCCCGGACGGCAGCCGCCAGGCGGTGAGCACCGCCCTGGCCGGTGAGCACAACGTGCGCAACATTCTCATGGCCGCCGCCATGGCCAGGCAGCTGGGCATCAGCCCGCGCAAGATCGCCCTGGCGCTGGAGGAGGTCCGTCCCATCGCCTCACGGCTGCAAATGAGCATCCATCCGCGCGGCTACAAGGTCATCAACAACGGCTTCAACTCCAATCCGGACTCCAGCCGCAAGGCGCTGGAGGTGCTGGCAGCGCAGCCTGGACGGCTGGTGGTGGTGACGCCGGGCTTTATCGAGCTGGGCAGGCAGGAGGCGCCCTCCAACTGCCGCCTGGGCAGCGACATTGCCGCTGTCGCGCACCTGGCGCTGCTCATCGGCGAGAAACGCACCCGGCCCATCAGGGAAGGCTTGCTGGAGAGCGGCATGCCGCCGGAAAACATCCTTGTGTTCGCCGGCCTGGATGAGGCCAACCGCTATATTCAGGAGACCTTTGGCCCCGGGGATGTGCTGCTCTACGAAAACGACCTGCCGGATCATTACGCCTAAGGAGGGGATGAGCATGTCAGGAAAGATTCAGCTGGGCATCCTCTTTGGCAGCAGAAGCTGCGAGCATGAGGTGTCCATCATCTCCGCGCTGCAGCTGGCGGCTATGGCCAACCCCTTCAAGTATGAGGTGATCCCGGTGTATATCACCAAGCGCGGGGAATGGTTCATCGGCGGGGCGCTGTGGAAGCTGGAAACCTATGAGCGTTTTGACCCGCGCAAAAGCGGCCTCACCCGCGTATTCCCGGATTTGACCGCGCGTTCCGGCGCCCTGATGGCCTTTGAGCGTTCCAAGCCCTTTCAGGGCGAGCGCCGCTATGCGGCCGCGCGGCTGGATTGTGTGATCCCGGTTTTTCACGGCCTGCATGGGGAGGATGGCAGCATCCAGGGCATGCTGGAGCTGATGGACCTGCCCTATGCTTCCACCGGCGTTCCCGGCAGCGCGGTGGGCATGGACAAGGTCATGATGAAGCGCCTGTTCGCCGGTTACGGTTTTCCCGTGCTGGCGGATACCTCCCTGACGCGCGGCGCTTTTGAGGCGGATCCGGACGCGGCCTGCCTGCGGGTGGAAGCGCAGCTGCCCTATCCGGTCTATGTCAAGCCCGCCAACCTGGGCTCCTCCATCGGCGTCAGCCGCGCCGGCGACCGGGCGCAGCTGATGGAGGCCCTGCAGCTGGCCTTTGAGCTGGACCGCAGGGTGCTGGTGGAACAGGGCCTGGACAATCCGCGCGAGGTTAACTGCGCGGTGATGGGCTTTGGCGAAGAGGTCACCCCCTCGGTGGTGGAGCAGCCGGTGCGCGAGGATGATCTTGAGCTGCTTGATTTTAAGACCAAGTACCTTCGGGGCGGCGACGATCAAGCCGGCATGGCGGCGCTCAGCCGCCTGATCCCTGCGCCCATCAGCCGGGAGGATACCCAAAAAGTGCAGCGGATCGCCTGCGATGTCTTCCGCGCCCTGGATTGCAAGGGCGTGGTCAGGGTGGATTTTATGATGGACCGGGCGTCCGGGGAGCTGTACATAACTGAGATCAACACCATCCCGGGCTCGCTGGCCTTTTATCTGTGGGAGAAAACCGGCGAAGGGCTTTGCTACCGCAGGCTGATCGACCACATGGTGGACTATGCCATGAAGGCCTATCAGGAAAAGGATCGCAACATCACATCCTTCCAGTCCGACATCATCACCGAGGCGCTCAAACGCCAGGCATCCGGCGCCAAGGGCGCCAAAGCATAACTTGCAAGGAGAAAGGCAATGAACCCATATGTCAGCCGCGTGCTGGAAGAGGTGAAAGCGCGCTACGCCCATGAGCGCGAATTTCTTCAGGCTGCCCAGGAAATGCTGCCCAGCCTGTCAAGCGTGTTTGACCAGCACCCCGAGTATGAGCAGGCGAGCTTGCTGGAACGCTTTATTGAGCCTGAGCGCGTCATCATCTTCCGCGTGCCCTGGGTGGATGATCAGGGCAGGCCCCGGGTCAACCGGGCCTACCGGGTG
Organism: Bacillota bacterium; assembly: GCA_029548395.1. Lineage (GTDB taxonomy): Bacteria > Bacillota > Clostridia > Christensenellales > Aristaeellaceae > UBA6115. The sequence goes on from JAKPNM010000028.1 coordinate 40,698, forward strand.
CAGTTTTCCTCCGCCATCGGCCCATATAAAGGGGGCATCCGCTTTCACCCCAGCGTCAACCTGGGCATTCTCAAGTTTCTGGCGCTGGAGCAGACCCTCAAGAACAGCCTGACCGGGCTGCCCATTGGCGGGGGAAAGGGCGGCAGCGATTTTGACCCCAAGGGCAAGTCCGACGGCGAGGTGATGCGCTTTTGCCAAAGCCTGATCAACGAGCTGTACCGCCATATCGGCGCCAGCATCGATGTGCCGGCCGGGGACATCGGCGTGGGCGCGCGCGAGGTGGGGTATATGTATGGCCAATACAAGCGCCTGACCGGCTTGTATGACGGCACCTACACCGGCAAGGGCCTTTCCTTTGGCGGCTCCAGCGGCCGCACCCAGGCCACGGGCTATGGCCTGCTGTATCTGGTGGACGCCATGCTCAGGCAGAACGGGCTGGACATCGCCGGCATGCGCGTCATCGTTTCCGGATCCGGCAACGTGGCGATCCACGCGGCAGAGAAAGCCATGCAGATGGGCGCGTTGGTCATTGCCATGAGCGACTCCGATGGCAGTATCTACGACAGCGAGGGCGTCCAGCTGGAGGTGATCAGGCAAATCAAGCTGCAGGAGCGCGGACGCATCAGCGACTACCCGCGGCGCGCAGGCCGGGGCGAGTACCGGGAGGGCGCTGCCGGCATCTGGCAGCACCGGTGTGATCTGGCCCTGCCCTGCGCGACACAGAATGAGCTGGACCTGGACAGCGCCATGGCCCTGGTCAAAGGCGGCGTCAAGGCGGTGGCCGAGGGGGCCAACATGCCTGCCACGCTGGAGGCGACCGCGTTCTTCCAAAGCCAGGGCGTGCTGTTTGCCTCCGGAAAGGCGGCCAATGCCGGCGGCGTCGCGGTCAGCGCGCTGGAGATGAGCCAAAACGCCATGCGGCTGAACTGGACCTTTGAGGAGGTCGACAGGCAGCTCAAGGACGTTATGGAGCGTATCTTTGAAAAGGTCAGCCGGACAGCGGCGCGCTATGCCCGGCCCGGGGACTATGTGACCGGCGCCAACATCGCGGGCTTTCTGAAGGTGGCTGAGGCCATGATGGCGCAGGGGGTGGTCTGATGCCGGGCGATGAGCAGTCCTCCGGGCGCGCGGACAATCAAAAGCGCCGGGTGCCTGGCGGCCGCGCGGGACGTTCCGCGCTGCTCAAGGCCCTGGTGCTGGTTTTGGGGATCCTGGGGCAGGTGCTGGGCCTGTCCCGCTCCAATTTCATGTCCGGCACGCACTTTTTGTACTATACCAACATCAGCAACCTGCTCATCATCGCGCTGATGGCCATGCTGCTCATCCGGGTATTGCGCGCGCCGGACAGGCAGCTGCCCCCCTGGCTGTCGGCTGCGCGCATGGCGCTGTCCGCCGGTGTCCTGCTGACCTTCGCGGGCTTTACGCTGCTGCTGTTGCCCCGGATTGACCCGGACTATCTTTTCAGCCCGGACAACCTGCTGGTGCATTACCTGGTGCCCCTGCTGGCCTGCCTGGATTTTGTGCTGTTCCTGGACAGCCCGCCGCATCCGCGGCCCCGCCTGGCGTGGGGATTGCTGCTGCCCCTTGCGTATTTTCTGTTCTCCATATGCCTGACACAGTCAGGCGTGCGCATGCACGGCGGTTATGCGCCCTATTTCTTTTTGGACTATAAGACCCATGGATGGTTTGCTGCCGGCGGCGGCAGCCTGGGGGTCTTTTGGTGGTTTCTGACCTTGCTGGGCCTGCAGCTGCTGCTTAGCAAGGTATTGCTGGGCCTGCGCGACCTGACGGCGCGAAACCTGCAGGGAACGGAGCCTGCCTGACCGTTTTTCTCTCCCCACCTCCCCGATATCCCCCAATATCCCTCAATTCGCCCTTGACAAGGCTGGTACCTGTCATTATAATCACCTTTGCGCTGTCGCGTTGGGGAATGGTGTAACGGCAGCACCTACGACTCTGACTCGTATAGTCTAGGTTCAAATCCTAGTTCCCCAGCCAGCCTGCCCCCATGGTCTAGCGGCCTAGGACACCGCCCTCTCAAGGCGGCAACACGGGTTCGAATCCCGTTGGGGGTGCCAGCCAACAAACGCTGATGTGATCGGCGTTTTTTCTGTTTCGCGTTGTGTGGCTTAATGATTCATGTTGTTGATTGGCTTCGTCATGATGCAAAACGGCAACACGATAAAGCGGATAACTGACACGAAATGCAACACGAATATCCCACGAGCTACGAAAAAAACTTGGTCTCTAAAGCTTGATTGATCGTGTTCGTGATCTCATCCTGTTTGTCCTGCATCAGGTGTTGGTAAACGTTCTTTCGTCCAGTCAATCCTTGTGGTCACAGGCGCGAGGCTTGAGAGCGAGCCTGATACCTACGATGACGAGGGCGAGGTCATCAGGGGGCGCACCCCGGCAGAGCAAATCCGGCAAGAAAAGATGCTGTATTTGCCGGGCGAAGATGTGAAAGTCGAGTATCTGACCAAAAGCCTGACCGAGAGC
>JAKPNM010000043.1 GCA_029548395.1 Bacillota bacterium
TTTCTATCCACCGGCATGAATTGTGGATGCAGATCATGGCTTCAAGGGAATGACCAGGCTCTCCTGCGCCCGCTCCCCGCTTAAGGAATACACCGGCACCAGGCCCAGCACATCGGCCTGCGTGATGAAGCCTTGCATGTACCGGAACACACATAAGCCCTGGTCATCCTCCCAGCCCGAAAGCTGGAAGGAGGCCCGGTTGCCCTCGTAGAGCCGGTAGCCTATCAGGGTGTCAAGGCCGGGCGCCGGATTCTTCCAGGCCTGGGGCAAGACAGTATAGACGCTGACACCCGAAATGCTGCCGTCCGCGGCGCGCTGCACCACCGCTTTGGCCTGGTACTGCTCAAATTCCCTGGTGTCGCTATAGGGTCCCCCCGGGATCAGGGACAGGTCGGGTTTGCCCATCAGCGCGTTCTCCGGCACAAAGCCGCGCATGGCAGTCTGGCCGTTCATCACTTCCACATAGGCCCATTCAACGCCAATGTCGCTGAGACGGATAAGCTCCTGCCCCTGTTTCAGCTGCAAAACTGTCTCCTTTGAAAACAGGGGATCATCCGTCAGCGCTGCATCCCGCGAGAGCAGCATGGTTTGCGGCATGAACTGCAAGGGCGGCACGCTTGCTTCCTTTGGAAGAGCGGAGGCGTCAATATAGCCGATGCGCATGTGGCTTGCGGAAATATCATATTGTATTAAGGCCCATCCATCCTCCACGCCGAACACCTGAATCCAGTCATTCGTGGATACAGCTGCCTTGCCGCCTGCCGCGCGGTAATACAAGGCGCCCGGGCCGGAATAAACCGGATATTTTTTCCCCGAGGTGAACTGCACCCGCCTGGCTTTCAGCTCTCCTCCCGGAATCTCCGGCGGGTTGCTCAGCTTTTCACGGGCTTCCTCAAGCGACCTGGGAAAAGCGGACAGGCTGAAGTAGCGCAGGTCATTCTCATAGGTGCCGTAAACGGGCTTTGCATTATACACAGTGCGTCCCGCTGTAATCTTGGTGACATACAGCACCCCGGGCGTCCAGTCACCGTCTGTTGCCCGGGCGATGACATTCAGCGAATCGCCTGTGCCAAAGTCGTACTGTGAAAGCCCAAGAAAACGCCAGACACCCTTGTTGTCCCTGAAAAAACTCAGCACATCCTCCCTGCCCCTCTCATCGGGGTTTTGATCCCGGTAGTAGAGTCTGAACCAGTTGTAGTCATCCTCATCCTCAAACACCGGCACCCGGCTGCCCTGATAGAGGGGCTTGGGAGACTGCACCATGAACTTCCAGGCGCCGCCGCGATATTCCAGGATGCAAAGCACGTTTTCTTCACCTTTTTTCATCACAAAAAAGGCGGGCACCCCCTCGGCGCTGTTGCCGCCCGCCGGGTAAAAAGTAAAGCCTGCCGCTACGCTGTAGCCCGCCCAGCGATCGCCGGAAAAGGCCCTGGCGAACTCCGCCGGGACAGCCCCCCGGTAGGTCTCACCCCATGCGGGCAGGGCGCATACAAGCGCCATGGTCAGGGCCATCAAACCGATTGTCAGAAGCTTTTTCATCATCTCATCACCTTTCGTTTTTTAGAGCCTCTCACCTTCTCTGACAGCCAGGGCGACGGAAATGTTGCACCGGAAATCATTTTATTTGTTGTCGTGGAAAGATATCAATGCCACACTGTTGGCATACTCAAGCAATTGCTCTGTGCCTTCTGCGGCCTTGATGCTGAAGGTCTGGCCATCCCTGTCCCAGACAAGAATCCGGCCGTCAGCCGACTGCACAAGCAGCGCAGTAGTGCCGTCTGAAAGCGCATGGTAGCTGAAGCCGGTTGCCTCATTAAAGCTTGGCACGGCAGTGCGTTGGTACTCCGTAAAGATCAGCTGGCGCCCTTCTGCGCTGCGGAATACAGCAACAGCATCATCAATGCCAGCATCCATACCAACAAGGACATAGGTTTCCGGGAGTATGGGCAAGTACTTCCCTGCCCATTGCGGTTCCCGGCTCGTTTCGGGGGCCGGCGTCTGAGTGGGTTCAAGGGTTGGCGTAGGGCTCAGGACCAGCGTGGGAGAAACCGCCGGCACGCTGCTGACGGCTAGGGATGGGGGCGCCGTCACGGGTTCTGCGCTCGGGCTGGGTGAAGGGCCGGGTGTGTGAAGGATGTCCGGCGTACCGCTGCCCAGGCTGCCTGTCGGCTGTGACAGCACCACCGTATCCTGGGGAGGCCGGGCAAGCCGGAGCGTGCCCAGCATGATCAGCGCCAGGCTGGCCGCCACCAGCGCATAGCGCCAGACATTCCGGCGGCGCTTGCGTAGACGCAAATGAATCTGCTGCGCAAGCTGTTGCCTGTTTCTGCCATACATGGCGTCCGCCTGACGGCGCAGATCAGCATCCTGCTCCAGGGTTTCCTGCAGATTGCTGACCTCCTCCTGCGCCAACTCCAGAAAGGCTTGACGCAGCGTCCGATCCTGGTGTTTGTTGCCTTCTGCCACCTCAATCCCTCCTTTCTGCCAGCATTTCCCTGAGCCGTTTTCGTCCCCGGGAGAGCATCGCGCGGACCGAAACCGCCTGAACCCCCAGGGCATCCGCTACCTGCGTGTCCGTCAGGTTGTGCACATAGCGCAAGGTCATCGCGTCCCGCTCCCGCCGGGGCAAGCACCTGATGGCGTCTTTCACCCGTTCCACCGCGTCCCGGTCAAGCGCCTGGGCTTCCGGGTTTTCCTTCATATCTGCCGAGATGATGTCCTGAATCAGCTCTGCCTGCCGCATCGCCCGGGATTTGTTTTGGCGGTAGAGGTTGATGGCAGTGTTCCTGACTGCAATGACAAGATAGGAGGCCAGTTTGTTGCACTCCAGCCCCCTGAGGATATGGATTTTTTGTGTCAGCTTGAGCATGACCGCCTGCACGGCGTCTTCCGCGTCCTGGGGATGACGCAATACCTTCAGCGCCTGGGCATACAGCAGGCGATAATAGGTATGATAAATATCTTGCAGATAATCCGCGTCGTCGGGTCTGTCCGCCAGCAGCATCATGAACAGCATCAGGGAATATCCTTTATTGATCGCAGCTTCAGTGTACCGCAAAGGGAAAGGCAAATGCAAAGACGGATCTTCGCCTGATGCCCGGCGTTTGGCCGCCTGTCCTCACAAGCGGTGATCGCCCGTTTCCCGGTGAAAAATATTCCGCAACATGCGGATACCCGGTTATTTTCGTGCGACGCCGCTGTCCCGCGCGGCCTGCGCCACTGCCTGCGCAACCGCTGTGCCCACACGCTCGTCAAAAGCATGCGGGAGGATGTAGTTCTCCGTCAATTCGCAGTCGCTGACCAGGCCCGCGATGGCCCGGCTGGCAGCCATGTTCATCCGGTCGTTGATGCGCGTTGCCCGCACGTCCAGGGCGCCGCGGAAAATTCCGGGGAAAGCCAGCACATTGTTGATCTGGTTTGGAAAGTCGCTTCGCCCGGTACCCACTACGCGCGCGCCGGCAGCCAGGGCTTCATCGGGGAAAATTTCCGGTACCGGGTTGGCCATGGGCAGCAGGATGGCGTCCCCGGCCATGGTCTTCACCATGTCGCCGGTCACCAGGCCGGGACCGGACACACCCAGGAAGACATCGGCGCCCACCAGGGCATCCGCCAGCGTGCCCTGCTTTTTCTCAGGGTTGACGCGTTTGCACAACTCGGCCTGATCCGGCGCCAGGCCCTCACGGCCCTCATAAAGGATGCCCTTGCGGTTGACAAGGTATATCTGCGGGCCCGCGCCCATATTGAGCAGGTGCCTGGCAATCGCGATGCCAGCGGCGCCTGCGCCTGAAATGACGATCTTGATCTGCCCGATGTCTTTGTTCACCAGCTTGAGCGCATTGAGCATCGCAGCGCCGGCGACAATGGCCGTGCCGTGCTGGTCATCGTGAAAAATCGGGATGTCGCAGATTTCCTGCAGGCGCTTTTCAATTTCAAAGCAGCGCGGAGCGGCAATGTCCTCAAGATTGATCCCGCCAAAGGAACCCGAAATCAGGTAGATGGTGCGGACAATCTCGTCCACATCCTTGCTGCGGATACACAGCGGGAAAGCGTCCACGCCAGCAAAGGTCTTAAACAGCGCGCACTTGCCCTCCATGACCGGCATGCCGGCCTCCGGGCCGATGTCGCCCAGCCCCAGTACCGCCGTGCCATCAGTGACCACCAGCACCAGGTTGTTGCGCCGGGTCAGGTCAAAGGACAGGTCCACATTGTCCCTGATGGCCAGGCAGGGCGCAGCCACGCCCGGTGTGTACGCCAGGGACAGATCCCGGGCATTTTTGACAGGCGCCCTGGCGATGACCTCGATCTTGCCGCCCCACTCTTTGTGCAGGCGCAGCGCTTCTTGTTGGATGTCCAAAACAGCAATCCTCCTTATGCAAATACCGCAGCAAAATGCTATCACAGCGCGGATAGCCTGTCAATGCGCCGGGCGCCCGCCGCGCCCCGGCCTGGGCAGCTTGGTTCCCAAGCCACACAACTTCATAACCATTTGGGAAGCCGCGCCCCGGCCTGGGCAGCTTGGTTTCTTGATTTCTTGTTGTTTTATCAGTATTTTTGTTGAGCGGGGGCAAAGGCATCTGGTATGATAGACGCATCGAAAACCGGAGGCAGGGTATGGAAGGTAGACAAAGGCCGGGCGTATCGGCCAGGTTGCTGTTCATGGTGACCGCGCTGTTTTGGTGCGCTCAATACAGCTATACGCAGTTTATCAACCCGGAGCTGGAACGCATGGGCATGAGCGCCGCCTTTATGGGGTTGGTTTCGGGCGCCTACGGCTTTACGCAGATGGTGCTGCGCATTCCCCTGGGCATCCTGTCTGACCGCCTACGGCGGCACAAGCCCTTTGTTGTCATCGGCTGCCTGATGACCATGCTTTCAGGCTTGGGCTTCCTTGTGTATTACAGTCCCCCGGGCTTTCTCATCAGCCGGGGTCTGGCCGGAGTAGCTTCCGCAGCCTGGGTATCCTTTACGGTGCTGTACAGCAGCTATTTCCCCCATACCGAAGGACCCCGGCGCATCTCTCAGCTCAACGCCGCCAATATGGGCGGTCGCCTGGCCGGCTATTTGCTGATCATCCTTATCGTCCCGCTGCTGGGCATCCTTTCCGCCTTTTGGTTCAGCGCGCTTGCGGGGGGGATCGCGTTGCTCATGAGCCTGCCGCTTCAGGAAAGCAGCCAGGATACACAGGGCATCACCCTGCGGGACATCGGACAGGCCGCGCGGGATCCCTACCTGCTGGCCTGTTCAGTCATCGGCATTCTGACCCAGGTGGTAGCCTTCAGCACCTATTACGGCTTCACAGTCAACGCGGCCAAGCGTCTGGGGGCCGCCAGCGCAGAATTGACCTGGCTGAGCATCGCGCTGCTGGTCCCTACCCTGGTCATGAACCTGCTGATTACCAGCCGGAGGATGCGCGTCTTTTCCATGCGCACGCTTGTCTTCCTGGGTTTTGTGCTGTCAGCGGGCTATTGCATCCTGGTGCCCCTGACAGGCAGCCTGACGCAGCTGTACCTGATCCAAACCCTGGCCGGCTTCTCGAGTTCGCTGACCTTTTCCGTGCTGATGGGCCAGAGCATCCGTGACATTCCCCAGCGCCTGCGCGGGGTAGGCATGGGCTTTTACCAGGCGGTCTATGGCATCGGGATGACGTTGGGGCCCATCCTGATGGGCGTGACAATCGACGCGCAGGGCCTGGACAATGCCTTTAGGATCATGGCGGTTATTTCCATGCTGTCGGGCTTGCTTTCTTGGAAGCTGATGAACATTCCCCCCAGAAAGCTTGAGAAGACAGGCGAAAATGTGTAGAATGTTATAAAATATTAGTTTTGATTGAAAGGAGAGTATTATGAAGTATGACCTGATCGCACCCACCAGCATGGGCATCCGCCTGAGTCCCCTGGAGCGCCAGCCAGTTGGCATTACCAGGCTGTATACCATGTATGCCACCAGCGCGGAGAGCAATGTGCTGAACGTTTCCGCCGCCCTGGGGCTCAAAGCCCATGTGCTGACCGCTTTTGTCAAGGGCAGCCCGATCGCCGACTTCATCAGGGGAGAGCTGCGCCGCCGCAACATCACCTATGAGGGACCTGAGGTAGCGCAGGGCGGCCCCTGGGGCTACCGGCATCAGATCAACATTGCCGACGCCGGCTTTGGCGTGCGGGGCCCACGGGTGCACAACGACCGGGCCGGCGAGGTAGGCCGGTTGCTGACCCTGGCGGATTTTGATCCGGAGCGGCTGTTCGCCCGGGACGGCGTGCGCATGATGCACCTGTCCGGCCTGTTTGCGGCTTTGTCCCCGCAAACTGCCAAACTGTGCGTCCAGCTGGCTGAAATCGCCAAGCAGCACGGCACCCAGGTCAGCTTTGACCTGAACCACCGCGCTTCCTTCTGGGCCGGAAGGGAGGAGGAGCTGCACGCCGCCTTCACGCGCATCGCATCGCTGTCAGACGTTCTGATCGGCAATGAGGAGGATTATCAGCTGGCCCTGGGCATCCATGGTCCCGAAGCCGGCGGCGAGGACATCAGCGGGCAGATTGAGGATTTCAAGGGCATGATCAAAGCGGCGCAAGCGGCCTTCCCCAATGTTCAGGTGTTCGCCACCACCCTGCGCGAGGTATTGGACGCCAACCGCCATCTGTGGGGCGCCATCCTGTACATGAACGGCAACTGGCATCTGGCTGCGCAGCGTGAAATCCAGATCCTGGACCGTATTGGCGGCGGTGACGGTTTTGTCGGCGGGCTGCTCTACAGCCTGCTGCGCGGCTTTGAAGCCGAGAAATGTCTCCAGTTTGCCTGGGCGACCGGCGCGATGGCCACCACGATGCTGGAGGACTACGCCACCCCGGCGGACGAAGCGCAGGTTCTCGCTGTCTGGCAGGGCAACGCGCGCGTGGTACGCTAAGACCGCAGAAAAATGACATGACCAGGCGCGTATATCTCAAACCCGCCAGGGATGCCCGGGTTGTTTCCGGGCATCCCTGGGTGTTTGCAAGCGATGTTGAACGGGTGGAGCGCGAGGTAGTCTCGGGCGATGTGGTGCAGGTGCTGTCCGCGCGCGGCAAGCCGCTGGGCCAGGCCCTGTACAACGCGCAATCGCAAATCCGTCTACGTATGCTGGCTGGCGCGGAGGAAGTGGTGGATGGCGCCTTCATCCGCCGCCGCGTTTCTAAGGCCGTTGCGCTGCGCCGGCAGTTGGGTGATTTGGCGGCCTGCCGCCTGATCAACGCGGAAAGCGACTGCCTGCCCGCGGTGACCGCCGACCTGTTTGACGGGGTCATCTCGCTGCAGATCCTGTCTCTGGGCATGTCGCGCTTCCGTCAGGAACTTGTGGATGCCCTGGTGGAGGAAATCAGGCCCCGGGGCATCTGGGAGCGCAACGATGTGCCGGTGCTGGCGCTGGAGGGCATGGAGCAGTCCACAGGGCTGCTGTACGGCGAGGTGCCCGCGCGTGTGGAAATCAAGGAAAACGGCGTGCGGATGCTGGTGGATGTCAAACAGGGGCAAAAAACCGGCTATTTTCTGGATCAGAAGGAAAACCGGGCAGCCATCGCCCCCTACTGCAGGGATGCGCGCGTGCTGGATATCTGTACGCACACGGGCTCATTCGCCCTGCACGCGAAAACATACGGCGCCAGGGAGGTGACGGCCGTGGACCTGTCCGCCCCTGCCCTGGATTTGGCTGCGCAAAACGCCCGGCTCAACGGTTTTGAAGACGTGCAGCTTGTCAACGCCAACGCCTTTGACTATCTGCGGCAACAGTCCGACAAGGGCGAAACCTATGACCTGATCGTGCTGGATCCGCCCGTCTTTGCCAAGAACAAGGCCAGCCTGGCCGGCGCTGCCAGGGGCTATAAGGAAATCAACCTGCGCGCCATGAAAATGCTGGCCGATGGCGGCATCCTGGTCAGCTGCTCCTGTTCCCAGGCCATGGTGCCCGAGCTGTTTCTCAACACCCTCCGGGAGGCCGCCGGGGACGCGCGGGTGACGCTGCAGCAGCTGGAATGGCGCGGTCCGGCGCGCGACCACCCCAGCCTGCCGGCCGCGCCCGAAACCAACTATCTCAAATGCGGCATCTTCCGGGTGCTTCGTTAAACGCAGCGGCTGTTCATTGCGGAGGATGACCCGCTCGCCGCCGGGCTCTCCCTGACTTGACAGACAAACGCAGGATCATTGAGCCCCTCGCCTTGCGGGGGGCTGCTTTCATGAGTATAATGGGCACATATCGTGAAGGGTGGGATCAACATGAGCGTAGACAACGAAAAATCCAATTTTATCTGGGACATCATAGACCAGGATCTCAGGGAGGGACGGGTGGAGCGGGTTCACACGCGATTCCCGCCGGAACCCAACGGTTATTTGCACATCGGCCACTGCAAGGCGATGGTGGCGGATTTTGTCACGGCTGAACGCTACGGCGGGCTGTGCAACCTGCGCTTTGATGATACCAACCCTGAAAAGGAAGAAACCGAATATGTCGATGGCATCATGGAGGACATCCGCTGGCTGGGCTTTGAGTGGAACGGCGGCCTGTATTTCGCCAGCGATTATTACCAGCAGTGCTACGACATCGCTGAGGACTTTATCAGGCGCGGCCTGGCCTATGTGGACGAGCTGAGCCAGGAGGAAATCCGCGAATACCGCGGCACGCTGACCGAGCCCGGCCGCAACAGCCCCTTCCGCGACCGCCCGCCACAGGAAAGCCTGGACCTGTTCCGCCGCATGCGCGCGGGCGAGTTCCCCGAGGGCAGCTATGTTTTGCGCTCCAAGATCGACATGGCCTCGCCCAACATCAATATGCGCGATCCGGTCATGTACCGCATCCTGTTCAAGGAGCACCACCGTACCGGCAACGAGTGGTGCATCTATCCGATGTATGACTTCTCCCACCCCCTGGGCGACGCCATCGAGGGCATCACGCACTCCCTGTGCTCTCTGGAGTATGAGGATCACCGGCCGCTGTATGACTGGGCGGTTGAACACGCGGGCTTTCGCGAGCCGCACACGGACAGGCACGGCTACAAGACCTTCGGCCCCCGGCAGATTGAGTTTGCCAGACTCAACCTGACGCGCACCGTGATGAGCAAGCGCCACCTGCGCCGCCTGGTGGACGAGGGCTACGTCTCCGGCTGGGATGACCCGCGCATGCCCACCCTGATCGGCATGCGTCGGCGCGGTTACACGCCCGAAGCCATCCGGGACTTTATCGACCGCGTGGGCCTGGCCAAGGCGGACAGCGTGGTGGATTTCGGGCTGCTGGAATTTTGCGTGCGCAACGACCTGGGGAACAAGACATCCCGGATGATGGCGATGCTCAACCCGCTCAAGGTGGTCCTGAGCAACTGGCCGGAGGACAGGGTAGATATCCTGGAGCAGGAAAACCATCCCGACCATCCGGAGTTCGGCAGCCGCCAGGTACGCATGGGGCGCGAGATCTATATTGAGCAGGAAGATTTCATGGAGAACCCGCCCGGCAAGTATTTCCGCCTCAGGCCCGGCGGCGAAGTGCGCCTGAAGGGCGCCTACATCATCAAGTGTGAAGAAGCCGTCAAACGGCCGGACGGCAGCATTGACCACCTGGTGTGCACAGTGGATCAGGACAGCCGTTCAGGCTCCGAAGGCTCCAGGCGCAAGGTCAAAGGCACCCTGCACTGGGTGGACGCAGGCACCGCGCTGCCGTTTGAGGCGCGCCTGTACGAGCCGCTTCTGGCTGATCCGGATGACATCGACGACGATACCGATAAAAAGGACTTTATCTCCCGGCTCAACCCCGACAGCCTCAAGGTCACGCAGGGGCTGATGGAGCCCGGCCTGGGAGACGCGCAGGTGGGCGATACCTTCCAGTTCCTGCGCAACGGCTATTTCTGCAAGGACAGGGACTCCACCCCGGAGCTTGCGGTCTTTAACCTGGTCGTCGGGCTCAAGGACAGCTACAGGCCGCAGTAAAAAGCCTGAAGGACCGGAGATTGCCGGAAAATCCCCTGCCAGCAGCCCTTTGGCGACTTGAGGCGATTGAAAAGCTCCGGCCGATCCATTACATGATGGATTGGCCGGCATGAAGGAGAAGCATGAACGAAGTCCGCACGCGCTTTGCGCCTTCCCCCACCGGGTTTATGCACCTGGGCGGCCTGCGCACCGCCTTGTACTGCTATTTGTTTACTCGCAAGCACAAGGGCAAGTTTATCCTGCGCATTGAGGATACCGACCAGGAGCGCTATGTGGAGGGCGCCACCGAGGTCATCTATCATACGCTGCGCGAATGCGGCATATACTGGGATGAGGGGCCGGACATCGGCGGGCCGGCGGCACCCTATGTCCAGTCGGAGCGCAAGGACAGCTATCTGCCCTACGCCAGGCAGCTGATCGCCTCCGGCCACGCTTATTATTGCTTTTGCAGCCGCGAGGAACTCCAGCAAAGGCGCGAATCCGCTGAGTCCCGGGGCCTGACCTGGAAGTATGACAAGCACTGCCTGCACCTGGACAAGGGCGAAATCCAGCGCAGGCTGTCCGCCGGGCAGCCGTATGTGGTACGGCAGAACACGCCGCTTGAGGGTGACAGCGGCTTTGACGATCTGGTCTATGGGCACATCAGCGCGCCCAATGAGACGCTGGATGACATGGTGCTCATCAAGGCGGACGGCATGCCCACCTATAATTTTGCCAACGTCATTGATGACCATTTGATGGGCATCACCCATGTCATCCGCGGGATGGAATACCTGTCCTCCACGCCCAAGTACAACCTGCTCTACAGGGCCCTGGGCTGGTCCATCCCCATGTACATCCACCTGCCCACTGTCATGCGCGACGCCAAGCACAAGCTGTCCAAGCGCGACGGGGACGCCTATTACAGCGATTTTATCAAAAAGGGCTACCTGACGGAAGCGCTGATCAACTACCTGGCCCTGGTCGGCTGGAACCCTGGCGATGAGCGCGAGTTTTTTACCATGGAAGAGCTGATCGAGGCTTTCAGCGTGGAGGGTTTGAGCAAGTCCCCCGCCATCTTTGACATCAACAAACTGACCTGGTTCAATGCCGAGTACATCCGCCGGATGGATCCGGACAAATACCTGGCGATGGCCATGCCCTGGTTTGAGCAGGCTCTGGGAGGCATGAAAATCGACTGCACGCGCCTGGCGCAGCTGATGCAAAGCCGCACTGAGGTATTCAGCCACATTCCGGGCATGATTTCCTTCCTCAGGGAGCGGCCGGATTTTGATGTCTCGCTGTATGAGAACAAAAAACAAAAATCCACCATCGCATCCTCGTCCGGGGCGCTGGAGCTGTCCCGCGCATTGCTTGACAGCCTTGAAACATGGACAGAAGAGCGTATCCATGGCGCGCTGCTGCCCGGCATCGCGGCAGCAGGGCTGAAAAACGGCACCGTGCTTTGGCCCCTGCGCATTGCGCTGTCCGGCCAATTGTCCACCCCCGGCGGCGCCATTGAAATCGCCTATCTGCTGGGGCGGGAGGAAACCTTCCGCCGTCTGGACAGCGCCCTTCGCGCACTGCGCGCGCAGGGATAAGCGGATGTATCTGAGAACCTGGTAAAAAGAAAGCAAAAGCAGGCCATATAACTACCCCGATCCCTTGTGAGGCGCCGTAAAACTGTGTATACTGTCTTAAGAATAACAGGAGGTGACAATAGATGAAATCCGTTCCCATTAAACTCAGCTTTGCCGAGGAAGTCAAAACCTTTGTCAACGTGGCCAGCCGCTACGACTATGACATGGATCTGCGCGCCGGCCGCCACGTGGTGGATGCCAAATCCATCCTGGGCATCTTTTCCCTGGATTTGAGCAAGCCGATTACCCTGGAAGTGTACGCAGAGGACTGTGACGACCTGCTTGAAGAACTCAAGCCGTTCATCGTCTAAACCGCCCCACCCCTGACCTGCTACGGCACACCTGTGCACAGCAGGTTTTCTTCATTTATACATAAAGGAGACAACGACATGGCACGCATTATTGGTCAGGCGCTTCCCAACATCCCCTGGGAGGACAAGCCCCAGGGCTGCACAGCTCCTGTATGGCGCTACAGCCGCAACCCGATCATCCCCAGAAACGCCATTCCTTCCTCCAACAGCGTGTTCAACTCGGCCGCCGTCCCCTTCAACGGCAAGTTCGCCGGCGTGTTCCGCTGCGACAACAAGGCCGTGGAGATGAATATCCATGCGGGCTTCAGCGATGACGGCATCAGCTGGAACATCAACCACGAGCCCATCACCTTTCTGGGCGACCCGGAGATTACCCGGCTGCAATACCGCTATGACGCGCGCGTGTGCCAGGTGGAGGGCAAGTATTACGTGGTCTGGTGCAACGGCTACCACGGCCCCACGATCGGCCTGGGCTATACGGATGATTTTCAAACCTTCCACCAGCTGGAAAATGCCTTCCTTCCCTATAACCGCAACGGCGTTCTTTTTCCTCGCAAAATCAACGGCAACTACATGATGCTCAGCCGGCCTTCGGACACCGGCCACACCGCCTTTGGCGACATCTTCGTCAGCCAGAGCCCGGATTTGGTCTACTGGGGCAAGCACCGCCATGTGTTTGGCACATCGGGCGGCTGGCAGTCCACCAAGGTGGGGGCAGGCCCCACCCCGATTGAGACCGATGAAGGCTGGCTGATGATCTATCATGGCGTCATCACCACCTGCAACGGCTATGTCTACCGCTTTGGCGCGGCGCTGCTGGATCTGGAGCAGCCCTGGAAAGTCATCGTC
This sequence comes from Bacillota bacterium, assembly GCA_029548395.1. Classification (GTDB taxonomy): domain Bacteria; phylum Bacillota; class Clostridia; order Christensenellales; family Aristaeellaceae; genus UBA6115. Next base: position 12,719 of record JAKPNM010000043.1, read on the forward strand.
CGCGGCAAATGGTATCTCCTGGGGCCGGAAACGCTCTACGAGCTTGCCGGCGACGTCCCGGGCGTCACCTTCCCCTGCGCGGCGCTGACTGACGCGCCCACCGGGCGCATCGCGATCTATTATGGATGCGCGGACTCCGTGACCGGGCTGTGCTTCACCACTGTGGATGAGGTGCTTGACTATATCAAGGCGCATCGGGAATAAGCGGAATGATACTGTGTGATACGCACGCGGACACCCTGCACCGCATGGCGGTGGAGCCGAAAGGCCGGTATGACCTGAGTCTGGAGCGTCTGTGCGCAGGCGGGGTCAGCTTGCAGGTCATGGCCATGTATGTGGGAAAAGACCCTGCGCCTGACAAGGTCGCCGCCCTGTTTGAAAAAATGCTCGCGGCAAAGGACCGATTGCTGCGCGAAGGCTGGCTGCAAACCGATGATCCGGAAGAAGCCGCGGCCGGTCAGACACGGTTCATGCTGTCTGTGGAGGGCTGTGAGGTTTTTGAAGAAGGCCTGCACGCCATTGACCGCTACCGCCGGCTGGGCGTGCGCATGGCGGCAGTTACCTGGAATTACGAAAACAAGCTGGGCACCCCGGCTTGCCTCAACCCGGATGACGGGTTGAAGCCCTATGGCCTGACGGCAGTGCGCCATATGCAGCGTCTGGGCATCGCGGTGGATGTATCCCACCTGAACATCCAGGGTTTCTATGACATTCTCGGCAAAACGGACATGCCTCCCCTGGCCAGCCACTCCTGCTGCCGCGCGCTGCGGGACCATCCGCGCAACCTGTGGGATGATCAGCTCAAGGCCCTGTTTGCCGCCGGCGGCTATGTCGGCGTCAACTTCCTGCCGTATTTTTTGATCACGCCTGACAAGCCCTGCACGATCGACACGGTGATTGATCACATCGACCATCTGCACCAATTGGGCGGACAGGGCAAGGTGGGCTTTGGCAGTGACTTCGATGGTATCGGCGAGAAGCCGGAAGGCCTGGACAATCCCTCAGACTTCCCGACCCTGCTGGAAGGGCTGCGCCGCCGCGGCTATCAGGAGCAGACCATTCAGGACATTGCCGGAAGGAACCTGCTGGCCTATTACAGGCGCATCGCAGCCTGACAAGGAGATTATTAGGATAGCGCCCAGGTGTCCCCTTCTTTGCGGCACATACCGTTTTTGACATGATATAAAGAGGCTGTGGCAGCCAAAAACCGGCCACAGCCTCTATTCTGAGGCAACAATGGACTTATTCGGACTTCATCCGCTCATACACTTCATAGGGATCCGCACCGGCCAGCGCGACTTGCACCAGCTGATCGCCATATTTTTCCAGGTAGTTCAATGTCAGATGGAAGAGCACGTCAATCTCTTCCAGCCCGGGCAGCGTCCGCTCCACCAGCTGTACACCGCGTGAATAAAAAGCGCCGTTTTGCAGCTTCATCCCGAACTGCGCGTAAAAAATATCGTAGTTCAGCATGGTCAGAAACAGCGCTGTCTTCTCCTTGTTGGTTTCCAGCGCGCGAACTTCCGGGGTGGAAATGACCTCAATGGAATCATAATACACATTGACCACAACGCTGCAGGAGGGCAGGGCGCCCGTGAGGTTGAAGTCCAGTTTGAAGGTATTGTCATCAAGATCGTAATGATAACCCTCGTCCGCGAAAAACTCTTCCATCAGCAGAACCAGCTGGGCAATGGTTTCCTCCTTGGCGCTCTCCTCAGCCAGACCGGTCAGGCCGGTCAGGAAAAACAGCGCTGCCAGCGCCACCGCAAGCAACTTTCTACTCATTCCGACACCTCCGTTTTTGTTTATTCTATCATATTCAAAGCCCTGGGTAAAAGACTTGCCCCATAAAAAGCTGCTAATCGCCGCCGGCCAGCAGCAAGCGTTCGGCTGCCTGTCTGGCCGCGTTCATGGCGACCGGCAGGGGCAGCCTCTTCAGGGTCTCCATATCTGCCCAAACCCCGCCAGTCAAGGCCGCGCGGGACGCGACGCGCGCGCTGTACACGCGCATATTCCACACCCGGTGCGTAAAGACGTGACGGGCTGCGGTCTCCTCCCTGACAAAGGTCTGCCCCGGATCCGCCCGCTGCGCCAGCGCCAGCGCGGCCTCCGGGCCATCGTCCCCTTCCCGCAGGGGAAACACATACATGCCCTTTAGCAGGGCTTCCCGGCGCCGTGTCAGCAGGACCCTGCCCCCGCACTCCAACAGCACCACAGCGACAGGCACCTGAACCGGCGGCTTCCTGGCCCTGATGCGCGGGAGCGCTGCGGGATCCCCCTGAGCAAGCGCCAGGCATTCAGCCTGAAGCGGACAGCGCCCGCAATCCGGCGTACCGGGCAGACAGATGGTGGCGCCCAGATCCATCAGGGCCTGGTTCATGTCCCCCGCGCGCGCAGGCGGCATCAGCCCCTGCCCCAGGCTGCGCAGCGTACGCGCGGCATCCGGCGCGGTGATCTCATGGGTGAAGTGATACAGGCGGCTGATCACGCGGTTGAGGTTGCCGTCCATGGCCGGCACCGGCTCATCATAGGCGATGGAAGCGATGGCCGCGGCCGTGTAGGGGCCGATGCCCGGCAGCTTGCCCAGGCCCCTGGCATCGCCCGGAAAGCGTCCGCCGTGCTCCTGAACGATGATGCGCGCAGCCTTGTGCAGGTTGCGCGCCCGGGTGTAATATCCCAACCCCTGCCAGGCCTTTAGCACCTGCTCCTCCTGCGCTGCCGCCAGGGAAAATACATCAGGGAACTGATCAAGGAAACGCTCATAATAGGGCCCTACGGTTTCAGTGCGCGTCTGCTGGAGCATGATCTCACTGAGCCAGACACGATAGGGATCCCTGGTGCCGCGAAAGGAGAAGGCGCGCTGCTCACGGTCATACCAGCCCAGCAGTTTGCGGATAATCTCATCAGCCCGCCCGGTCACATCAGCGCTCATTGCGCATCTTGGATCCGGCTGAGCTTCCTGAAGCAGGCAAGCTCCTCCATCAGCTCAGCGTGCAGCTCAAGAGAATTCCATTTGCTGTTGCTGTCCGTCAGCATGGCCTTGAGCCGCACCGGCGCGAGCCCCCGGTGATGAAAGCTGTCCAGGAAACTGGTCAGCATTCCTTTCTCGAGGAAGGCCATCAGCATCATTTCCTCTTTGAAGCCCTCCCCCTCATAGGCCAGATCGCTGCCCGGCTCAAGGCCGCACAGGGCGCCGATGGTCTGCAGGTAGGCCTCCGGAGGCACCAGAAAGGGCTGGATGCCCGCAGCCTGCGCCAGGGCGCGCACGGCAAGCGCGCGGTCCCCGTCCATGTTATAGCAAAGCACCATTGCCTGATTCATATCTTGTCCGCCTTTCAGGTTTCATGCCGGTATCATACCATATATCCCTGTCCCGTGAACGCTTGACGCCTTGTCAAAACTCCAGTAGGATAATGCTGACATGCGCTGAATCCAAGGGTGTCAAAAGGCATCGGAGCCTTTCTGAAGCAGGCAACGGCGCGCTTCCGGAAAAAGTGTATTGGGAGTTTTTATGAAAAGCAGCAAAGTCCTCAAATTGACCCTGTCCGCGCTCCCTGATTGAGCTCAGCAAGCCATGAAGGTATTGGTGATTGACGGGCAGGGCGGCGGCCTGGGCAAGGCGCTGATTGTCGCGTTTGCCAAGGCTTTTCCAACAGTCCCCCTGATCGCGCTGGGCACAAACTCCCTGGCCACCAGCGCCATGCTGCGCGCAGGGGCAGCTGCCGGAGCGACCGGGGAGCACGCCATCGCCTGGCAGGCCAGGGACGCCGACCTTATCCTGGGCGCGGCAGGCATCCTGATCGTGGGCGCGATGATGGGAGAGATATCTCCTGCCATGGCAAACGCCGTCAGTCAAAGCCCGGCGGTCAAGATTCTGATCCCATCGCAGCGCTGCGGGCTGATCATCGCCGGCACCCGGCAGCTGAGCATGGAGGAAGCCGTGGCCGACACCATCAGCCGCGCCGCCGAAGTGTTGGCCGGCAGGGCTTGAATCCTCACAGGACAGGCGCTGACAGATAAAATTCAGGGCTGGCGCATATGCGCCAGCCCCCTTGTGATGATGAAGGCCTGCCTGGTTTACTTGCTTTGCTCCACCGTCATGATGGGATCCATAAACTGCAGCATCAGCTCCCGCCTCTCCTTGTTTTGCGGGGTGTTCTCCCAGAAGCGCTTGTACTCGGCCTTCGGGCTGGGGAAGCGGTAGTAGCTGATCCGGTTGCGGACAAACATCAGCACATTTGTGTCCCCGCCCAGGTGGTTGAGAATGCTGAAGGGCTGGTCAAACGCAAACATGGTGTTGGGCTGCGGCATATCCTCGGGCTCCACAATGCCCACATCGGCGTAGGAATTGTAGAAGTTGAGGTAATCGCTCAGGCGCTCGGTGCTGTAGTAGCCATGATGGTCATAAAACATCTTGTAGCTGACCACCACGGTGTCCTGATAGACATCCACATAGACCTCGCCCACCTGATAGATGTTGCTGGCAACCAGCTCAAAGGTCTGGCGGCCCTGAATGCTCAGGTCAATCGGGGTAAACATGTACCACAGATCGGTCAGTTCCGGGGTCACGTCACGGAAATGCGGCCCGAAGGACGACACGGTGTTGTTGGGATAATACGTGTTGCGCAGCTGGTCGTAATGGAAGATCTCCACATTGTTGTTGTCCTTTTCGATGGTCAGCCTCTGCGCGACGTGGATATACTTCACAAAGCCGCCCGGGGTGGCAATTTTGTATCTGTAGGTGCGAACCTCGCCGTTCTTCGTCAGGTTTTGGTAGATTTGCGCAGGCACCGGCAGGGGCGCATCGCCCTTTAGGATGGTGTAGGTCATGCTCTGGACAGTGATGCGCTCCAACTGGTCAAAAACCTCGATTTTGACCTGTACATCATAGTCATTGGTGTTCTCAACGGTGAAGGCGGTTTGGGGGGCATTGTCCTGAGGAAAACGGAACTCCTCAGCCCTGCTGACTTTAAGGGTGTCCGCCGCCAAAACCGCGCCGGGCAGCGCACTGATTAGCAGCCCCAAAACCAGTGACAGACTCAGCAGCTTTTTCATATTCCGATCGTTTCTCCTTTGTTCTCCTTGATTGCCCTGTTGAAAGGCTCATCCATACAACGAAGCAGGTCCGGGGTTTCATGCACGCCTCTTTCAGAATCCTGAACACGCTGCTCCGCTTTATATCATCTTGCCTGTCCTGCCCTCTATGAAGCCCGGAAACCGCGTTCACATTTCGTTTACCAACCTGTAAAAAATTCAACAAATTCTCAGGGTATGATAAAGATGCGGCAAAGCCCGCAAGCCTGATGATATATTTGGAAAGGATGATGATAATGAAAACCAACAAGCTCTGGACAGTCCTGATTGCAACCGTGTTGTCCCTGAGCCTGGCGCTGGGGCTGGGAAGCAGTATGCTGGCCAGCACGGCGCAAGGCACCTTGACCGCCGATCAGATTGACGCAATTGTCAATACCACCACTGACCAAACCAAGGTGACCAGCCCCTTCGTTGAGATCGCCCGCAATGCCCAGCAAAGCGTGGTGGGCGTCAACAACTACCAGACACGGCGCATCATCAGCCAGTTTGGCTACAACTTCGGCTTCCCCTTTGAGCAAAGCCCGGAGAGCACCAGCCAGGAGCGCAAAATGGGCACAGGCTCCGGCACGGTGATTTCCCCCTACGGACATGTGCTGACCAACTACCATGTGATCGAGGATGCCACACGCATCACCATCAGCGTGGGCGAGCGTGAATTGGACGCCACCATCGTTGGCAGCGATTCCAACCTTGACATCGCCGTGCTGCTGGTTCCCGGACTGGATTTGCCGGCCGTGCCGCTGGGCGACAGCGATGCCATACAGGTGGGTGAATACGCCATTGTGATCGGCAATCCCCTGGGCCAGCAGTTTGAGCGCAGCGTTTCCCTGGGCGTCGTATCCGCCGTTTCACGCATGATGACCTCCACCGGGCGTGACCGCTACGGACTGCGCACGGAAACCCAAAACAGCATGATCCAGGTGGATGCCGCGATTTCCTCGGGCAATTCCGGCGGCGGCCTGTTCAACACCCTAGGCCAGCTGCAGGGCATCCCCACCCTGAAGCTGGTGGATGGCATCGGCAGCTTTTTCTCCAGCAGCAGCTATTCCGTGGACAACATCGGCATGTGTGTGCCCATCAACGTGGCCAAGCCGCTGATCCGCTCAGTGCTGGAAAACTATGACGCCCAGGCCGTGGAAGCCGAGGCGGCCCGCGTGCGCGAAGAGGAAGCCAGGAAAGCTGAGCAGGCTGACAAGCCCAGGCCGCGCATCGGCGTCAGAATCGACACAGTCGGCAGATATCTGCCCGCCAGCCAGGGCATTGTGCCCCAGGGCGCCTTTATCGCCGAGGTGGAAGAGAACTCTCCCGCGCAGGCAGCAGGGCTCAAGATCGGCGACATCATCGTCGAAGCTGATGGCGAGATCATCACCACCCAGACCCAGCTGATTGAAAAATTGCAAACCCTCAAAGAAGGCGACTATGTCCAGTTGAAGGTATACCGGGTGACCGGCTTGCTTGACGCCCTTCAAAACACCAGCAAGCTGTCTGAATTGGGCAAGGGTGAGTATCTTGACATCAAGGTGCAGCTGCTCATCCTGGACAAAATGAATATGTAACAGGACCTCAACCGTTTTCAGGCACCGGGTTTCATTCCCCGGTGCCTGTTGATTTGCTCCTCGGTTTGCCGCGCCGTTGACATTTCTTTGCCGTCTTCCACCCATAAACGCATGCTTGTCTGAGATTTCTTTGAATTTTTTCAAAATAAATGAAATTACCACTTGCAAAGCTTCAAGGAATAGGGTATATTATGTACAGGTTAGCACTCAACGCGCAAGAGTGCTAACAACACCAGAGAGACTAAGGAGGAATCTATGAACATCAAGCCCTTGGGTGACCGTGTAGTCATCAAAAACGTAGAAAGTGAAGAAACCACAAAAAGCGGAATCATTCTGACCGGCACAGCCAAAGAAAAGCCCCAGATGGCGCAGGTCATCGCGGTGGGTCCCGGCG
>JAKPNM010000077.1 GCA_029548395.1 Bacillota bacterium
GCGCCATATCATGATGTACATCGGCACCCTGGCCGATTACGGCTTTACGGCGGAGAACGCGCCGGAGCTGAAGGATTACCTCAGCTATCCCCTGGTGATCCATGACGGGCCCAACCCCTTTCATCCGCAGTGGTACGAGCAGTACATCCAGGAGAACAACCTGCGGGCCACCACCACCAACGGCGGCGTCATGGTTTCGATCATCGGCGTGCCGGCTTCCGCCATGCCCCTGAGCGTCACCAGCAACAACGAGCTGTATCATTATTTTGAACTGGAAGGCTATCAGCTGACCCTGTATGACCTGGACCTGGCGACCAGCTATGTCTGGTTCCGCATGTAGGGACAGGCCGGGCGTTTGACGCATCAATAAGCTTCCCTGGTTTGGGAAGCTTTTTTGCAGGGTTGCGGCAGTTGGCCAGGCGCGTGGCGCAAGCCCGGAACAATTTTTCAAAGACGCCCAAAAACCCTTGAGATCCTTGATGATCGGGCGGTCCGCATGAAATTATTTACACAAGGCCAAAGAATAATATTGACAAGCCGCCGGTTGGGTGGTTTAATGTTGCTTGCCGTAAAGTTTAGAAACGCTAAACTTACTGGCCGGAGGATATTATGGACATTGGCGCTACCCTGCGTGCGCTGCGGCTGTCACGCAACCTGACCCAGGAGGACCTGGCCGACCGGTGCGAATTGAGCAAGGGCTTTATTTCCCAGGTGGAGAACAACCTGACATCGCCCTCCATCGCTACGCTGACGGATATGATCGAATGCCTGGGCACCACGCTGAAGCAGTTTTTTAGCGAGGCCCCGCAGGAAAAAATCGTCTATTCGCGTTCGGACATGTTTGAAAAGGAGGACGACGAGCTGCTGCGCGGCAGCATCGTTTGGCTGGTGCCCAATGCCCAGAAAAACCGCATGGAGCACATTCTGGTCACCCTGGGGCCGGGCGGCCGCACGGCGGAGTTTCCGGCGCATGACGGGGAGGAGTTCGGCTATGTGCTCTCCGGGCAGATCGTCCTTTATACCGGGAACGTGCCCCATCAGCTCTCCCGGGGTGAGAGCTTCTGCCTGCACCCGGACGCGCCGCACCATGTGACAAACCCGGGCAAGCATCAGGCGCGCTTCCTGTGGACGTCCACCCCGCCCACCTTCTGATCCCTGCGTACGACCCTCACCGGAGGCTATGATGCAAGAGAGACCACGGCTGATCAACCTGGAAAACATCTCCAAGGAATATGACGGGGTGCGGGTGTTGTCGGACATCAACCTGTACATCCGCAAAAATGAGTTTGTCACCCTGCTGGGACCCTCCGGCTGCGGCAAGACCACCACCCTGCGCATCATCGGCGGCTTTGAAAGGGCCACCACCGGACGGGTGCTGTTTGACGGACAGGACATCACGGACCTGCCCCCCTACAAGCGCAAGGTCAACACCGTGTTCCAGAAGTACGCGCTGTTTCCGCACCTGAACGTGTATGAGAACATCGCCTTCGGGCTGAAGGTGGCCAAGCGCCCCAGGGATGAGATCCGCCGGAAGGTTGAGAAGATGCTGGCCCTGGTCAACCTGCGCTCCTATGGCAAGCGCAGCGTGGAAAGCCTGTCCGGCGGGCAGCAGCAGCGCATCGCCATTGCCCGCGCCCTGGTCAACGAGCCCGAGGTGCTCCTGCTGGACGAGCCTTTGGGCGCGCTGGACCTCAAGCTGCGCCAGGAGATGCAGCTTGAATTGAAGCGCATGCAGCAAATGCTGGGCATCACGTTTATCTATGTGACCCACGACCAGGAAGAGGCGCTGACGATGTCGGACATCATCGTGGTCATGAAGGACGGCTACATCCAGCAGATCGGCACGCCCAAGGACGTGTATGACGAGCCCAAGAGCGCCTTTGTCGCCAACTTCATCGGTCAGAGCAACATCATCCGAGGCGAGATGGTGCACGACTGCCTGGTCAATTTCTGCGGCGCGGACTTTCCCTGCGTGGACAAGGGCTTTGGCAGCAATGCCCCGGTGGATGTGCTGATACGCCCGGAGGACCTGCAGATTGTGCCTGAGGACGAGGGCCGGCTCAAAGGCATCGTGCGCAGCGTGCTGTTCAAGGGCGTCCATTATGAGATGATCATCGATTCCGGCGCGATGCGCTTCAAGGTGCACTCCACCGTGATGCAGCCGGAGGGCTCTACCGTGGGGCTGGATGTAATTCCCTTCAATATTCACATCATGAAGCCCATGCCGAAGGAGGAGACGCAATTCGAGGAGGCAACGCAATCCGAGGAGGAGACCGCATGAGCGCGATGGCCTTCCCGCCCTGGGCGGTCTGGCTGATGCTGCTGGGGCTGGCGGCGTTTGCCGGCATGATAGCGCTGTCCATCAGGCGCAACCGCGGCATCCGCCGCACGCTGTTCGCCTTTCCCTACGGCCTGTGGATTGTGGTGTTCACGCTGATCCCGCTGCTGCTGATCGGGTATTACGCCTTTACCGACCGTTCCGGCGCCTTCACGCTGGACAACTTCCGCACCTTTTGGGACAGCAACTTCGAGATGCGCAAGCAGATGCTGGACATGGGCTTTGATCCCGCTGACCTGGGCATCGCCCGGGGCAATGTCAATATGGACACCCTGATTTACTCCCTGTGGATGGCTTTCCTGTGCACGCTCATCTGCCTGGCGATGGGCTACCCGGCGGCGCTGTTCATGGCCGACCGCAACTTCAAGCTGGGCAGCACCCTGGTCGTGTTGTTCATCATCCCCATGTGGATGAACTTTTTGCTGCGCACCATCGCCTGGATGAGCCTGCTGGAGGACAACGGCCTGATCAACACCCTGCTTGGCGCCCTGGGCCTGCCCCGGATGCAGCTGATGTACAATTCCCGGGCGGTGCTGCTGGGCATGGTCTACAACTACCTGCCCTTTATGGTCTTCCCGATTTACAACGCGCTCTCCAAGCAGGATCCCAAGCTGTCCGAAGCCGCGATGGACCTGGGCGCCAACGCCGCGCTGACCTTTTTCAAGGTGACCCTGCCGCTGTCCCTGCCGGGGGTCATTTCTGGCATTACCATGGTGTTCATGCCCTCCGTGACCACCTTCTTTATCCCGCGCGTATTGGGCGGCGGCAACACCGAGATGTTCGGCGACCTGATCGAGCGCACCTTCCTGAGCGCGGACAACTGGAATCTGGGCAGCGCGCTGAGCCTGATCATGATGGTGCTGATTTTGCTCAGCCTGACGACGCTGAGGAAGTTTGACCCGGAGGGGGAAGGGGGGACCATGATATGAGCAGGATGTTCAAGCGCGGGTACCTGGCCCTGATGCTGCTGTTTTTGTATGTGCCCATCCTCGTGCTGATCGTCCAGTCCTTCAACGCCGGCGTCAGCCGCGCCAAGTGGCAGGGCTTTTCGCTGAAGTGGTACATTGACCTGTTCAACAGCGCCTCCATTATAAACGCCTTTTACATCACCCTTACCATCGCCTTGCTGTCGGCGCTGTTTGCCACCATCCTGGGCACGCTGGCCGCCATTGGCATCCACGCCATGCAAAAGCGTCCCCAGGGCATCATGATGACGCTGACCAACATCCCCATGACCATGCCCGACATCGTCACCGGCATCTCGCTGATGCTGCTGTACATTTTCACCAGGATTCCCCGCGGCTACTTCAGCATGCTGCTGGCGCACATCACCTTCAACATCCCCTATGTGATCCTGTCGGTCATGCCCAAATTGAAGCAGATGAATAAGTTCAGCTATGAGGCCGCGCTGGACCTGGGCGCGACGCCGGGCTACGCCCTGCGCCATGTCATCCTGCCCTCGGTCATGCCGGGCGTCATCACCGGCGCGCTGCTGTCCTTCACCCTGTCCCTGGATGATTTTACCATCAGCTACTTCACCACCAGCCCGCTGGTGCAAAACCTGTCCACGCTGATCTATTCCGAGGCCCGCAAGGGCATCAAACCCACGATGAACGCGCTGAGCGCGCTGATGTTTGTCGCCCTGCTGGTGTTGCTGCTGGCGGTCAACCGTCGCGCCAACCTGGTGAAGGAAACAAAGTAAAGGAGGAAACCCCATGAAAAAGCTGCTGTCCCTGGTTCTGATTGCCCTGCTTGCCTTCTCCCTTGTCGGCGCGCAGGCGCAAGGCACGGTCAATGTCTTCAACTGGGAAGACTATATCTCCGAGGAGGTCCTGGAGCTGTTTGAGCAGGAGACCGGCATCAAGGTCAACTACATGCGCTTTACCCTCAATGAGGACATGCTGGTGCAGGTGCGCACCAGCCCGGGCGCCTTTGACGTGGTGTTTCCCTCCGACTACGCCATTGAGCGCATGATGGCGGAGGACCTGCTCCAGCCCATTGATTATGCCAGGGTGCCCAATGCCGTCCAGATTCTGGACTGGCTGCGGAATCCCGACTATGACCCCGGCCAGGTGTATTCCGTCCCCTACATGTGGGGCACGGTGGGCATCCTCTATGACACCACCAGGGTGTCCGCTCCCATCGATTCCTGGGGCGCGCTGTTTGATGAGCAGTACAAGGGCGAGGTCTTCATGCTGGATTCCCCGCGCGACGCCCTGGGCGTGGCGCTCAAGTACCTGGGATATTCCGTCAACTCCAAGAACCCTGCTGAAATCCAGGCCGCGGCCAACCTGCTGATCGAGCAAAAGCAAAAGGGCATCGTCAAGGCCTACCAGGTGGATGAGACCAAGGACAAGATGGTGGCCGGCGAGGCCGCCCTGGCCGTGGTCTGGTCGGGCGACGCCCAGTATGCCATCAACTTGAATGAGGACCTGGCCTATGTGGTGCCTAAAGAGGGCAGCAACGTCTGGGTGGACAGCATGGTCATTCCCAGGAGCGCGCCCAACCCGGAGAACGCCCACATCTTCATTAACTTCATGTCCCGGCCCGACATCGCGCAGATGAATGCCGAATATATCGAATATTCCTCCCCCAACGCCGGCGCGATCGAGCTGATGGGCGAGGAATACACCGGCAACCCCACCTTGAATCCGTCCCGGGAGACCGTCGGCAATTGCGAGTTCTTCCATGACAACAACGATGTCAAGGTGCTCTACGACACCTACTGGGGGATGGTCAAAAACGCCAAATAGCCATATAATAGGCCCGTGCCGGTTTCCGGCGCGGGTTTTTTTATGTGCACAGACCGAACAGGAGGACAGGGGATGGAGATTCTTGTCACCGGCGGCGCGGGCTACATCGGCTCGCATACCTGCCTGGAGCTCATGGAAAACGGTTATGACGTGGTGGTGGTGGACGACCTGCGCAACTCCGACCTGGAGGCGCTGCGCCGCGTGGAGGCGCTCTCGGGCAAGGCCCTGGCCTTCTACAATTTTGACGTGTGCGACCAGGACCGCCTTGATAAGGTCTTTGGCGCGCACGCCATCAACAGCGTGATCCACTTCGCCGGGCTCAAGGCCGTGGGGGAGTCCGTGGGCATGCCGCTGGCCTACTACGCCAACAACCTGGGCAGCACGCTGGCGCTGGCTGGCTGCATGAAGCGCCATCATGTGCGCAACTTCATCTTTTCTTCCTCCGCCACCGTGTACGCGCAGGACAACCGGATGCCCCTGGCGGAGGGGGACGCCCTGGGCTGCACCAATCCCTACGGCTGGACCAAGCTTATGTGTGAGCAGATCCTGCGTGACCTGTGCGTGGCGGAGCCCGTCTTTTCCGTGGTGCTGCTGCGCTACTTCAACCCCATCGGCGCGCACCCAAGCGGCCGCATCGGCGAGGACCCGGCCGGCATTCCCAACAACCTCCTGCCCTACATCACCCAGACCGCGCTGGGCCGGCATGCGAGGCTGACGGTGCATGGGAATGACTATGACACCCCTGACGGCACCGGCGTGCGCGACTATATCCATGTGGTGGACCTGGCGCGCGGCCACCTGAAAGCCCTGGAATACGCCAAGCGCAACCGCGGCTGCGAGGCCATCAACCTGGGCACCGGCCGGGGCTACTCCGTGCTTGAGATCCTGCGCGCCTTTGAAACGGTCAACCAGGTCAAGGTGCCCTACACCATCGGTCCGCGCCGCCCCGGCGACCTTGCCGCCGTCTACGCGGACCCGCAAAAGGCCGGGGAGCTGCTGGGCTGGCAGGCCGAGCTGGGCATTGAGGATATGTGCCGCGATGCCTGGAACTGGCAGAGGAACAACCCCAGGGGTTACAGGACGTAGTCGAGGGGACGCTTCTTTTTCTTGAAAGAAAAAGAAGCAAAAAGAACTTTAACAGGAATAGGAATAGGACTTCAATTACAAAAGCCGTTGACCGGTCGCAACGGCTTTTATAACGGTTCTTATTAAAGTTCTTTGAAGGTTTGGAAACTTTCTTTCAAGAAAGTTTCCAAGGTTCCCAGCTTTCTCCGTCCCTAAAACTCCGCGTGGCCCACGGTGCGGGGGAAGGGGAGCACATCGCGGATGTTGGTGATGCCTGTCAGGTACATGACAAAGCGCTCAAAGCCCAGGCCGAAGCCGGCGTGCTTGGCGGTGCCGAAGCGGCGCAGGTCCAGGTACCAGGCGTATTCCTCCTCCGCTAGGCCCATCTCACGGACGCGCTTCAACAATTGTTCATAGCGTTCCTCGCGCTGGCTGCCGCCGATCATCTCGCCCACGCCGGGCACCATCAGGTCCATAGCGGCGACGGTTTTGCCGTCCTCGTTGGCGCGCATATAGAAGGCCTTGATGTCCTTGGGATAATCGCTCACAAAGACCGGGCGCTTGAAGTGCTCCTCGGCCAGGTAGCGCTCGTGCTCGGTCTGAAGGTCCATGCCCCAGCTGACCGGGTACTCAAACTGCCTGCCGGAGGCCTTGAGGATCTCGATGGCTTCGGTATAGGTGACGCGGCTGAACTCGCTGTTTTTTACCAGCTCCAGCCTGGCCAGCAGCTCCTTGTCCACAAACTGGTTGAGGAAGCGCAGCTCGTCCTCCGCCTGCTCCATGACGGTGGCGATCACGCTGCGCACCATGTCCTCGGCCAGGTCCATGTTGTCATTGAGGTCGGCGAAGGCGATTTCCGGCTCGATCATCCAAAACTCGGCCGCGTGACGGGCCGTGTTGCTGTTCTCCGAGCGGAAGGTGGGTCCGAAGGTGTAGACCTTGCCCAGCGCCAGGGCATAGGCTTCGGCCTGCAGCTGCCCGGAGACGGTCAGCTGCGCTGATTTTCCAAAGAAATCCTTGGAAAAATCCACGCTGCCCTCCTTGGTTTTGGGCAGATCATCCAAGTCGAGGGTGGTCACCCGGAACATCTCGCCCGCGCCCTCGGCGTCCGAGGTGGTGATGATGGGCGTATGCACATAGAAAAAGCCCTTTGACGCAAAATAGCTGTGGATGGCCAGGGCGGCCAGGGAACGGATGCGGAAGACCGCAGAGAAGGTGTTGGTGCGCGGGCGCAGGTGGGACAGCGTGCGCAGGTACTCAAAGCTGTGGCGCTTTTTTTGCAGCGGATAGTCCGGCGCTGAAAGGCCCAGCACGGTCACGCTGTCGGCCGTGAGCTCAAAGGGCTGCTTCATCTGCGGCGTATGCACCAGCCGGCCTGTCACCTCAAGGGAGGTGTACAGCGTGGCTTTAATGATCTCCTCAAAGTTGGGCAGGTTCCCATCCACCACCACCTGCAGGTTGCGAAAGGAGGAGCCGTCGTTGAGCTCAACAAAGGCATGGGCCTTGCTGCCGCGCAGCGTGCGCACCCAGCCGTTCACCCGAACGGCGCTGCCATCCTCCGGCGTATGTTTGTACAGGGATGCGATTTCGGTCGGTTTCACAGGGATTTATCCTCCTTCAATATCATGCCCAGCATGGCTGCGCCGATGATGCCGGCGCCATTGCCCAGAACAGCCAGCTCCACCCGGCCATAGGGCATGGTTTTAAACATCAGGTAGCGCGGCATTTTTTCATTGACGGCGTCCAGCAGGAACTGCCCGGCCATGCTGATGCCGCCGCCCAGCACAATCACCTCCGGGTCCATGAAGGAAACGATGCTGTTGATGGCCAGCGCCAGGTAATCAGTGTAGCGGTCAAAGACCTTCGCTGCAAGCGGGTCGCCTTCTTTGGCGCAGTCGATGATGATCTTGCCGCTGATCTTTTCCGGCTTGCCCGCCCGCTGAAGGATCAGGCTGTCCGGATGCATGCTGACGGCTTCGCGCCCCATGCGGATGAGCGCGGTCGCCGAGCAATACTGCTCCACGCAGCCCCGTTTGCCGCAGGTGCAGGGGAGACCGTCCATTTCCATGGTCAGGTGCCCCAGCTCGCTGGCCACGCCGTGCGCGCCGGTCCAGGGCTTGCCGTTGATGACGATTCCGCCGCCCACGCCTGTGCCCAGGGTCAGGAAAACGCTGGATGCCGCACCCGCGCTCACGCCGGCTACGCTCTCGGCCAGGCCGGCCACGGTGGCGTCATTGTCGATAAAGACAGGCTTGCTGATATATTTTTGCAGCTCCTCGCGCAGCGGGATCTCATGCCAGCCCAGGTTGGTGCAAAAGATCACCCGGCCGGTGGTGTTGTCCGCAATGCCCGGGATGCCGATGCCAAGGGCTTCCACCTCGTCCATGCCGCGCCCTGACCGCTCCAGCGCCTTGAGCGCGCAGGCGGCCATGTCGCGCACGATCTCCCTGTAGTCCCGCTGCGCGATGGTGGCGGTGGACGCTTCAGCGAGGATGTTTCCCTTCAGGTCGATGGCGCCTGCCGCGATCATGGTCCCGCCCAGATCAATGCCGATAAAAATCATGCTGCGCTCCGGAACCGCTTATCCGTTTTCCATCAGTTCGTTCATGCGTTTATCCAGCTCCTGGGCAGCTGAATACCCCATGCGCTTGAGGCTCAGGTTGCGGGCGGCCACCTCGATGATGATGGCCAGGTTGCGGCCGGGCTTGACCGGCAGCACCAGGCTTGGCACCTTCACATCCATGATGGTCGTATAGTTTTCCTCCAGGCCCAGGCGGTCGTATTCCTTTTGTTCATTCCACGGCTCCAGGTGGATTTCCATGTCGATGGATTTGCTCATCAGCACGGAGCCGATGCCGTACATCTGGCGGATGTCAATGATGCCGATGCCCCGGATTTCCATAAAAAACCGGATGGTCTCCGGGGATTCGCCGGTCAGGCGGTTTTCGTTGACGCGGCAGATGTCCACCACGTCATCGGCCACCAGCTGATGGCCGCGCTTGATCAATTCCAGAGCGGCCTCGCTTTTGCCCACGCCGGATTCTCCGGTGATCAGCACGCCCACGCCGTACACATCCACCAGCACCGCGTGCATGGTCATGCGCGGGGCCAGGACGCGGCTTAAGAACATGATGGCGCTGACGATAAAGCTGGTGGTGTGCATCTTTGAGCCAAAGACAGGGATGTTCTTTTCCCGGGCGAGCTCAAGCAGCTCCTCCGGCGGGCGGTGGCCGCGGCACAATACCACGCAGGGGATGGCATACTCAAAAAAGGCCGCCAGCTTGTTGTAACGCTCCTGCTTTGACAGGCCCATCAAATAGCCCATCTCGGCATTGCCCAAGATCTGCGGCCGTTCCACCGCGAAATGCTCGTAATACCCGCTCAGCTCCAGCCCCGGACGGTTGAACTCCGCCGAATCGATGTCAAGCATCGTGCGGGTGGTGGGAGAGAGGACCTCCAGGTTTAATCCTGTCACAAATTCAGAGAACTTGACCACCGCGTACCGCCTTTCGGCCCAAGGCCTTAATGTCCAGCACAGTATACATGATGCGCCCGGCGCGTTCAAGCAAGACGCTGTATTACCCTCCCGCCCGTCCGGCCGCAGTCCGGCCGCTGTCTAAAATCATTACAAAATGTTGCAATTCTGATAAATAAAAGTTACAATACAGTTCACAAAGGCGGTGATGATGTGAACGAGCTGATGAAGGCCCTGTCCGGCAGCCTGATTGACCTGATGATCTACGGCGCGGTGCTTGTCACCTTTCTGGTGGGGCTGGGCAAATGCGTCTTTCCCCTGCGGCGCGCCGCGCGCGCTTTTCGCCGGGGCATTCACAACCTGGCGGTCTTTAAGCCCAATGAGACCGGACGGCCGGATTGGCAGGACACCCTGTATCTGGGGCGCCCCATGCAAAAGCAGTGGGCGCGCTTCCTGGCCAACGCCGAGCAGCTTGACCAGCGCGGGCTGTCCTGTGATGTGGAGGATTACATCAACGACCAGACCGTCCTGCGTGATTTTGCGCACTTCCAGCTGTCCGAGGTGATCCCGGGCGTGCTGACCAGCCTGGGGATCCTGGGTACCTTCATCGGGCTGATGCGCGGCCTGGGCAATTTGAACCTGGACAGCGCGCAGGCCACCGTGTCCTCCATTCACACCATGATCTCCGGCATGACCTTTGCCTATGGGACCTCCATCGCCGGCCTGGTCGGCTCCCTGCTGTTCAACATCTTCTTCCGCTCCGCTCAGGGCGCGGCCACCGGCGCGATGGATGATTTCAACCATGCTTTTTCCGAGGTGGTCATGCGCAGGCCGCTGGATGAGCATGTGCGGCAAACCTGCTATATGGAGGACCAGGCCGCTTTTCTCAGCGCCGCCTTTGGCGACATCAGCATGAAGCTGGAGTCCGGCATCGGGCAGGCGGTGGAGCGCTCCTTCGCGCCGATCGGGCAGAGCATGCAGCATTTCATCCTCTCGGAAACACAGGCGCAGGTGGAGGGGCTCAACCATGTGGTCAACCAGTTTGTCGGGCAGATGAACACCGCCCTGGGCGGGCAGTTCCTGCAGTTGGGCAAGACGCTCTCCCAGATCAATCAGGCGCAGACTGTCAGCCATGAGTCCCTCAGCGCCACCATGGCAGCCGCCGACACCATCCTGGAGAGCATTCAGAAGACCGACCTGGTCACCAAGACCGTCATGGACCGCTTTGACAGCTACATCGGCGAGCTGTCCCGGGCCCAGGCCTCCTCCGCGCAAATGGCGGAGCAGACCGCGGGCGTCCTCAGGGACATGCACCAGGGTGTCAACACTCAAAATGAGCGCTACCAGGCGCTGGTGGATGCCCAGGCAGAGCTGGGCCGCATGATGGAGCAGTACGCCGCCTGGTCCGGCCGGGTGCTGGAAGCGGTGGAGAAACAGTCCGATGCCGCTTCCGACCGCGCGCATGAGGTAGCCAACGAGATGAACCGCTCCGGCAAGCTGCTGTCTGAGAGCTATACCAGCTTTGTGGAGAACATCGCCGCCGGCCTGGGGCGCACCATCGGAATGTTTGAGGAGAACATGCGCGAGATGACCGGCGCCATGGTGCGCGATTTGGGCGCCGCCATGAACAAGGGCGGCGAGGCGCCTGACCTGAAGCAGTTTGCCCGTGTGCAGCAGGCCCTCAGCGACATGACCCAGGCGCTTGTGCGTGCGACCGCCGCGGCGGAACGAATGGCGGAGGGGGCCTGATGCGTACCGTCAAGGCGCCCACGCGCCTGATCTCCAGGGGGGATGGCGGCAGCTACTGGATCTCCTTTTCGGACATGCTCTCGAGCCTGCTTTTGGTATTTATCCTGGCCTTGATGGTCAGCATCTACCAGTACTTCTCCGTGCTGGACATCAAAACCAGGGAGCTGGAAAACCAGCGCCTGGAGCTGGACCGCGTTCAGATTTCCCTGGTCAAAAAAGAGGCGGACCTGCAAACCGCGCAGGCCGAGCTCATGGGCAAGGAGGAGGAGGTGCACTCCATCCAAATCCAGCTGCAGCAGCAGGAGGCTGAGCTGCACGCCGCCCAGACCGCCCTGAAGACCAAGGAGGACGAGCAGGCGCTGCTGCAATTGCAGCTCGTCGCGCAGGAGCAGTCCCTGAATGCCATGCAGCTGGCCATGAGCCAGCAGCAACAGCAGATCGACGACCTGCTGGGCGTGCGTACGCAGATCATCCAGGAGCTCAGCCGGGCCTTCAGCCAAAGCAGCCTGAACATCAAGGTCGATAAGGATACCGGCGATATCATGCTGGACAGCAGCCTGCTGTTTGAAAGCGGCGGGGATGTGCTGCTGCCGGAAGGACGGGAGCAGCTGGCGCGCCTGGTGCCCGTGTACCTTGGCGTGCTGATGCGGCCGGAGTACGAGGCTTATGTGGCTGAGATCGTCATTGAGGGCCATACGGACTCCAGAGGGGGTTACCTGTTCAATCTCCGGCTGTCCCAGGACCGCGCGCTGGGCGTGGCGAACTATATGCTGCAGCTGCCCGGGCTGAGCAGCCAGCAGGCCCTCAAGCTGCAATCCATCCTGACCGCCAAGGGGCGTAGCTATTCCGACCGCATTATCAGGCCTGACGGCACGGAGGATATGGACGCCAGCCGCCGGGTGGAAATCCAGTTCAGGCTGAAGGATACTGAAATGATCCAGAAGATCAACCAGATCCTGCTGCATGGCCAATGATGAAAAAGCTTGCCGTCTTCAGTGTCCTGCTCATGGCGCTGGTGGTGGGCGTCACGCTGTGGGGCTATGCCAATGCCAGGCTGTCGCTGACGGCCCAGGCCGTGCGCGCCCTGCCCCCGGAGGAGTATGGCGCCCGCTTTGCTAGCCTGAAGCGCCAGCTGGACAGCGGGGCT
This sequence comes from Bacillota bacterium, assembly GCA_029548395.1. Taxonomy (GTDB): domain Bacteria; phylum Bacillota; class Clostridia; order Christensenellales; family Aristaeellaceae; genus UBA6115. Next base: position 12,528 of record JAKPNM010000077.1, read on the forward strand.
GTGCGCGGCACGGTGTATGACAAGGCGCTCCGGGGCGGGGAGGATGATTATGTCATCCTGGAATATACCATCTCCGTTGCCAACCGCGGCCTTGTCGAGGCGCGGATGCTCGAGGCCGTGGTGGTGCCCCTGGCGGGCGATGTGCTGTGCTTTTCCCAGCAGGAGTATGACCGCCAGGATGTCAACAGCTCCATTGACGTCCAGCCCGGGCGCCAGGTGATGCTGCGCTGTTACCTGCTCACCCGCAGGGACGCGCATGCCGTGAGGGAGATCCAGGTCAGCTACTATGTCTGGGGCAATCCCTTTATTGTGAAGGTGCGTTACGGCTGATGCTGTCAGGATCAGCGCCCTATCCCAAAATGCGTTTGTTTTAAATACGCTATCCACCGGTGATACATGTCAATCAGCGGTCGATCCAGGTATGAAAAGGCCTTTTCTTTGATGTCATCGGGAATGCCGTAGGCGGCTTCGGCGATGCTGCCCGTGATGGCGGCCAGCGTATCGCTGTCGCCGCCGAGGGAAATGGCGTTTCGAATGGCATCTTCAAAATCCGTGCTTTCAAGAAAAGCGATGATGGCCTGCGGGACGGTGCCTTGGCAGCTTACGTCAAAGCTGTAAGCCGGGCGGATTTCATCAAGCGTTTTGCTCAAATCGTAGCCGTGTTCAGTTTCGATAAAACGCTTGAGCTTCGTTCTTTGCTCAGGGAAAATCGTGCGTGCCTCAAAGGGATTTTTCAGCGTATGCCAGCCGCCCCAGTTGAAGATGCGGCAAATAAAGATTGCGTCTGTTACCGCCAGGGCGCCCCTGATTCCTTCGGGGTGGCTGTGCGTGACCCTGGCTGAAATTATTGCCTTGTTTCTGGCGTTTGCCGGCCAGAATCCCACACGGTCATAATACCCGAAGCTCATGTTCCATGCGCAGGGGGATACCCTCATTGCGGAGCCGTTGCCCCAGGAGCGATAGGGCTGGCGGTCGGCTGACTGTATCCAATGAGCAAACTGAGCCCCGTACCCCGCATGGGGATACATCCGCCCCCATTTTTTGTAGGCATCGATGAAATCATCCTCCTCACCGCCGTTCATGAGGGCTTCCGCGGTGGCGACGGTCATGACGGTATCGTCGGTAAAAGAGCAGTTCCTGCCAAACAGGGGGAAGTCCTTTGTTTTGATGTTGTTCCGTTCATATATCGAACCTATGATGTCACCGATGATTGCTCCCAGCATGCTTATTATTTTCTCCTTCTTGCCTTTATATCTTTGCGAGTCTGCGCAAAGCGGCTTTCACCGGCGTGTCCCGACGCAGGGAAAGCCGCTTCAGCCTTTGCCATTGCTGTAAAATCAGGCGCAGTTCCCGGGAATCACACACAGTCTACCGCCCTTTGAAAAGAAATGCCATACTGGCCTGCGGTTTTTTCTACGACAAAAAGGTCGCGCCGGGCAAGCACACTGATCACACTGATGTTTAAGTCTATGCATCAAACAACAAGTTTGCGTTCAAACCAACGCGTTCAAACCAACGTTAAGCGCTGCTTGACAAATCCGTCCGGGGCCCCTATGATGGGTACGCAGGGATAACCACCTGAAGTGTGCGCCAGTTGACTGTTTTTACCCACATCTTACCTGATGGTACCCGGGTCAGCGGCCTGAGGCCAGGCCCCCGCCTACGCGATCGGGGAAGGCTGACTGTCGTTGCAGGGAACCGACCTGCTGTACATAGCGGGTGAGAAAATGGTTGACAGCGGCACTTTGGGCTATCCCCTGGGAGCGGTTCAGGCTTGCCTGCCGTCTCTTGTTTTTTTGTGGTATAAAATGCAACGCGGATCTTCGCGGAAAATGACCATCAGCCGCGTATCCGCTGTGGACAGGATGCGCGGGAGGGCCTGTGAGAATGAGTGACTGGATGGACACAGCCTGCCTGCCCGCTGACGAACAGGGTATAATCAAAGCGGCGGGGATTCTGGCGTCCGGCGGCCTGGTGGCCTTTCCCACGGAGACGGTCTATGGCCTGGGCGCCAACGCGCTGGACGCCGGGGCGGTGGCCGCGGTGTTCGCGGCCAAGGGCCGTCCCGGGGACAACCCGCTGATCGCGCATGTCACCGATATTGAGCAGGCGCGCGCCTATGGCGAGTGGAACCCCCTCGCCCAGGTGCTGGCGGAGGCTTTCTGGCCCGGTCCCCTGACATTGATCGTCGGCCGCAAGCCTTCCGTGCCCGCCCGGACCAGCGCCGGGCTGTCCACACTGGCGCTGCGCGCGCCTGATCATCCGACAGCCCAGGCGCTGATTGCCCGCTGCGGCTTCCCCCTGGCGGCGCCCAGCGCCAATCGCTCCGGCCGGCCCAGCCCCACGCGCGCCAAACATGTGCTGGAGGACCTGGGCGGTCTCATCCCCCTGGTGCTGGATGGCGGCCCCTGCGCGATCGGGCTGGAATCCACCGTGGTGGACGCGCTGGGCAGCGTACCGGTCATTTTGCGCCCGGGCGCGGTCACGCCGGAGATGATCGCCATGGTGGCCGGGGAGTGCAGACTGGCCGAATCGGCCATGCGTGCCCTGAGGGCGGATGAGAGCGCGCCCTCCCCGGGCATGCGGCACAAGCACTACGCTCCGCGCGCCCGGATGAGTCTGGTGCAGGGCAGCCCGGAGGCCGTCCGCGCGGCCTTGCTGGCGCTGTCCGCAGGCTCCGGGGAACGCACCTGGGTGCTGGCGCTGGACGATGTCCTGGAAGGACACAGCGCAGCCGGCCTCAAGAGCCTGGGACGGGACGCCCGGGGCGCTGCGCACCGGCTGTTTCACCTGCTGCGCCTGGCGGATGAGGAAGGGGTGGAGCGCATCTACGCGCAGGCGCTGCCCCGGGACGGACTGGGCCTGGCGGTGATGAACCGCCTTGTCCGCGCGTCCGGCTTTGATGTGCTGGACGCTGAATCAATATTACACTCCAAACCATTGGAGCAAGAAAGGAAAACAAAATGAAAAAACTGCTGTCTGTCATGCTGGCTTTTCTCTTGCTGACCAGCCTGACCCTGCCCCTGGCAAGCGCCGAGGAGGAAAAGGTTCTCAACTTTTTTTCCTGGGCAACCTACATCGATGACGCCACTGTGGCCCGCTTTACCGAGCAGACCGGCATCCGCGTAAACTACACCACCTTTGCCAGCAACGAGGAGATGCTGCTGAAGATGACGATGACCGGGAATGATTACGACGTCATCCTGGCCAGCGACTACGCCATCAACATGCTGCGCAAGGACGGCAAGCTGCTGCCCCTTGACAAGGAAAAGCTGCCCAATTACGCTAACCTGGACCCGGCCTTCCTGGGGCAGTACTACGACGAGAACAACGAGTACACCGTGCCCTATACCGCGGGCACCCCGCTGATTGTCTACAACCCCGATCTGGTGGACATCGAGATCACCGGCTACGAGGACCTGTGGAACCCCGCGCTCAAGGACAGCGTGGTCATCATTGACGACGCGCGCAACATTATCGGCATTACGCTCAAGACCCTGGGCTATTCCTTCAACACCACCGATGACGGGCAGCTGGCCCAGGCCCGCGAGAAGCTGATGCAGCTGCGCCCCAACATACGCTCCTTCAACTATGACACGCCGCACAACGACTTGATTTCTGGCGAGGTGTCCGTGGGATATATGTTCACGCCCTTTGTGCTGCTGGCCATGGACGAGATGCCCAACCTGAAGGTGGTCTACCCCAAGGAGGGCATGGGCTTTGGCATTGACTCCCTGGTGATTTCAGCCAGCGCGCCGCACCCGGACAACGCGCATGTGCTGCTGAACTTCCTGCTGGATTCCCAGGTGGCGAGCAATACCGCGGCCATGCAGTATTACCTGTCCCCGGTGGCGACCGCCTATGAGTTCATCCCCGAGTATTTGAGGGACAACCCCGCCATCCGCATCCCGCCGGAGATCCTGGGCGAGACCGAGTTTATCATGGACCTTGGCGAGTACGAGAGCAAGTATCAGGAGATCTGGGCGGAGTTCAAACTGCAATAAAGCTTCCATCAATAGGATGCCCTGAAGGAAACAACAGCCCCCGCGCTCGATACCGCGGGGGTGCCGTTTTCCTGTACGCCTGTGTTCAGGGAGCTGTCACCCGGCTGTCCAGGTTCTCAAAAAAGTCGTTTCCAAGCACATCCGGGCCCACCATGGTCCTGGCCAGGCCGAAATCATAGCTGGAATAAGCGCTGTCCCGCGGCTCCACCTTGAACTGCTCATACTTGTGCTGGGAACGGTGGTGCGTATACGCTTCCTCGGCCATCTCAAACCCTGTCCTGCCGCCAAAGGCGGACAGGGGCAGGTCCCAGTCCATGGTGATGCGGTTCTCGGGGTAGAGGTGCAGGTAGAGCTTGCTGACCTGCCAGGTGCCGTGAGCTTCGGCGGATTCCTTGTACTTGCCGGCGTCAGCCGCGGCGTCAAAGGCGTACAGGGCCAAATCGGCGCACAGCCGGTGCATGCCGTGCCCGTATTCGCCCTTGACATCGTGGGAGACCACCACATCCGGCTTGTATTTGCGATACAGCTCCACGGCGAAGCGCTGGGTCTTGGCTTTGCCGAACTCCTTGTAGGCGCTCTCCAGCCTGGTGGAATACTTGTCATGGAAGGGGCCGATGACCGGGTAGTTGCGCACCCCCATGGTCCACAGCGAATTGAGCAGCTCGCTGGTGCGGTAGCGCGCGCCGGCTGAGAAGACGGCTGCCACCACATCCATTTTCAGCTGGCCGGCATAGGTCGGCAGGGCGCCGGCGAAAAACAGGGTCTCGTCATCAGGATGGGCGAAGAGCACCAGCAGGTCGCACTTGCTGTCGGGCAGCTGCCATTGCTGCACCCAGGCAGGCACCTCTCCCTGGCCCAGCACGAAGATCTCCTCCATGCCAAACCACTTTTTGCTCTTGCCTTCAGGCTTGAGGCGCAGCTCCTTTACCCCTTCCAGGGGATAATACATGTGCTGGAAGGGGGCGGGCTCAAAGACGGTCTTTTCCCAGCTGCCGCCCACCTTTTGCTCCAGCGCCCAGCTGCGGGGCGCTTCCGTCCAGCCGACGTACAGGCCATACATGGGCTCCTTGCTTTTGATGGTGACGGTTTTCGCGCCGGTATCCCCGCTCCAGTAGCTGTTCCAGTCGCGGTCATACAGCCGTTTGGCCAAACCGCTCTTTGACGCCACGGTGATCGTGCATTCCGCTGTGATGTCCCGCGCTTCCAGGGCCAGCGCGGGGACGACGGCCATCATCAGCGTTGCAGCCAGGAGAAAACATACGATCTTCTTCATAATCATTCCCTTTCTGGATTGAAATCAGTATAGGCAGCCCGGATTTGACTGTCAAGGACGCCGCTGACTGCCGGCCTGCGCTTTACAAAATGTCCGCATGCTCCTATACTTTGCAGGTAAGCAAAGGAGGATGCCCTATGTCGAATCTGCCGTATGAACCAGCCCGTATCGAGCCCAAATGGCAAGCCTTCTGGGAAGAGCATCAGGTTTTCGCCGCGCGGCCGGATGCCAGCCGCCCCAAGTACTACTGCCTGATCGAGTTTCCCTATCCCTCCGGCGCGGGATTGCATGTGGGCCATCCGCGCAGCAACACGGCGCTGGACATCATCGCCCGCAAGCGCCGCATGGAAGGCTACAACGTGCTCTATCCGATCGGCTGGGATGCCTTTGGCCTGCCCACGGAGAACTATGCCATCGCCAACAGCGTCCACCCGGCCAAGGTCACCCGTGACAATGTCAACCATTTTCGCAGGCAGTTGAAGCGTTTGGGCTTTTCTTTCGACTATTCCCGGGAGGTGGACACCACCGACCCCTCCTACTACCGCTGGACGCAGTGGATCTTCCTGAAGCTGTATGAGCATGGCTTGGCCTACAAGGCCGAGATGCCCATCAACTGGTGCCCGCGGTGCAAGATCGGCCTCGCCAATGAGGAGGTGGTGGCCGGCATGTGCGAGCGCTGCGGCCATCAGGTGACCCACAAGGTCAAAAACCAGTGGATGCTAGCCATCACCCGCTACGCCCAAAAGCTGCTGGATGGCCTGGATACCGTGGACTTTATTGAGCCGGTCAAGGCCCAGCAGCGCAACTGGATCGGCCGTTCCGAGGGCTGCGAGGCCGATTTCGCGATCGCGGGCACCGGGGAGGCGCTGCGCGTGTTCACCACCCGGCCGGACACGATGTTCGGCGCCACGTACATGGTGCTCTCGCCCGAGCACCCTGTGATCGAGCGCTTTGCCCAGCGGATTGAAAACATCCGGGACCTGCGCGCCTATCGCGAGCAGGCGGCGGCCAAGAGCGATTTTGAGCGCGCTGAGATGCAAAAGGACAAGACCGGTGTGGAGGTGGTCGGCCTGAAGGCCGTCAACCCCGCGACCGGGAAGGAAATCCCCATCTGGGTCAGCGATTATGTGCTCATGGGCTATGGCACCGGCGCTATCATGGCGGTGCCCGGGCATGACGAGCGCGACTGGGAGTTTGCCAAGGCCTTTTCCCTGCCCATTGTGGAGGTGGTGGCCGGCGGCGATGTCACGCAGCAGGCTTATACCGAGATTGATGACGGCGTGATCGTCAACTCCGGGTTTCTTGACGGTCTCTCGGTCAAGCAGGCGCAGGAGGCCATGATCGCCTGGCTGGAGCAGCGCGGCCTGGCCACGCGCAAGATCAACTACAAGCTGCGCGACTGGGTCTTTTCCCGCCAGCGCTATTGGGGGGAGCCCATCCCGATGGTGCACTGCCCCGTTTGCGGCGTGGTGCCCCTGGGTGAGGACCAGCTGCCCCTGCTGCTGCCGGATGTCGAAAGCTATGAGCCGACCGATTCGGGCGAGAGCCCGCTGGCGGCCATCACCGACTGGGTCAACACCACCTGCCCCCGCTGCGGCGGGCCTGCCCGGCGCGAGACCGATACCATGCCGCAGTGGGCGGGTTCCAGCTGGTATTTCCTGCGCTATTGCGACCCGCACAACAGCCGGGCCTTTGCCTCGCAGGAGGCGCTGGATTACTGGATGCCTGTGGACTGGTACAACGGCGGCATGGAGCACACCACCCTGCACCTGCTCTACAGCCGCTTCTGGCATCTCTTTTTGCATGACATCGGCCTGGTCAGGGCGCCCGAGCCCTACGCCAGGCGCACCAGCCACGGCATGATCCTGGGCGAGAACGGCGAAAAAATGTCCAAGTCCCGCGGCAATGTCATCAACCCTGACGACCTGGTCGACGAGATCGGCGCGGACGCCTTCCGCGTGTATGAGATGTTCATGGGCGCCTTTGACCAGGCCATCCCGTGGAGCATGAGCGGCGCGCGCGGCGCGCGGCGCTTCCTGGAGCGCGTGTGGCGGCTGCAGGAGATGCTCTCAGGGCCTGAGGACGCTTTCAGCCCGGGGCTGCGCGTCCTGATCAACCAGTCCATCAAGAAGGTGGGCGAGGACTATGAGCGCATGAAGTACAACACCGCCATCGCGCAGATGATGACCCTGGTCAACGCCTTTTATGAGCAGGGCGGCGTGAGCGCGGGCGATTTGAAGGCGCTGCTGCTGCTGCTGTCCCCGGTCGCGCCCCATCTTTGCGAGGAGATCTGGCTTGCGCAGGGCTTTGGCGGCTACATCCATGAGCAGGCCTGGCCAAGCTATGATGAGGCCTACCTGGTGGATGACGCGGTGGAAATCGCCGTCCAGATCAACGGCAGGGTGCGCGCGCGCATCATGGTGCCCTCGGATTTGGGCAGGGAAGCAGGGGAGGAGCTGGTCCGCCACGCGCAGGTGGCCCCGCTGCTGGAAGGCAAACAGCTTGTCAAATGCATCTACGTGCCCGGCAGGCTGCTGAACCTGGTCGTTAAATAATCATATTGCTTCATACGGACTCCAATCTTTATTGCACCGGCGCGCCGGGGATTTTATCGCCCTGCTGTTATCAGTCGACCTCAACGCAGCGAAGGCTACGCCATCGGTTTCCTTCCTTGCAGGACAATAAAATACCCCGCCGCTTTGGATGCGCACAAGCTTTTCATCAGTATGAGCTGAAAGGCTAACTCCTTTTGACCACGGAGCCGTCCAGCTTGTGGATGTGGTTCTCGGGCACCGTGCCGCGCACGCTGGCGGTTGGATAGACGCTGGCGCCGCGGCCCAGGATTGTGCCCGGGTTGAGCACCGCGTTGCAGCCCACCTCCACGTGGTCGCCGATCAAGGCGCCGATCTTTTTGCGCTGGGTGGGCAGCCGCTCCTGCCCGTCGCGCAGCACCACGGGCTGCCTGTCTGATTTGACGTTGGAGGTGATGGAACCCGCGCCCATGTGCGCCCGGTAGCCCAGGATGGAATCGCCCACATAGTTGTAATGAGGCACCTGCACCCTGTCAAAGAGGATGACATTTTTCAATTCGGTGGAGTTGCCCACCACGCATTCGGCGCCCACCAGCGCGCTGCCGCGGATGTAGGCGCAGTGGCGCACCTCGCTGCCCGGCCCGATGATACAGGGCCCTGTGATGGCGGCGGAGGGGGCGACCGTGGCGGTTTTGTGGATCCAGACCGCTTCCGCGGGGCTGTGATACTCCTTTGGGTCCAGGCCCGCGCCCAGGCGGCGGATGCAGTCGGCGATCCCCTCCAGCGCCTCATGCGGGTAGGTGAAGCCGGCCAGCCATTCGCCGGCCAGCGAATGGGACAGGTCATACAAATCCGTTACGCGCAGCATTTACTCGTCCTCCGTGATCAGGTTGTTTTCCTGCAGCGCTGTGATGATGTCCTCCACGCAGCGCCCGCAGGCCTGGGCGGTATGCGCCTCGGCCATGACGCGCAGCACGGGCTCGGTGCCCGACTTGCGCACCAGGATGCGGCCATCGCCCCCCAGCAGCTCCTTGGCGGCCCGGATGGCTTCCTGCACCCGGGGGTGGCTGAGCGCCCTGTCCTTGTCGCTCACGCGCACGCTTTTGAGCATCTGGGGGTAGGCCTTAAAGGGCTCCACCAGCTTGGACAGCGGCTGCTCCCTTGTGATCATTGCCTGCATGACCTTGATGGCAGTGAGCATGCCGTCGCCCGTGGTGGAATACTTGCTAAAGATGATGTGGCCGGATTGCTCGCCGCCCAGCAGGTGGCCGTTGTCGCGCATGCACTCATACACATAACGGTCGCCCACATCAGTCTGCTTGTACTGGATGCCGATCTCATCCAGCGCCTTATACAGGCCGAAGTTGGACATGATGGTGGTGACGATGGTGTTGTCCGTCAGGTTGCCGCGCTCCTTCATGAAGCGCCCGTACAGGTACAGGATGCCGTCGCCATCCACCAGGCGGCCATTCTCGTCCACCGCCAGGCAGCGGTCGGCATCCCCGTCAAAGGCAAAGCCTACATCCAGACGGTTGTTCTTGACAAACTGCTGAAGGTGCTCAATGTGGGTGCTGCCCGAATTCAGGTTGATGTTGGTGCCGGTGGGCTGGTTGTTGATGACATAGGTCTGCGCGCCCAGCGCGTCAAAGACGGCCTTGGCGATCATCCAGGTGCTGCCGTTGGCGCAGTCCAGGCCCACCTTGTAGCCCTGGAAGGAGTGGCGCGAGAGCGAGATCAGGTAGCCGATGTACTGGTTGCGCCCGCCGTAGTAGTCCACGGTCTTGCCGATGCGGTCACGCCTGGCGTAGGGGATGGACATGGGGTCCGCGTCCAGGTAGCTTTCCAGCTGCCGGATCACTTCCTCGTCCATTTTTTCGCCGGCGCTGTTGAGCAGCTTGATGCCGTTGTCATAATAGGTGTTGTGTGAGGCCGAAATCATCACGCCGCAGTCGAAGCGCTCTGCCCGCGTCAGGAAGGATACGCTGGGCGTGGTGGTCACATGCATCAGGTAGGCGTCCGCGCCCGAGGCCGTGATGCCCGCGGCCAGAGCGTCTTCAAACATATAGCTGGACAGGCGGGTATCCTTGCCGATGACGATGCGCGCCTTTTTGTCCTGGCTGAAGTAGTGCCCCAGGAAGCGCCCGATGCGCAGCGCGTGATCCACCGTGAGGTCCACATTGGCCTCTCCCCGGAAACCGTCGGTGCCGAAATATTTACCCATAGGCGCTCCTTATGTACGATATCGTTTTGGGAAACTGGATTTGTTCCTGTAATCTCCTGCATGCTGCAGGTATGATTCGCTCCTGAAATCCGCAGGGCTGTGACTGGGGAAGGAAGGCGCAGGCTGCGGATCACGCCATCATTATACAAGCCGGCCGCAACGCTTGCAAGAAAAGCCGCCAGGGTTCTCAAAGCGCGGCAAACGCGGTCAAAGCCTTCGCCGCATCTCTTTGTTTTTCTTTACATTCATTGCCGCATCCCTTATGATACCAGGGCAAACACAAGGAGGGCAGCGCGTGAAACGCAGGGACATCTGGATCATCGGCGCCGTGGCAGTGCTGGCGGGGCTTTTATTGCTGTTGGGGCAGGTCATTAAACCCGCGCCGCCTGTCAAAGCCCTTCCTACGCTGAGCATTACCAACGCCCGGGAGCCGGACAGCGGCGGCCCGCTGGAGGAAGCCAACAGCTACCTGCGCATCAGGCAGGGGCAGGAGTACTACCACCTGGTGCCGCTCAACGGCCCGGGACAGATTGTCATCCGCCAGGACAATGGCTGGGAGAACGTCATCTACATTGACAAGGACAGCGTGGTCATGCACAGCGCCAACTGCCCCAACCAGGACTGCGTGAACATGGGGGAGATGACCTTGAGCAATATCGACACCCGTGTCTTCCAGCGCTGGATTGTCTGCCTGGCGCACCAGATCAGCCTGGAGCTGATGCCCAGGGAGGAAGCCCTGCGCCTGATGGAGGACAGCGCGCCATGATAAGCACGCGCAACCTGGCCCTGTCCGGCCTGTTTGTGGCCATCATGCTGATCCTGGGCTATTTGGAAAAGATCCTTTCCCTGGGCCTGGGCTACGGCATCAAGCTGGGCCTGTCCAACTGCGTACTGCTGTTGTGCCTGTACTGGTTTGGCACGCCGATATCCGTCGCCCTGATGCTGGCCAAGGTCTTTCTTTCCTCCATTCTTTTTGGCGGCTTCAACCCCATCAGCCTCAGCCTCAGCCTGGCCGGCGGCGCCATCAGCATGCTGGGGATGGCCCTGATGGTGTTTACAGTCAGGGAGGTCAGCCCGGTGGGCGCGGGCGTGGTGGGCGGCGTCTTGCACAATGTGGGGCAGCTGCTGGTGGCCATCCTGGTCTACAGCTATCCGGTGCTTTATTCCTATATCGCTCTGCTGCTGGTGGTGGGCGCGGTCATGGGGGGGATCACCGGCACCATCGTGGTGCGGCTCAAGCATTTTCTGCCCTACGAACGCAGGAAGCAGTTCGGCTTCCTGTCCAGGAAGGATGAAGGCCAAGCCGAAGCCTGAGCCGCCGGTCTGTCTGCCAACACAGCAACACCCGCCGTGTATTCGCAGCAGGTGTTTTGATATGGAAACCCAAGGCTTGGCAAGGTTTTCCGCTCCGTTACAGTAGCGCCTTGTCGCACCTTTCGCCCTCAGGGCTTGTAGATGATATCGTCCCTGAGGCGGTAGATGGTCGCGCCGTAGCCCTTGCGGGCGAAGGCATCCACAAACCAGTCGATCTCCTTGACCGCGTCAAACTGGATATAGCCGTAGCGCTTGCCGTCCACCTTCTTGCCCTTCATGTTGGAATCCGTCCAGGTGACGGTGTCATCCTGCGCGTTGTAATCCTCGGTGAAGACCATTGAGTGGGCGCCTATGCCATAGTAATAGTTGGCGCGCATCTGGAAAAAATCGCCCCTTTGGGCCTGCTGCATGAAGGCGCGGGCCAGCTCGCGGTTCTCGGCCTTGCTCAGGCTGGCGTCGTAGCGGAAGGTGGCCGCGGCGTAAAACGGGTTGCCCTCGCTGGCCGGGATGTCGATCCAGGCGGCGCCATATTGATAGGGCTTGCTGTCCTTGGCGGGCAGGTTGTCGGGGATGACCAGGGGAACGCCGGGGAACTCCGCCATGCGGAAGTCATCGCGGTTTTGGCGGAACATGTAGACAGTGAAGTTCTTGCATACATAGATGTCCCCGGAGGAATGCGCGGGCATGGCCCGGCCGCGGGCCTTCTCAAACTGCGTCCTGGCAGTCGTGATCATGCGGTCAATAAAATCCTCGCGCGGGCTTTTGTCCGCGATCTCCCCGCTTTGGACTATCAGCGGCATCAGCATCATCAAGGCCAGCAAAGTGGCGAGCAGTCGTTTCAAGGCAATCGCTCCTTTGGTTGTTTATGTATGGGCGGCCCGCCAGCCGGGCCACACCCCGATTGTACCCCAAACGCCGGAAAAGTAAAACCTTATCCGCCATTCACCGCTAAGGCAGCGCGTGGTATACTGAAGCGGACTGGAGGATGACCATGCTTCAAATCATCACCGGCCTGGCCGGCCCGCTGTGGGATCAGGCAGCCCGGACGCTCAAGGCTTCATACGATCAGGGACGGCAATCCCTGCTGCTGGTGCCTGATCAAATGACCCTGCAAGCCGAGCGCGATATGCTTGGCGCCCTTGAGAGCAAGGGCTTTTTCCGCCTGCAGGTGCTCTCGCCCTCGCGTCTGGCCACCCGGGTGTTCGACCGTCTGGGCCGGGGCGAGCGGGTGATGATCGATGAGCGCGGGCAGGCCATGACGCTGGCGCGCACCATCTGGTCGCTGCGCGATGAGCTGCGCTACTACGGCTCCTCCCGCGGCCGTCCCGGCTTTGTGCGCAAGCTGGCCGAGGCCATCAGCGAGTTCAAGGCGGCCGGGCTGAGCGCGCGGGACCTTATGCAATGGCTGGACACGCAGCAGGAAGAGCACAGCAAGCTGCGCGATCTGGCGGCGCTGTATGAAGCCTATGAGCAAAGCATGGCCGGTCAGCTGGCCGACCGTGAGGACAGGGATTTTGAAATGCTGCGCCGGCTGGAGGCCGGGCGGCTGTTTGCCGGCCATGATGTGGTGGTGCACGGCTTTGACCTGCTCACCCCGCCGCTGATTCGCCTGATTTGCGTTCTGGCCGGCCAGGCGGACAGCCTGATGGTGACCCTGGTGACGGACAGGGAGGCGGACCCGGACGGCAGCGCCTTCGGGCCGGTCCATCGCAGCGTGTCACATCTTCAGGAGGACCTGGATGCCCTGGGTTTGCCCTGGTCGCAGCGCAGCCTGCCAGCGCGGCCGCAGCCGCGCCCGGCCGCGCTGGAGCATCTGCGCAGACAGCTTTTGCGGTTGCGGCCGATGCCCTTTGAAGGCTTTCCTGAGGGCTTGCGGCTGTACGCGGGCAAGACCCCGCATGAGGAGGTCCGCCGGGTTGCGCAGCTGATTCATGACCAGCTCTCCCGCGGGGATGACCCGCGCGGCATCGCGGTCTACTATGCCCGGGACAGCTACGCGGCCCTGCTTCCCGGCGTGCTGAGGGATTATGGCATCCCGCATTTTGTGGCAGACAAGCAGCCCGTCCTGGCCCAGGCGCTGGTGCGCTGCCTGCTGGACGCTTTGCGCTGCATCCAAAACGCGGCCTGGCGCCCTGCCGATGTGTACAGCTACCTCAAATCACCGTATTCGCCCCTGACGGGGCCTGAGGCCTGGCAGCTTGAGAACTATGGCCGCGCTTATGGCATCCGGGGCCGGATGTGGACCCGGGCTTTCACCCGCGGCCGGGAGGAGGAACGGCAGGCGGCTGAGGAACTGCGCCGGCATGCCATCACGCCGGTGGACAGGATGCGCGAGGGCCTGTTCAAGGCGCGCAGCGCGGCCGCCTCAATCCAGGCGGTGCTTCAATTCCTTGAGGATATCCAGGCGGAGCAGACCGTTTTGGCGCTGGACGCGCAGCTTCAGGCGCAGGGCCTCTTGGAGGAAGCCCAGCGCGAGCGCCAGGTCTGGGAGCAGCTCATGGGCCTGTTCGAGCAGATGGACCAGCTGCTGGGAGCCCAGCGCATCCCCCTGGGACGCTTTGCCGAATGGCTGGAGGCCGGGCTGTCCATGACCACGCTGTCCGCCGTCCCTCCGCTGCAGCACAGCGTCCAGGCCGGCGCGCTGGGCCAGCTCATGGCGCGCGAGCCGCACAGCGTCTACATCCTTGGGCTGAACAACGGCGTGCTCAGCGTCAGCGAGGACAGCCTGCTGGCTGACGGGGAGCGTGAGCGGGTGGCCGGCGGCCTGAACACCCGCCTGAACCTGCCGCTGCCCGAGCGGGAGGCCATCCGCCAGCTGGACTGGTGGAAGGCGGCTTCGGCAGCCTCGTCACGCCTGCATCTGAGTTACGCGCTGTCTGACGACCAGGGGACGGCGCTGGCGCCGCTGATCGAGCTGATCCGCGTCAAGCGCATGTTTCCCCAACTGGTGGAAGAAGGCGGCGTGCTCAGCGCGCTGCGGGAGCCGCTGCCGGCCACCCCTGAGGTGGCGCTGGACGAGCTGGCTGTGCGCCTGGCCGCAGGCGATCTGGACCTGCCCTGGCGGCAGGCCTGGGCCTGGCTGCTGTCCTCGCCTGACTGGCAGGCACAGGCGCGCGCCGTCCTGGCGGCAGCGCTGGGCGACGGCCTGCCGCAGCCGGAGCTGTCCCCGCGGGCGGCGCGGGTCTTCCGCCGGGATGACGTGGTCTCCGTCTCGCGGCTGGAAAGCTATGCCGGATGCCCCTTCCGCCATTTCGTGGCGTACGGCCTGTCCCCTGTGGAACGCGAGGAATGGGCGCTGGAAGCCCGCGACCTTGGCACCTTCTATCACGCGGCCATGGACGGTTTTGTCCGCCTGGTCAAGGATGACCCGTCCTGGCGCGGGATGGACCGCGAGCAGGCGCAGCAAACGATGGACGGCGTGCTGGAGGACCTGACCCGGGGCTGGGAGGACGCTCCCTGGGCGGACACGGCCCGCGCGCGGCACGCGGCCCGCAGCGCCACGAACATCTGCCGCCGCATGGCCTGGGCGCTGACCGAGGGCCGCGCGGTGTCCGGCTTTGCGCCCTGGGGCAGCGAAGTGCGCTTTGGCCCGGGCGAGGACCTGCCCGCCCTGGAGATCCACCTGGAGGACGGCGGCATCCTGCGCCTGCGGGGCACCATCGACCGCGTGGACACCGCGGTGCTGGATGACAAACTGACCCTGGTGCGCGTCATTGACTATAAATCAGGCTGGAACGCGCCCTCCGGCGGCGATCTGGAGGCCGGGGTGCAGCTGCAGCTGATGCTGTACCTGCGCACCGCGCTGGACCTGCTCTCGGGCAGCCTGCCTGCCGGCGCGTTTTACCAGCGTCTGGCCGATCCCCTGGTCACAGCTTCAGATGAGGAGCAAGCTATCCGCAAAGGGCAGGAGGCCCTGCGCCTGGAGGGCGTCCTGCTGGAGGAGCCCCGGGTCATCCGCCTGATGGACGGGGCCGAGCCGCCGGTGACCCTGACCAGGCTGCTCAAAAAGGACGGTCAGCCGGTTGAAAAACAGCGCCAGCGCCTGCTGAGCGCCGGGCAGCTCAGGGAGCTGATGGACCTGGCGCAGGAGCGCACCGCCCAGCTTGCGCGGGAGATCTTCAGGGGGCGGATCATCCGCTCGCCGCTGGTGCGCGCCAATGGCCGCGCCGAATGCGTCTTTTGCGTCTATCAGGGCATTTGCCGGACGGAGAAAATCACCAGGGAGCCCCTGCGCCGCCACAGCCGCAAAATCAGCATGAAGGCCCTGGCGCAGGAGCGCCTGGGGGAGCTTGAGGACAGCGCGGCGTCCGCTGACCAGGCATTGCAGGCCGACTGAAGATCAAACCGGAATTTGCTTGCGGATAGCGCAGCAGCGCAGGATGTGGTATAATCCAATCAAACAGATTACATAAGGGGGAGGAAGTGCCCAATGATTCAAGTTATTCATGGTAGAAAGGGAAGCGGCAAAACCAAACGCATCATCGATCTGGCCAATGACGCCATCAAGGAGCAGAAAGGTGATGTCGTTTTTGTTGATGACGATAACCGTTACATGTTTGACCTGCGCCATGAGATCCGCTTCGTCAACGCGGGCGAGTACGGCATGGTCAGCCCGGAGATGTTTTTTGGCTTCCTGTGCGGCATGCTGGCGCAAAACTTTGACGTGTCAGCCGTGTATATCGACGCTTTCCTCAAGCTGGTTCACGCCAAGCCCAATGAGACCGAATGGTTTTTCAAGCAGCTGGAGGAGCTCAGCGAGAGACGCCATATTCTGTTTGTGCTGTCGGTCAGCTGTGATGACTCCGAGGCGCCCGACTACATCCGCAAGCATTTTATCTAAGACGTCAGCAGCCCTGTTGCCACAAAGGGCGACGGCACAAGCGGGCTGTCAATTAAATAAGGATAAGAAACTGTACTGGTTTCGGGAGCGGCAATATACACGAGCTTGCGCGTCCTGATCGGTTTGTGAGGCGCGCAGCCTGTATATAAAGAAGTATTTTTTGTGTATAATATATATATGCGTGTATTTTATCTGTTTCAAGGAGGTTGACATGTATCTGGATTCCACTGCGCTGCTTTTGCTCCCGGCCCTGCTGCTGGCGCTGTTTGCCCAGGGCCGCATCAAGGCGGTTTATCACAAATACTCCAGGGTGCCTGTCGCTTCGCGCGTGACCGGGGCGGAGGCCGCGCAGCGCATGCTGTGCGACAGCGGCAACGACGCGGTGAGCATCCAATTGGTACACGGACAATTGGTCGACCATTATGACCCCCGCAACGAGACGCTCAGCCTGTCGGAGGGCGTGTACGGCAGCGACAGCATTGCCGCTGTGGGGATCGCCGCGCACGAGGCCGGCCATGCCATGCAAAAGCGGGATGATTACGCCCCCCTGGGCCTGCGCTCCGTGGTGGTGCCCGCGGTGTCCATCGGTTCCAAGCTGTCCATGCCCATCTTTGTCCTGGGCCTGATCACGTCCTGGCAGCCGCTGCTGTCTGCCGGCATCGCGCTGTTTTCCTTGACGGTGGTGTTTTCCCTGATCACCCTGCCGGTGGAGTTCAACGCCTCCAGGCGTGCGGTGGCCATGCTGCAGGCCTCCGGCATCATCACCAGCCAGGAGGAGGAACAGGGGGTGCGCAAAGTGCTCAACGCGGCCGCCATGACCTATGTGGCCGCGGCCATTGGCGCCATCCTGCAGTTGGTGCGGCTGATCCTGATCGCCCGGGGAGGATCCCGCAGGCGGGATTGACCCGGATGCCGATTTTCATCACAAAAGTACGAAGTCTATTTGGTTTTTATGGATTTTGCGCTTTTGAGAAATGAGATAAAAAAACGGCGGGAGAGATTGTGCTGCATCCTCTCCCGCCTTTGCGTTGTTTTTATTTTCTGACAATCCCGAAGCTGTCCATTACGTAGGGTGTGTCGCCCTGGTTGCGGTCAATCTCATAAACCACTGCAGTGATGCGCTGCGGGGTCACGTTGATTTCCACAAAGGTTTGAATGATGCTTCGCGGGGGGCGGTCGGTGTCCGCTTCAGTGGCATACTTGGCGGCGCTGTTTTCCGGAGCGTTGAGGAACTTATCGTAAAACGCCGCGTCATGGTCCAGGATGTCCTTGTTTTTATAGTACACCTTGGGACCGGCGGTGTTGGGAATCATATAGACTACGCCCTGGGGATTTTCCATATGGTTCACAGCGAGGTCCGCATAGGCGATTTCGACCATCACCGGCTCCTGGGCTTCGCCTTTTTCATTGATGGGCTTTGTGACCGCGTAGATATGGTCATGGCCCTGAAGCACCAGGTCGACGCCCGCTTCCGCGAAGATGGGAGCCACCAGGGTGCGCACGCCGTTTGCATCCATGATGTCGCTGTCTGTCGCGTGATTGGAGGTGGTGTAGGGACCTTTGTGCATCACAGCAATCAGCCAGTCCACGCCCCGCTCCTTCGCCTGGGCAGCGTCCTGTTTCAGCCAGGCGATCTGCCTGGGGGTAAAGTTGGCGTATTCAGGAGAATCTTCATTGGTGTTGAGCATGATAAAGTGGGTGTTTTCGTAATCAAAGCTGAAATACACGCCGGTTTTGGTGGAAGAACCTTCTACCGGCTCCACATTAAAATGCTCATAGAAGGATTGGTTGTCCTCATCATGGTTGCCGGCTACCGCCATGAAAGGCAGGTTGTAGAGGGTGTCATCCGCCGCGTCCAAGACCCAGCCCCATTGCTCTTCCTTCAGACCGGTGTCCACCACGTCGCCGTTGATGAGCATGAAATCCGCTTTTTGTACCGCGTCATGGGCGATGCCAAAGGTGCTGGCAGACAGTTCCGCTTCCTCCAGATTTTTCGCCTGGGAATCCGCCAAATTGATGAAGGTGAAGCCGCCATCCCGGTTGTCCGTGGTAAATGTACCTGTCTGGCTCCATAAACCCAGTTTCGCATCGCCCACACGGAACGCGTAGGTAACTCCCGGTGTCAGGTCTGTGGCCACGGCTTTGTGCAGAAGATATTCAGGGGCGCTGGTAGACATGTAAAAGCGGCCCGTGTATTTTTGCGCAGCGGAAAAATCCGGTTCAACGTTTTCTTTTACAGCTATAACTTCCACATTGCTCCCCACGGATGCCTGGCTGGTGTACCAGGTAAAGCCCATCCGGGTGCTGGTGTCCCCGTTGTACGTCATGACAAAGCGGCTGATCTCCCCCACTTCCACATCGGGGTTCGGGAGGGCGGTGGCAGTGTAGTCAATCGCCGGAGCCAGGGCTGTTTCATCAACGGCCACCATGCCCAATTCAAACCAAAGATCGCTTGATCCGCCATCGTCCTGGTGGATTTCTGCGGCGATCATATTCTTCCCGGCGACAAGGGAAGGCAGGTCAGACAGGGGCATCACAAAGGTTTCTTCCTTGGGCTTGAACTTGGCGCCGGTGGTATAGGTCACCTCAATGCCCTCATCAATGCCGCGGCGGAAGATTTCCTTGCCGTTGAGGTATACCACAGCCCCGTCATCCACATGGATGTAAAACTCCACGCCCGCAAAGCCTTCAAGGGCAGGAAACTCTGCTTCCGTCATCACATAGGTGGTCATGTGCTTGTCGTTTTCATTGTCGCCAAAGTTTACCTCGGTAGCCAGCGGCAGGGTGGGATCCGTTTCGGATACATCATCCCCGAAGCCGAGCGGGGCAGGCCCTTCCTTCCAACCTGAAGGGTCTGTCTTCTCCGCCCAGTATTGACCCAGGTCAACCCCATCATCCAGATACTTCCATGTTGCGTTGCGCGGCAAAAGCTCCAAACGCCCATCCGCAGCCAGGGCGGTGGCAGACAGCATCACAACAGCAGCTGCCGCCAGCAGCAACAGGGTCTTAATATTTCTCTTCATCAACATGCAAACTCCTTTTCTTCTGTTTTTTATAAAGAGACCATATTCATGGTAAGTCAGCCATCTAAAATTTGGATACCGCTTCCGTAAATTCAACGTAAAAATTGCCTTGTACTGATTCCAGTCTTTATATCAGACGATCCTGGCAGTTACCACTGCGCCGCGACAGCGGCAACGATACGGCGAGCTTTTTGCATCAATGCAGGCGGTCGATTTTGTACAAAACCGCTTTTGTTTGCGCGATGCCCCGCCTGCCCGGCGCCGGCATCGCTGTTTTGCGGTTTTTGACCGCGCTTTGATTGTGTGATGCCGGTGTTTTTGCTATGATACTGACAAGTATCTAAACTGGAGGTCACCGGATTGCGAAATCTGATGAGGCGTCTGTTCGCTTCTTCGTCACTGGTCAGGGAGGATCAACGCCTGGGCGAGCTGCCTGACAGCCGGACTGCCTACAAGGACGTCATCATGATTGCGCTGCCGGCCATCGCCGAGCTGGTGCTGATGAGCCTGATTGGCTCGGCGGACACCATCATGGTGGGGCAGCTGGGGAAAACCGCCCTGGCCGCGGTCGCGCTGCCCGCCCAACCCCGCATGATGATGCTGGCGCTTTTTTTTGCGCTCAACGTGGGGGTCACGGCCATTGTGGCCCGGCGCAAGGGGGAAGGCCGTCATGAGGCAGCCAACGCCACCCTGCGCAACGCCATCGTGCTGGGCTTCGGGCTGTCGGTTGTGGTGGCGGGTCTGGCCATCGCGTTTGCCGAGCCGCTGATGCGCCTGGCCGGAGGGCATGACCGTACCGCGGATGACGCGGCGGTGCTGCGCGGCGCCATCGAGTATTTTATCATCATGGCCTATGCCCTGCCCATCAACGCGGTGAGCATGTGCGTCAACGCCGCGCTGCGCGGCGTGGGGGACACCAAAATCCCCATGAAGACCAACATCATCTCCAACCTGGTCAACGTGTTTTTCAACTATCTGCTCATTTTCGGCTCTCTGGGATTTCCGCGGCTTGAGATCCGCGGCGCGGCGCTGGCTAGCGTGATCGGCATGTTTGTCGGGATGGTCCTGTCGCTGATGGCGGTCATGCACGCGCCAAACAGTTATTTGCGCATTTCCCTCAGGGACAACTGGCGCCCGGACCCGCACACGCTGGGCGCCATCATCAAGGTGGGCGGCAATGCCGTGGTGGAACAGGCCAGCATGCGCGTGGGCTTCTTTCTGTATTCGCGCATCATGTACTCCCTGGGCGTCACGATGTTTGCCGCGCATAACATCGCCATGCAGTTCCTGGGGCTTACCTTCAATTTTGCCGAGGGCCTGTCGGTTGCAGCCACCTCGCTGGTAGGGCAGAACCTTGGCCGGAAACGTCGCGATCTCAGCCTACTGTACGGTAAAGCCGCCCAGCGCATCGCGCTGGCGCTGAGCCTGGCGCTGGGCAGCTTTACCGCATTGGTGCGCTATCCGATCGGCCAGCTGTTCATCAACGCGGACACGCCGGACGCGGCCAATGTCATTCTGTTTGCCGCGGAGACCCTGCTGATTGTGGCCCTGATGCAGCCGCTGCAAATGTCTTCTGTGGTGCTTTCCGGCGCCCTGCGCGGCGCGGGGGACAACCTGTATGTGGCCGGGGTGATGGTGGTGTGCGTTTCCGTCATCCGCCCGGTCATGGCCTGGCTGGCGGTCAACGTGTTCCACCTGAGCCTGGCGATGACCTGGCTGGTCAGCCTAGCGGAGATCGGCATCCGCCTGGTGTTCTTCTACCTGCGCTTTGAAAGCGGGAAATGGGCTTTCAAGAAGGTATAATGGTCTGTATAAACCCGTGTATAAACCATGCTCCATTCAGGTTGACAGAGGAGGGATAACAGGTGTCTGAAAAGAAACTGACCGCGCGGCAGCTGGATGCCAAGATCGCCGGCATCAACGAGAACATCGACAAGCTCAAGGCGCGCATCGAGAAGCTGAACACGCAAAAGAAGACGCTGCAGTCGGAAAAACGCAAGCTGGCTGCCGCCAAGACGCGGGCCGCCAAGAAAACGACAAGCACCGCTGCCAAAAAGACAAGCGTCGCCAAGACAACAACAGGCGCTGCTGCGAAGAAGACAACAAGCACCACCAGGAAAACAACAGGCGCTGCCGTTAAAAAGACAAGCGCCGCTAAAAAAACGACAGCCAAGAAAGCCGCCGCCTCAAAAACCACCTCTGAGAAGACCGGCGGCATGATCGATGGCGTGATGGATGCGCTCAAAGAAATCGGCGTGAGCCCCGAGGATTTCCTCAAATCCATCCTGAATAAGGATCAAGAGTGATTAATGCTGATGTAAAGCTTGTTTGCATCCAAAGCGGCGAGGGATTTTATTGCCCTGCAAGGAAGGAAACCGAAGGCGCAGCCTTAGCTACGTTGAGGTTGACTGACACAGCAGGGCGATAAAAGACCCGGCGCGACGATGCAATAAAGATTGGAATCAGTATAAAAAGCACCGCAGCTCCGCTCCGGGAACCGCGGTGCTTGCTTGATGCGCTCGATCAGGCCAGGTACTCGCTCGTCGCGGCCTCGATCATCTTCTCGCAGGCGTCCACCTGCTGCTTGTCCTGTGCGCTCAACGGCACCAGCGGCGCGCGCACGCTGCCGCAGTTGATGCCCCGGCGCCGCAGCAGCTCCTTGATCAGGGCGTACATGCTGCCCTGCGCCGCGCACATCTGATAAATGATACGGCAGATGTCGTTTTGCAGCCGGGCGGCGCAGCCCACCTGGCCGTCTTGCACCAGCTCATACAGCCTGACATACAGGCGGGGCATGGATGCGTAGGTGCCGCCGATGCCGCCGTTCGCGCCCATCAGCAGGCCGCCGGCCAGCTGCTCGTCAGGGCCGTTGAACACCGTGATCGCGCCGTTTCCGGCATCGTTGAACATCTGGATGTCCTGCACCGGCATGGAGGAGTTTTTGACGCCCACCATGCACGGATTTTTAAGCATCTCATTCAGCAGCGGGATCGTCAGGCTGACGCCGGCCAACTGGGGGATGTTGTAGATGATGAAATCAGTGTTGGGCGCGGCTGAGCTGATGTCATTCCAGTACCTGGCGATGGCATGCTCGGGCAGGCGGAAGAAAATGGGGGGGATGGCTGCGATCGCGTCCACGCCCCGCTTCTGCGCGTGCCGCGCCAGCGTCTTGGAATCCCGCGTGTTGTTGGCGGCCACATGGGCGATGATGACCATCTTGCCGCCGACAGCCTCCATCACGTTTTCCAGCACCGTCATGCGCTCCTGGACGTCCAGGTAGATGCATTCGCCGGAGGAGCCGTTGACATACAGCCCCTGGACGCCCTGGGCAAGCAGATGGCGCGCCAGCGCCTGGGTGCGGCTGCCGGAAATTTCGCCCGCGTCGTCGTAGCAGGCATAGAATGCCGGGAAGATGCCTTTGTATTTGGTCAGTTTGTCTTGCATGATCGTATGCCTCTTTCTTGGCACTGTCTGGTCTTTGACAGCGCCCATGGTAATGCCTCGTGTAAAGAAACGCCGGAACAGCAGGAAAACCACAACGACGGGTGGCTGTGCTGGCCATGACGAAAATCAAGAAGATCAGGGCGCGTCCCGCGAAGCGTCTCCTGGCGATGGCATCACCGGCCATGGTGCGGTCACGCAGGCGAACAGCATGGACATGCCACAGATAAAGATAGTGTTCCACAATCAGGTCATTGCCGGCCGCTCAAACAGCTTGCCTTGTTGTCATCATTGTAAGCAATTCATCCTACATTGTCAACAGGACAAGATGTAGAAATACTCAAGGAAATTTGCCGGAACACCGCAGAGCCAAAACAATTCAGCTGAAAAACGACACAAACATAGGACAAACGGAGAACGGATTTACATTACATTGACAAATGGGTTCCGGGACAATTAAGATGAAGCAAGTATAATCCAGGAGGCGGATATGGCAAAGAAAAATGGGGAGAAACTGTATTCCCGGGTGTTTCGTCAGGTGAGGGCCTACATCCTGCAGAACAACCTGCAGCCGGGCGATCTGCTGCCCACGGAGCAGGCCCTGGTGGAGATGCTGGGGGTCAGCCGCAATGTGCTGCGCGAGGCCATCAAGTCCATGGAGCTGCTGGGCATGGTCTCCGCCCAGCCGGGACGGGGCACGACGCTGAAGGCTTTCAGCCTGGATTTTGTGTTTCAGAACGTCATCTTTGCCGCAGCCGGCGAGGAGGACAACGCCGTGGCTGAAATGCTGGAAATCCGCAAGCGCCTGGAGCTGGGCTATATGCGCCAGGCCTTTGCCACGCTGCAGCCTCAGGACATCGCCCATATCCGCTCCATCATGGAACAGATCAAGAAACAATGGGAGAATCATAACTTCTTCCACGCGGATGACCGGGATTTTCACATGGCCATCTTTTCACGGGTGAACAATCAGACCCTGCTGACCCTGATGGACGCCATCTGGAATGTGGACGCCAACTTCAAGACCGATGAAAAGCTCAAATACCTTGATGACACCATCATCAAGCATGAGAATATCGTCCGCGCCCTGGAAGCGAACAACGAAGAGGCCTTTGAGGCTGCGATGATGGCGCATTTTGCCTCGGGGAAATATTATAACAGGGCCGCCAGTTTTGAGGAGATAAAAGGATGGAAGCAAACACCGTTGCCCGGTTGAAGGACATCCGTGCGTGGGTCGGGGAGCAGCTGAGAAGCAGCCTGGCTTTCTGGGCTGCACACGGCCTGGACCGTGAGCACGGCGGGGTCTATACCTGCCTGGACCGTCAGGGGCAGGTCTATTCCACCGACAAGAGCGTATGGATGCAAGGGCGCTGCGCCTGGACCTATGCCCGGGCGTGCAGGCAATACGGGGAAGAAGCGCAGGCGCTGGAAATGATGGAGAGCTGCCTGAATTTTCTGGAGGCGTTTTGTGTCAACCGGGACAAGGGCGGGCGGATGTATTTCACCGTCACGGAGGATGGCCGGCCCCTGCGCCAGCGGCGGTATAATTTCTCCGAAGGCTTCTATGCCATGGCCAATGCCGAGGCCTATCTGCTGACCGGCAAGCCGGAACAGCTGGAGCGTGCGCGCGTGGCGTATGAGATGATCTGGCAGCTCAACCAGGGCCTGATGGAGGACCCCGTGGGTCTGGGGCCCAAGACCATCGCGCAGACGCGCACCGGGCGCGCCCTGGCGGACCCCATGATTTACCTGAACCTTACCAGCGTGCTGCGCCGGGCGGACCCGCAGCGCGCCGACGTGTATGACGCGCGCGCCAGGCAGTGTGTCCATGACATTTTTACCTATCACTACAAGCCGGACCTGGGCTGCACGCTGGAGTCGGTCGGTCCGCAGGGCGAGTTCCGCCCTGAGCATACCGCAGGACGCACAGTCAACCCCGGCCATGTCATCGAGTGCGCCTGGTTCCTTTTGGAGGAAGCCAACCGCCTGGGGGACAAGGCGATGCATGAGAAGGCTCAGGCCATGTTCCGCGATGCCATCCGGCTCGGCTGGGACAGGGAATATGGCGGCATCCTGTATTTCACCGATTGCCTGGGCAAGCCTCAGGAGGCCTATGAGCACGACATGAAGCTGTGGTGGCCGCACAATGAGGCCGCCATCGCCAGCCTCATGGCCTACCGGGATACCGGTAAGTCCGAGTATCTGACATGGTTCTTCAGGGTGATGGACTACTGCAGGACCTGTTTTGCGGATCCGGAGTATCCGGAATGGTATGGCTATCTGCGCCGGGATGGCCTGCCCACCCAGCCCGCGGTCAAGGGCAGCACCTTCAAGGGACCCTTTCACCTGCCGCGGATGCTGATGATGGTGGATGAGATGTTGCAAAGCCTGCTGTCTGACTGCCCGCGTTAACTGTCCGGCGGCGCAGGCACACGGGCGGCGCGTACG
>JAKPNM010000088.1 GCA_029548395.1 Bacillota bacterium
ATGATGGTGTCATCCTTGAGGGTCAGGCTGGTGATCTCGGGCGCTGTGAGGGGGCCGGTGATGCTTTTGACCGGGGAAAAGGGCCCCTTGGTGTACTTGGTGGTGGCCCGGACCTTGAAACTATATGTGCTGCCGGAGCTGGCGCCCTTGTAGGCGAAGGTGGTGCCGGCGGTGTCCGCCACCTGGGTGGATGGCTCGCCGTTGACGGAGCAGTTGAGCTGATAGCCTGTGGCTCCCTGCACTGCGCTCCAGGTGACGGTGATGGTGTCGTCCTTGAGGGTCAGGCTGGTGATCTCGGGCGCTGTGAGGGGGCCGGTGATGCTTTTGGCCGGGGAAAAGGGCCCCTTGGTGTATTTGTTGGTGGCCCGGACCTTGAAACTATATGTGTTGCCGGGGCTGGCGCCCTTGTATGCGAAGGTGGTGCCGGCGGTGTCCGCCACCTGGGTGGATGGCTCGCCATTGACGGAGCAGTTGAGCTGATAGCCTGTGGCGCCCTGCACAGCGCCCCAGGTGACGGTGATGGTGTCATCTATGAAGGCCAGGCCGGTGATGGTGGGCGCCGCCAGGGGGACGGTCACGTCCCGGGTGTTAGAAAAGGGGCTTGTGATATGGCCGGAAACAGCCCGCACCTTGAAGCTGTACCTGTTGCCGGAGCTGACGTCATTGTACTCATAGGTGGTGCCGGAGCTGTTCTTCTTCAGCTTGGAGAAGGAACCGCCATTGATCGAGCGGTAGACCTCATAGTAACTTGCGCCCGCGACGCTGTTCCATTTGAGCTGGATAACGCCGGAGGAGTACGTCGCGCTGGTGATGTTTGGGGCGGACAGGGGGATGGACACGGAACGGGGGTCGGAATCACCGCTTATTCCATAATGACAACCAGCCATTAGCATGAAGGTATAGGTACTGCCCGGCTGGGCATCCCCGCTCTGATAGTATGTGCTGCCGGAGCCGCTCAGATGCGCCACCTGGGAGAAGGAACCGCCATTGACAGAGCGGTATACCCGATAATATTCCGCTTCTTCCTCATATCCCGCTTTCATGCTCCAGGTGAGCTTGATGAGGCCGGAGGAGTACGTCAAGCTGGTGATGGTCGGGGGAGGAAAAGCGATTTGCGATGCTGACGCCGGCTGGTAGACGCCGGCAAACAGCACAGGGATGAGCAGCAAAAGAAGCCAGGGACGGACACGTTTTAGAAGGTTCATTCCCATTCCTCACTTTCTTGAGTTTTCACTGGTTGTTCAGATGTGGCGCAACAGGTGGACGCGGTCTGGTTGTTTACCAAAGCTGGTCAAAACCAATGGAACTGAGCAGGTCAAAGCGGTGATAACGTGAATATAGTTTATATATCCAACCAAAAATATACAGATGATTTATCTTTGTGTCAATCTTTGGGTTGCAGGTTTTATTCGGTTTTGCTCACGTTTTGCTCAAATCAGCGCTGGCGCTTCGTGTTTTGCTGGCATGGCTTGGTCACAACAAAGACCGCATGGTTCCGCTCTGTGCCAGGCCATATGATCGGCCTGTTGTCAAAGCTTGCTGACGCAATTTGATTTCATGTCAGGAAAACAAAAAACACCTCCCGGGCTGAAATCCAGCCCCGGAGGCACTGTTTTCTTTGTTTCGATATATGGCCTTGCTGCAATGAAGCCCTTGTCTACCCCTTGATTGCCCCTACCAGCATGCCTTTCACAAAGTATTTTTGCAGGAAGGGGTACAGCAGGATGATGGGCAGCGTGGAGGTGATGATGACCGCGGACTTGATGGCGATGGCCACAAAGGCTTTTTCACCCACGCCGCCGGCCTCGCCCACCATGGTGGTGCCGTTGACAATGTTGCGCAGCAGCAGCATCACCGGGTACTGGTAGCTCTTCAGGTAGATCAGGGCATAGAACCAATCGTTCCAGAAGAAGACCGCCGTATACAGGCCCACGGTGGCTAGCGCCGCCGTCAACAGGGGCAGAATGATACGGATGAGGATGCCGAAATAGTTGAGCCCGTCAATCCGCGCGGCCTCCTCCAGCTCCTCCGGCAGGGAGCGGATAAAGTTGATGAGAATGATCAGGTTAAACTGGTTGATGGCAAAGGGCAGAATGATGGCGAACACCGTGCCGGTCAGCTTCAGGGAGGAGATCAGCAGGTAATTGGGCACCAGGCCGCCGCCAAAGAACATGGAAAACACCACCAGCTTCATCACGAGGCTCTGCCCCTTCAAGCGGTTTTTGCTCAAGGGGTAGGCAAAGAGCACCATCATGCACAGCGAGATCAAGGTGCCGAAAAAGGTATAGATCAGGGTGTTGCCATAGGCCTTGAAGAAATTGGGGTAGGCGAACACCTGGCGGTAAGCCTCTACATTGAACTCCACCGGCCACAGGGATACCCGGTTGTTTAAAATGGCCCGGGAGGAGGAAAAAGACATCGCAATGATGTATAAGAACGGCAGCACGCAGGCCAACAGCACAAAAATCATCACGAACCAGATCAAGGCGTCCAGCGCAGGGCTTTTATCTTTGATGCGATGTTTATGAATCATGGCTGCCTCCTTAATAAATGCTCTCGCCGGTCAGCCTGCGGCTCAGATAGTTGGAGGAAGAGACCAAAATCAGCCCGATGACGCCGGAGAACAGCCCGATGGCGGTGGCATAGCTGTATTGGGGTGCGGTGGCCGCGATGGACATCCGGTAGACATAGGTATCAATGATGTCGGACACCACGGAGTTGGAAGGGGTGTACATCAGCAAAACCTTTTCAAAACCCAGAGACAAAAGATGGCCTACCTTCAGAATAAACATCACCATGATCGTGGGCATGATGGTGGGCAGGGTGATGTACCAGATCATCTGCGTCCGGCTGGCGCCGTCAATGCGGGCAGCCTCAAACATGTCCGCGTCAATGCCGGTGATGGCTGCCAGATAAATAATGGCCGACCAGCCGCTGTACTGCCACATGTCCGTCAGAATATAAAGGGGCCGGAAATACGCCGCCTCGTTCATATAAAACACAGGCGGGTTGCCGGTAATCTGCTGGATCACCCGGTTTAATACGCCGGAGGAAGGGGACAGGAGCTCCATTAAAATGGAAACGACCACCACGGTGGATACAAACCGGGGGATATAGCTGACCGTCTGTACCAGCTTTTTAAAGCGCAGGGAACGCAGCTCGTTGAGCAGGATGGCGAAGATAATTGGCACGGGGAAGTTGATGATCAGATTCATCGCCGACAGGGTGAGGGTATTGCGAAAGGCCCGCCAAAAATCCGGCTGGCCTAAAAATTGATTAAAGTAGCGCAGCCCTTCCCACCTGACGCCAAAAGGCCCGGTCAGCGGGCGGAAGCGGCGGAAGGCCAGGATGTTGCCAAACATGGGCACGTACTTGAACAGCAAAAAATACGCAAGGGGCAGCAACAGCATCGCATACAGCTGCCAGTGGTTGATAAAGTACCGTTTGGCAGAAACGCCTTTGGCGGGGGGTGGGGAAGCGGTTTTTTGTTTCATGCTGCACCTTCTTTGTCGGTATTTCTTCCAAAAGGGTGCTGCCTGCCCGGGGGAACCCGGGCAGGCAGGCTTGTCGGGGATTACAGCTTCTTGTTGTCGTTGTAGAGCTTCAGGAATTGTTCAATGCCCTTGTCCTTCATGTCCTGGACATAGGCATCCCAGTCGTTCTCGATGGATTTTTTGCCGGTGCGGAACTCATCATCCCAGACGTTGAAGGCGTCCAGCAGGGTGGTCTGCAGGAGGGAGGCGTCTTCTGCGGTCACGTCGTCAAAGCTGGGCACTGGCACTGTGTACTGAATGGCGTTGTCCATGGCGGCCACTTCGGCGTTGATGCGGGCGTAGTTGTCATCATACTTGGTGAGCTCGCGCTCCAGGTACCAGACATTCTGCAAGCCCGCGCAGCCGGTGCCATAGGCGTTTTGCATGTACTTGTAAATGCCGTCGGCGGAGCTGAGGATGGCGTCATTGTAGACGACCTTGTCGCCGTCCATGGTATAGCTGTCGCCTTCGGGGCCAAAGCACCACAGCTTGGTAGCTTCCTCGGAGTAGAAGACTTCATCCAGTTTGCGCACGACCTGCTCAAAGTCCGGGCGTTTGCTGACGCCAATGGGGAACAGCAGGCCGCTGCCGGTTTTGCTCTTGGGCTGGTGATGGGCACCGCCGGGGCCTTCCAGCGGCGGATACATGTTCAGTTTGAAGCCTTCGATCTCGCTGGCCTGCTCCCAGCCGCCGATCTGGTCATAGTAGCCGTAAACGGCCATGGCAGCGCCGGTGGCCAGTTTCTTGGCGGTGGAGGCGTTGTCCTGCTCAAGCTCGGGATCCAGCAGGCCTTCCGCGTGCAGCTTGGCCATGAAAGTGATGTAGTCTTTGTACTGCTGGGAAATGGCGCCGGCGAAGTATTCCTTCTTTTCGTAGTCCCAGGACAGGGTGCCGGTGCCGGTGCCAGTGTTGCGGCCCACGGATACGCCAAAGGAAGGCATGGTCATGCGCTGGACGACCCTGAGGGCAACAATGGAGGTCAGGGGATAGCTGTCGGGATAGTCTTCTTTGTAAGCCTTCATGATGTTGTACAGATCATCAAAGGTCTTGGGGGCTTCAAAGCCTTTCTTCACCAGGTAGTCTTCCCGCAGGATCAGCCCGCCATCGTAGAAGGGCAGGTCAAACAGGCTGGGCAGGAAGTACAGCTTGCCATCGCCCAGACGGTTCAGATCCACATCCTGCTGCAGGCCCATTTCCTCTACCCGGGCGTTGAAGTGGGGCGTCCACTCCGCGTAATCGGAGATGGGCACAATGGCGCCGTTGAGGGCATAGGACGCATAGGCGCCGCCGGTGGACAGGTACAGCATGACGTCCGGTGTGTTTTCACCCGTGGACAGGGTCAGGCCGGCCTTGGTGCTGTAGTCGCCCATGGGGATGGGCTCGAAGTTCAGCTTGACATTGTACTGCTTTTCCAATGTCTGGATGACGGGCCAGTCCTGGCGGAAGGGCAGGGTCGCGTTGTCGGAATAGTACAGGGAGATCTCGATGGGCTCCTCTGCCAGGCTCAGGGGCGCCAGGCCCAGAACCAACAGGGCAGCCAGGAACAGGGACAGCAGTTTTTTCATGGGGTTCCTCCTTTTTTTAGTTCCTTATATGGTTTCAGGGCACATACCCTGAAGGGTACAAAACAAGGAGTTCTTATGCCGGACTATACCCGGGCGGCCAGGTGATGCTGCCAAGGGGCACCGCTTCCCTGGCTCCGGTGGCGGAGGGCAGGTTGCCCGGCAGATGCTTCATGGTCTGCCGGCCGATGATGGCAAAGGCCACCGCCTCCTTGGCGTCGCTGTCAAAGCCCAGGTCCTCCTGGGTGAGGATGGCGCGCCCCGGGAAAGCGGCCGCGATCATCTTCCGCAGGGTGGGGTTCCGGGCGCCGCCGCCGCCCAAGACAATGCGCCTGAGGCCGGGATGTTTTGGAAACACATACAGTTGATAATTCCTGGCCATGGACCGGGCG
>JAKPNM010000059.1 GCA_029548395.1 Bacillota bacterium
TCCAGCAGCAGCACCTCCAGCCCCTGCCTGCGCGCCGCCACCGCCGCCGCCACCCCTGTCAGCCCGCCGCCGACAACAAGCGCATCCCATTGCGTATTGATGAGCTTTTGCATAGTTCTCCTGATGCGCATGGGGCCCGCGCGCGGCGGGCCCCATGGCAGGGTCGGGTTTATTTGATGTCGTAGCCGAAAATGGCGTTGTACGGGGATGTGCTCTCCCGCGCGGCGTTGACCAGTTCTGGGTTCTCGTGGTACCAGGCCGTGGCCGCTTCTTCCAGCGCCAGGCCGCCCGCGCTCTCCCATTCCTTCACAAAGTCGTCATAGCTGTCCAGCGTCTCGGTGCCGGCGATGACCTGCATGAAGTAATCGCTGCACAGGGTGCCGAGCGCCGCGTAATACTCGGTATATTCCGGGAAGCGCGCAAACGTCAGCGGACGGCCTTCAAATCCGAAGGCGGCCGCCTTGCTGTTGGCGTCGTAGAAGGTATCCCACTGCACCTGCGTTTTGTGCACGCGCGCCATCCAGGTGATCGGATGCTCGTACTGGTTGCGCCCGATCTGATACTGGGAGCCCTGGTTCATGTCGTCGTTGAACTGAGGCAGGATGGGCACAGGGATGCCGTCCTCCCCCTTGGTGTAGTGCGTGCCCTCGATGCCGTCGTTGAAGGTCCAGTAGTTTTCAGGCTCCAGGCGAGAGGCGATCATGCCCATGGTGTAGACCGCGTCCTCATCCGATGCCGTGACCGGCACCACAAACACGCGGCTGATGCCGTTGGACACCGCGATGTGGCGCTTGCCCTGCGCATCCTCCAGCGGCACGATGGTCTTGAAGTAGGCTTCCTTGTGCCCGCTTTCGACCAGCGCGTTGACCCAGTTGAGCGTATGCCAGTGCGCGGCAAAGGTCATGACGGCCTGGTTGGAGGAGATTTTTTCGTTGATCTTGTCGTTCGCGTTGACAGGCCAGTCCACGTCGATCAGGCCCTCGGTGTACACCTTGTTCATCCAGGCCAGGTACTCCTTCATGCCCGGATCGCGCAGCCAGGACACGATCCTGTCGCTTTCAGGGTCCACCACAAAATCATATGACAGGCCAAAGCCGGAGGCAATGACCGCTTCCACAGCGTTCCTGCCGGTGAGCGGGATGAGCCCCGTGTCTTTCTTGATGGCTACCAGCAGATCGTAGAACTCCTGCACGGTGGCCGGTTCCTGATAGCCATGCGCTTCAAAAATGTCCGTGCGGTAGCCGATGCCGCCCACATAGACGGCGTCATCCACATTGGGCACGCCGTAGATGCCCCCGTCCGCGGCGGTGCAGTATGTCCAGCCCAGCGGATAGATGGCGTCCCTGACGGCGGGATACGCTTCAATGGCGGCGTTCAGGTTTTTCAGCGCGCCCTGCGCCAGCAGGGTCTGGTACATGTTGGGGGATACGGAGATCAGGTCATAGTCGGTGCCTGATGCGATCTCCATGGCAAGCTGGTTGTCATCGGCATAGTAGTCGTACTGTACCTTGTAGCCGGTGATCTCCTCCAGCAGCACCCCCACATAGTTGGTGTTCATGTCGAAGGATTGGGTGCCCACCAGCATGCGGATGGTCTTGCCCTCCTCGGCAAAGGCCGCCATCATGCCCGCACCCAGCGCAAGCGCCAGCAGCAGAGAAACCAGTCGTTTTAGCATAAGAGAAACCTCCTTAATTGGATTTATTTGGATCCCTTCCCCCGCCGGGAAGGCGGTTCCATTCTGATTCAGCCCTTGACCGACCCTACGCGCATGCCCTTGACGAAGTATTTCTGCAAAAAGGGATACACGCACATGATGGGCACGCAGGCCAGCACGATGGTGGCGGCGCGGATGGCCTCGGTGTTGAGCGCGATGTTTTCCAGCGCGTCCATGGACAGCGTTTCATCCACGTTGACGGCCTCGGTGACGATCACGTACAGGTAGGTCTGCAGCGGGCGCATGTCGGGCTTGGTGATGTACAAGAGCCCCGTCATATAGTTGTCCCAGTAGCCCACGGCGTAGAACAGCCCGATGGTGGCCAGGGCGGGCAGCGACATGGGCAGCACGATGGAGATCAGCGTGCGGATATTGCCCGCCCCGTCCAGCTGGGCCGATTCCTCGATGGCTTCGGGGATGTCCTCAAAGAAATTCTTCAGCAGGATGACGTTGTATACGCTCAGCATGCCCGGCACGAACAGCACCCACAGCGTGTTGATCAGCCCCAGCGAGCGCATCAGCAGGTAGTTGGGCACCATGCCGCCCGAAAACAGCATCGTGAACACAAAGAATAAAATCACGGGCTTGCGCCCGTACAGCCAGGTTTTGGACAGGGGGTAGGCCGTCAGACAGCTGATGGTCATGGCGCCCGCCGTGCCCAGCAGCGTGATCAGCACCGACACCCTGAGCGAATCCCAGAACTGGCTTTGTCCGGTCACATATTTGTAGGTGCCCAGCTGGAAATCCACCGGGGTGAAGATGACCTTGCCGGTGGTGATGGCATTGTTGCTGGAAAAGGACTTGGCCACCGTGTTCAGGAAGGGCAGCACCATCATCAGGCCGATGATGGTCAGCAGGAACACGTTGACAGCGCCCAGCGCGCGCTCGCCCGGCGACAGGCCGAAGGCGGCGCTGGAGCGTTTTCCGGGTTTCATCATGCGTGCGCCCATTTACCAGATGCTCCTTTGGGTCAGGCGGCGGCTGAGCATATTGCCGCCCAGGATCAGGACCATGTTGATCAGGGAATTGAAAAAGCCCACCATGGTGCCCTGGCTCCAGTTCAGCTTGCCCAGGCCCTCGCGGTAGACAAAGGTGCCGATGATATCGCCGGATTTGTACACCGTGGGATTGTACATGACCAGGATCTGGCTGAAGCCGGCGTCCATGATGCCGCCCAGGCGCAAAATCAGCATCATCACGATGGTGCTGGCGATGCCGGGCAGCGTCACATGCCAGATCAGCTGCAGGCGGTTGGCGCGGTCGATGCGCGCCGCCTCGTACAGCTGCGGGTCAATGCCGGCCATGGCTGCCAGGTAGACAATGGTGTTCCAGCCCGATTCCTTCCAGGAGCTGGTCAGCAGCAGCAAAAAGCGGAACCATCGGTTGTCCATGAAAAACTTCTGCGGCTCGCCGCCCAGCGCAATGATGGCTTGGTTGACCAGGCCGGTGGTGCCCATGATGTTCATGAACAGCGCGCCCACCACCACCCAGCTTAGAAAGTGGGGCAGGTACATGACGGTCTGCAGGCCGCGGCGCATCACATTGTTGCGCACCTCGTTGATCATCACGGCCAGGATGATGCCAACGGGGAAACAGAACATCACCTTGAGCGCGCTGATCACAAAGGTATTGGTCACCGCCTGGCGGAACTTGCTTTGCCGCCACAGCGCGGTCCAGTTGTCCAGCCCCACCCAGGGGCTGTGCGAAATGGCGTCAAAGGGATTGGCGCCGGCGAATATGTTGTATTTCTTGAACCCGATGACCAGGCCGTACATCGGCGTATAGGAAAACAGCAGCACAAACAGGATTCCGGGCAGCAGCAGGGCGTACATGCTGTAGCTTCTGCGCAGCCGCGCGCGCTGTGACCGGCGGCCGCTTTCACGGATGCTGTCCAGGGTTTTCCTGGACAGCTCAGCCCGTCCCTGCAGTTGCCGCTGTGTCATCCCCTCACGCCCTTTCCACGGATGCCGGCGCGCTCCCGATTTTTCCCGCATCAGCTGTCTGCCTGCGCGCGCCTGCACTTTGTAGGTTCTTTGCTTCAATTGTTCAAACAGCGTCCCGTATTGAAAATGCTGGTCTTATGGAGCATAAGCAAGCCTCAGTCTCTTCCTGCACGGTCCCTTCGCTGTCCCGCGCCAGAGCCTTGTAGGTTCTTTACACGATTTGTACAAACAGTATATCATAATATAAACTGTTTGTCACTTGATTTTTGCGCTTTTCTTCCGTTTTTCTCCCTTTTATTACATTTTTTTTGCGCTTCATGGGGGCGCGGTGTTTTTTAAACAAAACAGCGCATGCCTGCGCTGCCGGTCTTCAAATATTCATAATTTCAATATGGAGTGTTCTTCTTCGCCAGGCGGCCATTCTGACGCCTGGCAAACTCACGTTGAATTATATCCGGATAAGCATCCGCCGCCTCAGGCTTCGGCAGCGGTCTCCCGCCTGCCCAGCAGCTGCCCGGCGGCCTCCTCGCGGAACTGGTTGGTGTACAGCTCGTAATAGGCGCCGCGGCGGCGCAGCAGCTCCTCATGCCGGCCCTCCTCGGCGATCCTGCCGCCCTCAAGCAGCAGGATGCGGTCGGCCGAGCGGATGGTGGACAGGCGGTGCGCAATGATGAAGCTGGTGCGGCCCTTCAGGGTCTCCTCGATCGCGTGCTGGATGAGCACCTCGGTTTCCGTATCCACCGAGGAGGTGGCCTCGTCCAGCACAAACAGCCTGGGATTGTGCAGGATGGCGCGGGCAAAGGAGATCAGCTGCTTTTCGCCTGTGGACAGCCGGCTGCCGCCCTCGCCCACCTCGCTGTCATAGCCCTTGTCCATCTTCCGGATGAAGGCATCGGCATTGACCAGCCTGGCGGCGGCCATGGCCTGCTCCCGGCTGGCCTCCGGATCGGCGTAGCGCAGGTTGTCCATCACCGTGCCCGAGAACAGGTGCGGCTCCTGCAGCACATAGCCCAGGGAGGACTGCAGCCACAGCTGGCTGCGCTCCCGGTAATCCACGCCGTCGATCAGGATGCGCCCGGCAGTGGGCTCATAAAAGCGGCACAGCAGGTTCACGATGGTGGATTTGCCGGCGCCGGTGGGACCTACGATGGCGATGGTCTCGCCAGGCCTGACGTCCAGGTTAAAATCACTGAGGACCTCGGTGCCGTCCTTGTAGCGGAAGGTGACGTTCTCAAAGGTGACGGCGCCATGGATCTCCTCCCAGTTCTCGCGCCTGGGGTGGAAGTTGTCGCCATATTTCTCGACCACCGCCGGGCTGTCCTGGATGTCCGGCTCGGTCTCCAGCAGGCTGACCACGCGCTCGGCCGCGGCCTGGATGCGCTGCATCTCGGCGAAGGTGGCGGCGATGTCGCGGATGGGGTTGAAAAACTGCACTGAATAATTGACAAAGGCGGTCAGCGTGCCAAGGCTGATCACGCCCCTGAGCACACGGGCAGCGCCCTCGCCCAGCACCAGGGCCGAGGCCAGGGAGGAAATCGCGATGACCAGGGGAAGGAAGACGGCCGACAGCGTGGCCGCGCGCACGGCCGCGCGGCGCATGTCGCCGGTGAGATGGGAAAACTCCTCAAAGTTGGCGTCCTCGCGCACCAGGGACTTGGTGGTCTTCACGCCCATGATGCCCTCATTGAAGGCGCCGGTGATGCGGGAGTTGATCTTGCGCACCTCGCGCTGGGCTTTGAGGATGTGCTTCTGAAACCAGGCGGTGATGACCGCCAATACCGGCACCACGGCGATGACCATCAGGGCCAGCTGCCAGTTGATGACCAGCATGGCGATGGTCACCGCAATCAGGAAGATGACCGCCCAGACCAGGTCCACCAGGCCCCAGCCGAAGGCCTCGGCCAGGTTGTTGGTATCCGAGGTCAGCCGGCTCATCAGGTAGCCCACGCTGGTGCGGTCGTAGTAGGAAAAGGACAGCTCCTGCAATTTGCGAAAGCCCTTCATGCGCATGTCGTAGTTGACATGGTGCTCCACCCGGGCCGCCACCAGGATAAACAGAAAGACCGAGCCCACCTGCGCCAGGATGATGCCCAGGTAGGCCAGGCCGAAGGGCCACAGGGGGGAGGACAGGCCCTCCGGGGTGATGTAGTGGTCAATCGCGTGGCGGGTCATCAGCGGCAAAATAACGTCTGTGACGGCCAGCACCGCCATCATGGCCGCCACAAAGCCCATCTTCTTCCAGTGGCGGCGCATGTGCAGGAACAGCTTTTTGAACAGCCCCGGGTCGAACTTTCTGGTGTAGTCCTGTTCTTCAATATGGGAAAAATCACTCATGGGCTGCCTCCCGGGTGCCGTTGTGCGCCTGGAAAAGGAATTCGTCCTCCAGGCCGGACTGGATGTGGTGAATGCGCTGGTACAGGCCGGGCCGGCTGATGAGCTCCTCATGG
The DNA here is from genome assembly GCA_029548395.1 of Bacillota bacterium. Taxonomy (GTDB): domain Bacteria; phylum Bacillota; class Clostridia; order Christensenellales; family Aristaeellaceae; genus UBA6115. The sequence continues at coordinate 6,105 of JAKPNM010000059.1, forward strand.
CTCCCCTGCGCGCTGATGCGGCCTTCCTCCAATACGAAGATGATATCGGCCTGGGCCAGGGTCAGGATGCGGTGGGAGATGATGATGGTGGTGGTATCCCGGCTGCGCCGGCGCAGGGCCTCGCGGATGCGCGCGTCCGTCGCCGTGTCTACAGCCGAGAGCGAATCATCAAAAATGAGGATGTCATTGTCCTTGAGCAGGGTGCGCGCGATGGCGGCGCGCTGCTTTTGTCCGCCTGAGAGCGTCACGCCGCGCTCGCCCACCATGGTCTGCCAGCCTTTTTCGGACTGCTCGATAAACTCCAGCGCCTGGGCGTCGCGCGCGGCGCGGGTGATCATCTCCTGCCCGGCTTCGGGCGCTGCCATGCGCAGGTTGTCGTAGATGGTTTTGGAGTACAGGAAGGGCTCCTGCAGGACCAGGCCCACGCGGGCGCGCAGGTGCCTGCGCGCGACCTGGGCGATGTCATGCCCGCCAATGGTGATGCGGCCCGACTGCGGCGCGTACAGCCGCTGCATTAGCAGCGCGATGCTGGACTTGCCGGAGCCGGTCGCACCCAGGAAGGCCGCGGTCTTGCCGGCGGGGATGGTGAAGGACAGGTCGCGCAGGACCTCGCCGCCGCCCTCATAGGCAAAATTGACCCGGTCAAACACGATGTCGCCGCGCAAATCCGGCGCGGCGGCGTCCTCCCGGTCGGTCTCGCGCTTCTGGCGCAAAATTTCATCGATGCGCTCCAGGGAGACCATGGTGCGCCCGCCATGGGAGAGGATGCGGCCCAGGTTCCTCACCGGCCAGATCAGCATGCCGATGTAGCTGGTGAACACAACGATGTCGCCCACCGAGATACGCCCGGCGCGCGCTTCCATCAGGCAAAAGAGCAGGGTCAGAAGCGACTGGGCCATGCCCATCATATCCCCTGTGGACCAGTAAATGGCGTCCAGCCAGGCCAGCTTCAGGTATTTGTCCCGCGTGTCCGCGGCAGCTTCCTCATATTTTTCGATCTCGCGCTGCGCCTGCCCGAAGGCGCGTACCACGCGCACGCCGGTCAGGTTTTCCTGGAGCACGGTGGTCTGGCGCCCGTCGGACTCGTCCGCCCTGCGGAAGGCCTTGACGACCAGCTTGAAAAACTGCCAGGCGAACAGGAAGAGCGCCGGCATGATCACCAGGGAGACCATCGTGATCTTCAGCGAGATGGGAATCAGCAGCGCCAGGGCGATGCCCACCATCATCACCGCGTCCACAATGGAGAGCAGCTGCATGGACATGAAGCGTCGCACCATGTCCACATCCGAGGTGCACCGCTGCACCAGGTCGCCGGTGGCGGCCTTGGCGTGGTAGGAGAAGGGCAGCTCCTGCAAATGGACGTACAGGTCGTTGCGCAGCCGCCGGGCCGAGTTTTCCGCGCCGATGGACGTCCAGCGGCTCTTGAGGAAGTTGCAGGCGCCGGAGACCACGCTGATCATTACCAGCGCCAGCCCGGGCAGCCAGAGGTTGGCGCGCATGAACTGCCGCCCGCCAAGCGCTTCCACGGCCTCGGCCAGGAAGGCAGGCAGCCGCGAGGGCAGGCCCTGCAAGTAATTGTCCAGCACCTCCGCCAGCACGGCGGGGGTAAAAAAGCCCAAAAAGACGCTCAGGATGGCCAGTATGCCCGCTCCCAGGAAATAGCGCAGGTTTTCCCGGAGCAGCGAGGCCAGCAGCCTGTGATTTCGTTTTTTCATAATTCTCCTGTATTTTGACATAAAAACAGCCCCTGCACTTTGCCGTGCCGGAGCCGTCCTGTGCGCAAGAATGCTGTCAGCGCATGGCAAGACGGCCGGGCGACGAAGCCCCAACAATAGCCTGCAAACGATTGGTCATGTGAACACCGCGGCCTCCTTTCCTGTAATGCGTACATAGTATAGAGCGTTTGTGCGCGCAAAGTCAAGAAAAATTGTCCTTTTCTCCCTGTATACAATGCATAAGAGCAAGGCCGCAGGATCAAACACAAGCAACAGCAACCGGACAGGGCTTGTCCGGTTGCTGTTTGTTTTCAGCGCGTTTTTTCTATTGTTGGATGTTGGACGCTTACCAGCTTGCGTTCATCGCGCGGGTGACCGCGCGCTGGTGGTCGCCATCCACCCGGTTGGTCTCATGGGTTTTGGATTTGTAAAAGTGGATGCAGAAATGCCCGTCAAAATCGTTGCCGGGGATGCTGTCTTCGCCGTGGGGCATGGTGTTCATGGACGCCGCGTAGACATGGCCGTTGTACTTGACCAGGATGGCGCGCCGCCGCCAGGAGTAGGAACCCCCGCTGATCTCTTTCAGCGTCGCCGCGTCGCCGCTGGAGAGCGGCTCGGCGTCCAGGTGGTTGTAGCCGCTCCAGCGCCTGGCGGTGAAGGTCAGCCCGGTGGACACATCCTTGACCTGGAAGGTGGCGCCCTTGGGGATGGCGCCGTTGCCCCCGTCAAACCACTTGAGCTGCTCGGTGGGGATGGTATAGTTGGCGGCGTCTTTGCCAAACAGGGCCTTGATGGTGCTGAAGCCCGCGATGCCGTCCTGCTTGAGGCCGCGGGAACGCTGAAAACGCTTGACCGCTTCGGTGGTGGCTTTGTTATAGGAGGAGTCGATGCGCTCCCGGTAATATCCCTTGAGCTTCAGGGCTTGCTGCAGCGCCTTGACATGCCGCCCGGAGCTGCCCGGGCGGGTGGTGTTGGGCACCGAGATGTCGCTGATGGAGGTGATGCCCTTCATGCCCGGGTCATCCTTGGCGGAGACCTCTTCCTTTTCCCGGCTGAACAGCTTGCGGATGGTGGCGCTGTCCGCGCGCCCGGTCACCTTGAGCCCGGCCTCCTTCTGGAATTTTTCTACCGCTCCCGCGGTCTGGTCGCCATAGCGGCCGTCCAGCGCGCCGCTTAAATAACCCTTGATTTGCAGCGCGCGCTGCAGCTTCTCAACGTCCCTGCCATAGGAGCCCTTGGCGCAGGCGCCGGGCCGGCTGCCCAGTTCGGAGATGGTTTTTGCCTGGGCGTAGCGGCTGGCAACAGCGGTTTCATTGGTTTTTCCCAAGGCGCGCCTGGCCGCGGAAGACAGATTGACCAGGCTGCGCATGATATAGCCGCTTTGCTTCTTGTACTCGACCTTGTAAAAATCACCGCGCACGCCGGTGACGGTCACCTTGGTGCCCTTGCTCAGGACGGCGTAGTAAACGCTGTCGGTGTCCGCGCGGGAGCGGAAAAACACCTTGTCCTTGTTGACGGTGCCGGTATAGGCCTCCGCGGCCAGCGCCGTGGGGACCAGGGCGCCCAGCAGCACAACCAGGGCGATCATCGCGGTAGCGCGGGTCATCAGCTTTGACATTGTTTCCTCCTGAATATGTCGGACGCTTGTGAGCGCCTTTAATATATTACAATTTTATTACATTGTCAAGAATAAATTGTGGTAATTTGTTAATTTGTTTTGCGCAGCACAGGGCCGGGCCGCGCCGGCGCCGGATTCTTCCCAAATATAGCGGCCAACGCGGCAGGAGCATGGACGCGTTTTGTTTTGCATGGTACAATGTAGCCAAGTTTTCGTATGCGTACAGCGTACGGATTTTGTTGTCTGGCTGCTTTGAGGCCGGCGCAGCGCAGGGCGCGAACGCGGAAGGAAAGAGGGAGCATGTACGACATTGTGATCATCGGCGCGGGGGTCACCGGCTGCGCGGTCGCCTACCGCCTGGGGCAGTACGCGGGGCGCGTCGCCGTGGTGGACCAGGCGCACGATGTGTCCGCGGGCGCCAGCAAGGCCAACAGCGGCATCGTCCACGCGGGCTATGACGCCAAGGCCGGCACCCAGAAAGCCCGGCTCAATGTCAAGGGCGCGCTGATAATGGAGGAATACTGCCGCCCCCTGGGCGTGCCTTATGTCCGTTCGGGCGCGATGGTGCTGGGCTTTCATGAGGAGGACCGCGCCACGCTGGAGGCGCTGTATCACAACGGGCTGGCCAATGGCGTCAAGGGCTGCAGGCTGATCGGGAGGGAAGAGGTCCTGAGCATGGAACCCCGCCTGAACCCGCAGGTGCTGCTGGCGCTGGACGTGCCGGCCTCCGCCCTGGTCAGCCCGTATGAACTGACCCTGGCCCTGGCGGACAGCGCCGCGGAAAACGGCGTGCAGTTTCTGCTGGGCAGCCGCGTCACACAGCTGGCGTATCAGCAGGGCGCCTGGCAGCTGACAACGCCCGGGGGCGTCCTCACCGCGCGCGCGGTCATCAACTGCGCGGGCGGGGATGCGGGGCGGCTGCACAACCAGATCTCCACCCGCCAGGTGCACATCATCGCCCGGCGCGGGCAGTATTACCTGCTGGACCACAACAGGCCGGCGCTGTTCACGCGCACCATCTTCCAGGCGCCCACAAAGATGGGCAAGGGCGTGCTGGTCACCCCGACCACGCACGGCAACCTGCTGCTGGGGCCTACGGCGGAGGACATTGACGACGGCGCGGACACCATCACCACGCGCGACGGGCTGAAGAACGTGCTGGAAAAGGCCCGGCTGACCTTCCCGGGCGTCAGCCTGCGCCAGGTGATCACCACCTTCTCGGGCAACCGCGCGCATGAGGCGGGAGGCGACTTCATCATCGGCGCCGTGGAGGGCGCCCCCGAAGGCGCCTTTGAAGCCATCGGCATCGAGAGCCCCGGGCTGTCCGCCGCGCCCGCAATCGGCGATGAACTGGGCGACCTGGCGGCCCTTTCCCTGAACTTGCCCAAAAAGACTGATTACATCGCGCCCACGCCCCTGCCCAAGGCCTTCTCCGCCATGGACGAGGACGAGCGCAGGGCCGCCTACCAAAAAGACCCGGACTATGGCCGCATCGTCTGCCGCTGTGAGCAGGTGACCGAGGCCGAGGTGCGCCGGGCCATCCGGCGCCCGGTGGGCGCGACCAGCCTGGACGGCGTCAAGTTCCGTACGCGCGCCGGCATGGGCCGCTGCCAGAGCGGTTTTTGCTCCACCCGCGTCATGGAGATCCTTGCCGAGGAGCTGGGATGCGGGCTGCCCGGCATCACCAAGTCCGGCGGCAAAAGCTGGGTGCTCAGCGGCGGCATCGGAAAGGCGGATCAAGATGCGTGATGACCGCATCCCGGTAGACCTGCTGGTGGTTGGCGCCGGCCCTGCGGGCCTGGCGGCCGCCATCGCCGCCAGAAAGGCCGGTGTGACCAGCCTGGTGGTGCTTGAGCGTGAGGACGAGCAGGGCGGCATCCTCAACCAGTGCATCCACAACGGCTTTGGCCTGCACCGCTTCCGCGAGGAACTGACCGGCCCTGAATACGCCCAGCGCGACATTGATGAGGCGCAGGCGCTTGAATTGGATATCCGCACCGGCACCACGGTGCTGGACATCACCCCGGACAAGCTGGTCACCGCGGTCAGCCGCGAGCGCGGCATCCAGGTGTTCGCGGCGAAGGCCGTCATTCTGGCCATGGGCTGCAGGGAACGCCCCCGCGGCGCGCTGGCTATTCCGGGCTCGCGCCCGGCCGGCGTGTTCTCCGCCGGCACCGCGCAAAAGCTGGTCAACATGGCCGGCTACATGCCCGGAAAGCGCGTGGTCATCCTGGGCAGCGGCGACATCGGGCTGATCATGGCCCGGCGCATGGCGCTGCAGGGCGCGCAGGTGCTGGCCTGTGTGGAACTGATGCCCTATTCCAGCGGGCTCAACCGCAACATCGTCCAGTGCCTGCAGGATTATGACATCCCGCTGCTGCTCTCCCACACGGTGGTGGACATCCACGGCCGGGAGCGCCTGAGCGGCGTCACCGTGGCCGCGGTGGGCGAGGACAGGCAGCCGCTGCCGGGCACCGAGAAATACCTGGCCTGCGATACCCTGCTGCTGTCCGTCGGCCTGATCCCCGAAAACGAGCTGTCCCTGTCCGCTGGCGTACAGCTCTCCCCCGCCACCCAGGGCCCTGTGGTCAATAACCTCTTTGAAACCAACATCAAGGGCGTCTTCGCCTGCGGCAATGTGCTGCACGTGCACGACCTGGTGGATTATGTCAGCCGGGAGAGCGCGCAGGCCGGGCAGGCGGCCGCGGACTACCTGCTGGGCGCCCGGCCATGCTTCCTGCGCTCCCGGGTCTGTGACGGCCAGGGCGTGCGCGGCACTGTGCCCCAGCTGCTGGACATCCCCTGTGAGCAGACGCCGGAAACGGTGGAATTGATGTTCCGCCCGGACCGGGTGTACCAAAACCACCATGTGACCGTCCGCACGCCGGATGAGGTGCTGCTCAGCCAGCGGCGCATGATCTTTACCCCGGGAGAAATGGCGGAGGTCAAGCTTGGCCCCGCGATGCTGGAACAGGCGCGCGGCAAAACCATCACCGTTGAAATCACCAAGGAGAAACAAGCATAATGGATCAGAATCAGTCAAAAAAGTATGTAATCGTCGGAGGTGTGGCGGGCGGCGCGTCCATTGCCGCGCGGCTGCGCCGGCTGGATGAGTTCGCGCAGATCACCATGATCGAGCGCGGGCGGGACGTATCCTTCTCCAACTGCTCCCTGCCCTACTTTCTGGGCGGGGAAATTGAGGACGCGGAGGCCCTCAAGCTCATCAGCCCCAAAACCTTCCACAGGCTCTACCGCATCACGGCGCTGACCCGCCACGAAGTCACGCTCATCAACCGCGAGGCCAGGACCGTGCTGGTGCGGGACCTGGAAAGCGATGTCGAGCAGGCCCTGCCCTATGACAAGCTGTTTTTGGCGCCGGGCGCCTCGCCCATCATGCCTTCCGCCATTCCCGGCATTGGCCTGCCCCAGGTGTTCTCGGTGCGCAGCGTGGAGGATGTGGAGCGCATCGACGCCTTTCTCAAGGCCCGGGATGTCCGGCAGGTGGCCGTGGTCGGCGGCGGCTTCATCGGCATAGAGGTCATGGAGAACCTGACGCGGGCCGGGTATTCGGTCAGCGTGGTCGACATGGCGCCCCAGGTGATGCTGCCCTTTGACGAGGACATGGCGCAGATCCTGCACAGGGAAATCATCACCCACGGCGTATCGCTGATCCTGGGCGACGGCCTTTCAAGCATCGAGGAGGATGGCATCACCCTGTCCTCCGGGCGCAGGGTGCCGGCCCAGGCGGTCATCATGGCCATCGGCGTGCGCCCGGAGACCGCGCTGGCTGTGGAAGCCGGGCTGGACATCGGAAAAACCGGCGCCATCCTGGTGGACCGGCAGATGCGCACCAGCGACCCGGACATCTTCGCGGTGGGCGACGCGGTGGAGGTGCGCCACCTGCTGACCGGCAAGCAGACCCGTCTGGCGCTGGCCGGCCCGGCGCTCCGGCAGGCCCGTGTGGCGGCCAATACCGCGGCCGGGCTGGTGGATGTCATCCCCGGCGTGGTGGGCGCAAGCGTGCTGCGCGTCTTCTCCCTCAACGCAGCCACGGTCGGCCTCAACGAGCGCCAGTGCGTCCAGGAAGGCATTGATTACAGCGTTTCCTTTGTCATCCCCTCGGACCGCGTGAGCATCATGCCCGGAGCCAGCCCGATGTTCTTCAAGCTGCTCTACCATAAGGGCAGCGGCCAGGTGCTGGGCGCCCAGGCCATAGGCCGGGGCGCGGCGGACAAGCGGATTGATGTCATCGCCACCCTGCTGCGCTACAGAGGCACCATCATGGATTTGAAGGACCTGGAACTGGCCTATGCCCCGGCCTTTTCCACCGCGCGCGACGTGGTCAGCCAGGGGGCGCTGGTCGCCTGCAGCGTCAGCGACGGCCTGTATGATCAGGTGATGTTCACCCAGGTGCGCGGGCTGGTGGAGCAGGGCGCGTATTTCGTGGACGTGCGCACTGCGGGCGAGTTTGCCCGCGCGCATATCAAGGGCTCGGTCAACATCCCCCTGAGCCACCTGCGCGAGCGTCTGGAGGAGATCCCCAGGGACCGCCCGGTCTATATGCTCTGCCGCACCGGCCAGCGCAGCTACAACGCGGTGCGCGCGCTCAAGCAGCGCGGCTGGGAGCAGGTTTATAACGTCGCCGGCTCCTTCATGGCGCTGTCATGGTATGAGTATTACTGGGATCAGACCAGCGGCCGGGAGCCCATCGTCACGGCCTACGGATTTGAATAGCCATAAAAGAGGCCTGGGCGCCAGGGGCGGCCTGGCCCTGGCCGCCCTGCTGTGCCTGTCCGCCTTTGCGGTGCAGGCGCTGGAGCTGCAGTGTCACGCGCCCCTGCGCCCGTCGGAGCCCCGGGGCCTGAGCCTGTACGTGATGCCTCTGCTGGGCGCCGACTGCATGCTGGTGGTGGCGGACGGGCAGACCATGCTGGTGGACATGGGCAAGGACATGGATTATCCGGTCATCCGCGATCACCTGCGCCGCCTGGGCATCCATACGATCGACCTGGCGTTCAACACCCACCCGCATTCCGACCATGTCGGCGCCATGCCGCAGCTGGCGGAGGAGTTTAAGGTGGGGCGTTTTTTGACAGCCTTTCCGGCGGATGTCGCCGGCCCCTCCGTGTTTCAGAAAAGGACCCTGACCCGCCTGGAAGCGCTGGGCGTTCCGGTTGAACGGGTGTCCGATGGCGACCGCTTCACGCTGGGCGGGGCGCAATGCCTGGTCATGCAGAACGCGATCGGCGACATGAACGCGCGCAGCGCGCTGCTGCACATCAGCTATGGCGAGATAGCGCTGCTGCTGGCAGCCGATGTGGATGTGTTTGCCCAAAACAGGATCTACAGGGCCTATCCGGACGCCCTCAGGGCGCAGGTGCTCAAGTATCCCCACCACGGCACGGGCGACCTGGACTCCGGCTTCTTCAAGGCGGTCAGCCCGGAATTCACCATCATCACCCACGGCTCGGGCGACACAAAGAAAAGCCAATGCCTGCTGGACCGCTGGGACATTCCCTATATGTTCGCCACCCGCGGCGTCATCACCGTCCATTCAGACGGCGAAAAGCTGTTTGTCAGCCAGGATCTGATGGACCATTTTCTGGAACAGGCGCAATAATAAAAAAAGCCCTGCTGTTTGCGGCAGGGTGTTTATTGTGAGGTTATGTTATTCCTCCCGGCCCGGGTCAAGCGCCCGCAGCAGGATGAAGGGAGTCAGCTCCCTGCCCTGCCCGGAGGGGTTGTCGCGCATGGCCTCCTGGATTTGCTCATCGCTCAGCGGAAAGCCCTCGCTTTTGCCCAGCTGGTTGCGGTGGAAGTCGTTGGCGTCCATGGCGACCACCGGGATGCCGGTCTGCCGCGCCAGGCGCGTGCAGACCTTGGCGGCGTCCGGCGGGTTGATGACCGCCAGCTCATGATACTCCTTGAAATCCGAGTCCGGGTAAAAGCCGTCGATGCCCGCGATGTCATGGCCGCAGACCTTGTAAAACACGCCCTTCACGCCAAAGGGTTTGGTGAGGGCTGACAGCACAGTGGCCAGCAGCACGCGCGGCAGCCCGGCGATGTCGATGGTCATCTGCAGCTTGTAGGGCTCGTGCATGCCGATGCCGGTGCTGTTATGCCCGGCGAAGCGATACAGCGTGCGCGCCCAGAAGCCGGGCTTGACCTGTTCGCGCGTTCGGACGCTGCCCTCGCACATGCCCAGCACCTTGGCGCCAAAGGATAGCACGTCCCCCGGCTGGTACAGCGGGCGCACATAGCGCGTGATCAATTCCGCCGCGTCCTCATGGGGCTTGACAAAATGGGTCTGGATGGCCAGGCGCTGATAGCGCCGGCCCTGCGCGCCTTCCATCACGCCGCGGTCAAAATAAACGACGCCGTCCTTCTCCCGGCGCTGGTGTTCCAGGTTGCGGGTGCCATCCGTCGCACGGGCTCTCTCTGTCATATCAATACCGCTTTCTGAATGCTTGCCGGCTGACCGCCTGCCCGCAGGCGGGGCGGTCAGCGCAGAAGGTTCTGGCCTGTTGCCATAAAACCCGTTCCATTCTATCAAAAGCCCTTTTGCAGCGTCAAGGACGCGCCCGGGCAACCTGCGCCTGCAATGTCCGGCCGCGCTTGCATCCTGTGTGCGCAGCGGCTACAATAAATAAAAATTTCAGCCTCATCGCCTGCGCCGGCCATGCACAGGCATCAAGTCATTCAGGGGGTATCATGAAGTCACAAGCGCAATATTCCGGTTCCAAAGGCCGAGGCGGCCAGCCCTGCCTGCGCCCGGCGTTCCTCCGCCTGTCCGCCCTGGCCCTGGCCCTCCTGATGTGCCTGAGCCTGTCGCTGACGCGCCATTCAGCCCGCGCGCAGGCCGACCGCCGGCTGACCCTGATGGTGTACCTGTGCGGCAGCGACCTGGAGGAGGATGCGGGCGCAGCCAGCATCGACCTGCATGAGATGTGCTCCGCCCTGCCGGCGGATGGCTCGGTTGCCCTGCTGGTTCTGGCGTCCGGCGCCAGAAGCTGGCAGCTTGGCATCGACCCGGAAGAGAACGCCGTGTATGAGGTCCGTCAGGGCAGACTTCAAAAGCTGCGCTCCGGTCCCTATGAAAGCATGGGGCAACCGGAGACGCTCTCGGGCTTTCTGACCTATGCTTATCAAGCCTGTCCGGCGGAGGATTACGCGCTGATTTTATGGGACCATGGCGCAGGACCCATGATGGGCGTGTGCTTTGACAGCCGCTTTGCCTCCGGTCAGCAGATGGACAGCCTCAGCCTGAACGAGTTGGGCCGGGCGCTGCACAACAGCCCCTTTGCAGCCCGGAAGCTTTCCTGGATCGGCTTTGACGCCTGCCTGATGGCCAGCATGGAGGTGGCCAGCGCCGTCGCGCCCTATGCCCACTATATGATCGCCTCCCAGGAAACCGAACCGGGCAGCGGCTGGGACTATGGCTTTATCAGCAGGCTGTCCCCAGGGCTGTCAGGCGGGGAGGCCGCGAAGCACATCATCGACGCCTACCTGGCCGACAATGCCGACACGCTCTCCCCTGTCAGCCTGTCCTGCATCGATCTGGACGCGCTGGAACCGCTCAAGCGCGAGCTGGCCAGCGTCTTCGGGCTTTTGTCCGGCCAGGTGAGCGCAAACAGCTACACGCAGCTGGCCAGGTCCCGCAGCCAGGCAAAGGCCATCGGCAGCATGGTGCCCTTTGATTATGACCTCATCGACTTGGGCGACCTGGTCAGGCTGTACAAGGACGCGGGCGTCACTGGGGCAGAGGCGCTGGAAGCCGGCCTGGAAAAGGCCGTCGTGTACAACAGGGCCAACGATCCGCGCCTCACCGGGCTGAGCATCTATTACCCCTTTTACAACAAGGATAATTATATCTCGCCCTGGGCCACCCATTACCAGGGGCTGGATTTTGTGCCGGAGTACAGCGACTTTGTCCGCAGCGTCTCGGGCTTCTGGCTGGGCGATCCCCTGACCGACTGGCACGGGGCCGGGGCGCTCACGCCTGCGTCCGACGGCCAGCGCACCCGGCTGAGTTTTCAGCTCAGCCCGCAGCAGGCCGCCCAATTCTCCCATGCCAGGCTCACGGTGCTTGAACAGATGGAAAACGACCAGTATATTTTTACGCATGCCATCACGCAAAAGAAGATCTCCAAGGACGGCGTCATCCATTTTACCTATTCCGGAGAGGCGCTATACATGGTGGACAGCAGCGGAAACCCCCTGACCGGCAGCCTGGGCTATCTGCCCTTGGAGGAAGGCGTCACCATTCCCGCGCTGCTGAACAGAGCAAGTGATGACATCACATCGGTCCCGTGGGAAATGCGCCCGGTTTTCCTGGTATACAAAGAAACGGAGCCCGGCGTGTTCGCGCTGGCCCAGATACTGGACAAAAGCGGGGAGGAAACGGTGTTTGGCAAGTCCAACATCAGCCTGGCGGATTACCAGGACATTACCTTCGTGGACTTTTCGCGCAGCCCCATGCTGGACGAAGACGGTCAGCTGCTGCCCTTCAACGCCTGGGATGTCATGAAGGGCTTTCCGTTCATCAGCAATCTCAGCATGAAGAAAGGCCCCTTTGCGCCTGCCCTGCTTAAATTGTATGACAGCGATGCGCGCTACGCCTTTCTGGAGGTGTATGACCTGCAAGCCAATGTCTTTTGCGCCGCGCCTGTCCGCCTGCCCAGCCCCCACCGAATAGATGTGGAGTTTCAAAGGCAGACCCTGATCAATCAGGAAGGGTTCCGTCTGGATCTCACCAACTGCATGATCATCACAGGCCCGGATGCCAGGCTGCAGCTTGAATTTTCTTTTTTCAACAGGGGACAGCCCAACCTCGACCTGTACATCAGCCAGCTCAGCTCCGGGCAGACCCTGCTCAATCCGAACCAGATCCTGCAGACCACGGCGCAGGCCAGGTGCCCGGCGGGCAAGAGCGGCAGTTTTACCCTGAACATCATGGCCGAGGTTTTCCAGAACGCCTTTCTGGAGCAGGTGGATGTTTTGTCAATCGATATCAGCGCGAAGTCTGAGGACGAATCCTCAGTGTTTTCACAGCGGGCAAGCCTGGCGTTGAACCTCAATGTGCAGGCCTTGTCCGGCAGCCCGCGGGACAGCGCCCTGCTCGCCCGGGCCAACTGGCAGGGGCTGGGCTATGATCTGCTGACCAAGCAGACCAATGACCCGGACAAACCGCAGATCTTGATGCGGGTCACCAACCACAGCCGGGAGGACCTGCTGCTGCCCGCCCAGGATTGGTATATCAACGGCGTGGAAATCAGAGGCAACGATCGCCTGAAGGGCATGCTGCTGCCCGCCGGCTGCCGTGCCTTTGTGTCCTTTGACACGCTGACAACAGGGTATTCTGACGAGTCCGATGAAGACCTGCTGCCCGTCATGGACAGCCTGACCGGGTTTGTCCGCAATGACCTGACCAGGCAAAGAGAACGGCTTGCCTATGAATTAGGGCAAGCCGCCGATGGGGAAAATACATACTGATCCCGCATCAGTATCGCAAACTACCTGAAAAGGCCGTCCTCAAACATGGCGTTGGCCAGATCATCGGTGATGCGCCGCCCAACGTTGAAATCTCTGTTGGTGCCGGAAAAGGCCGTGTTGACAGCATATACATAGCCATCCTTGTCAAAAACCGGGCCGCCGAGGTAGCCGTCCGCCGTGTCCGCGTCATAGCCAACCAGATACTCTGACAGCACCTCGGTGATGCCAAGGTCGCTTTTCAAACCACCCGCGCCATAGCCGGCCACCTCCACCCACTCCATGCCCAAATCGTAGTCACTCAGGATGCACAGGCCAAAATTGCCCACAATATCACCGACAGCCTCATCCAGCAGAAGGTAAGCGACATCCCAATCGGCCTCATCCTTCGGGTTCAGGAACTTGTCAAAATACCAATATGTTCCGTTGACATTGTATTTGTAATAATATTCTCCGGAAGGGGTCACGCCAAAGTATGCGGTCATGGCATCAAAGAATTTCTTATGCGTATCACAATAAATGCTGTTGGCGCTGGTCAGCATGCCGCGGGAGCTGACCATGAAGCCGGTGGTTTCCCAGCTGCAGCCGCACGGAGCGGAGACCGACAGCAGGGCGATGGCCGTATAGGGATGCTCCCTGGGGTTGACGCTGGTGCGGTTGTCATCCCTGATCACAACCTTTTGAATGTTTTCAGGCACTTTGGGCTCCAGCAGGTCCGTCATCTCGGGGATCTCGGCGTCTCCCGGCGTACGGGGCGTTCCCTGGACAATACCGCCCTGGGCATGGGCCAGGGAGAGCGCGCTGATACACATCAGCAGAACAATACACAGTGCGAGCGGTTTTCTGAACATATGAAGTCTCCTCTCGTATTTTGTTCTGATTGTACCATATAAGGATCAGCCAGCTCAACCTCAACACCAGATTCTTTATTGACATGCCGTCATATCAAGGACGATGAAGCGCCCGGGAAGGCCGCTTTTGCTTGACGTGATGCCCTGCGGGCCCTAAGATAAGAATCATCATGCATCATAACACGTTGGGGGGGATTTTATGGATTTGACCGGCCAGATGATCCTGGCCTACCTGGAGGAGGATGACGTCCGGCGCGTCCTGTTCCGCGCGCGGCCCCTGCTCAGCGCCCGGGGCGCCTTCACCCAGGAGGACCTGGATGAGCTGGAGCTGGACGGCTTTCTGCGCGTGGCGCCCGACCGCCAGGAACAGCACAGCTTTAAGGAGCGCATGCGCTCCCTGGGCACCCTGTGCCTGATCAACCTGTCACAGGCGCAGCCCGCCATGGGCAAGGTGCGCCCCAACAAAAACTACGCGCCCGGGCGCGGCGAGGACAACCGCTTCATTGTCTATTCCGATGCCATCCAGGAGCTGCCGCCGGGCATGGTGTACGAGGTGGTGTCCGAGGAGCACAGGGCGGGCGCGCTCACGCAGCAGCACTATCTGCGCGCCGGCGGCCGCATTTCCGGGCCATATTGCCCGGATGGCAGCCTGGCCTGCCCGGCGCCCCAGGTCCTGATGCCCGATTGCGAGCGGCTCTTCCTGGTGGAGCTGCCCGATGGCAGCAGCCGGATGTTTTATTGGCCGCAGGCATCCCAAGGGACCGGCGGGAAGGACGCCGCGCCTCCCCTGGCCATCGCCGCGCCGCCGGAGGACGCGCCCGCCTTGCTTTTGCAGGCCGCGCGCAGCATCCATGACGCCCTGGCGGCCGCCGGCTTCGCGCTGGAATTGCGGCAGGCCGCGCACCTTCTGGTCCTGCTAATGCTGTGTGACTGCGTGCAGCTGGAGGGGGACACGCCCGCGGATTCGGCGTTCGCCGCCCGGGTGCTGGGCGATCAGATCAAGGGCGACAAAGAAAAAAGCGCCCTGCGCCTGAAGCACGGGCAAGTCCGCGCGATGGGCGAGCGGCGCCGCAAGCGCTACCTGGCCGCCCCCTGGCCGGTCATCCGCCTGGAAAGCGGCGAGGGGCTGCCCTTCGCCAGGGCAGGGGGCCAAAAAATCGATCTGCCGGCCCTGCGCGAGGCCTGCAAGGGCGTGATGTCCGGCGAGAACATCCCCCGGCGGGCGCGGCTGGACGCGCTGCTGGAGTATTGCAGGGACTACGGCAGGACGCTGCCCCTGGCGGTGCGTTTCTACCTGGCGCGGGGCCTGTTGCTGGGCAGCCTGCTGCCCGCGGAGCTGCAGGCGGGCCTGTTTAATTTCCTGGTGCTGTCCTGCGCCCGCCCCTATGAGCAGGCCCAGGGCTTCGACAAGAGCCTCAGCGAGGAATTCCTGTCGCTGTGACCATGATCACCAGCACCGCCAACCCGCTCATCAAGCAGTGGCGGCAGCTCAAAAACCCGTCCGGGCGGCGCGCGCACGGCCTCTTCCTGGCCGAGGGCGAGCATCTGTGCGCCGAGGCCGTCAAGGCCGGGCGGGCGCGCACGCTGCTGCTGGACAGGGACCGGCTCGACCGTTTCGCCGCCTGGCAGGGCAGGGGCGCGCAGGTGATCGCTGTCAGCGCCCAGGTGATCGCCGTCCTGGCCGACAGCAAGACGCCCCAGGGCTGCATCGCGGTCTGCCCCCTGCCGGCCGCGCCCGCGCTGTCCGAGGCCGGGCCGCGGCTGATGGCGCTCAACCGCTTGCAGGACCCGGGCAATGTGGGCGCCATCCTGCGCACCCTGGACGCCGCGGGCTTTGAGGGCCTTTTGGTGGACCCGGGCTGCGCCGATCCCTTCTCGCCCAAGGCGGTGCGCGCCTCCATGGGCGCGGTGTTCCGCGTGCCGGTCTTTTCCGTGGCGGACCTGGGGCAGGCCCTGGACGCGCTGCCTGGCCATTGCGTGGTGGCCGGGGATTTGAACGGCGCCCCCTATTTTGAGCACCCGCCCTTCGGGGACAAGGTCTGCCTGCTGGTGGGCAACGAGGGCGCCGGGCTGGACCGGGACCTGCTCTCCCGGGCGGATTTCCGCCTCAGGCTGCCCCAGCCCGGCGGCGCGGAATCGCTCAACGCCGCGGTGGCTGCCGGGCTGATGATCTATGACGCGCTGCTGCGGGACGGGCGGTAATTTATCTCACTGACACAGCATCCCGCCGGGCAGCCGCCCGGCGCTTCGCGTGTGCCCGGCGGTATGCCGCCGTCCAGGGGATTCCGATTGTAAAAATTCGATCAAATATCATGCCGCGGGTGCGCTAATGGGTATATTCCATATGGACCGATTGTATGCAAGGAGGCAGCGCCATGGAGCAGTGGGAAGACAGGGTCAGGAGGATCGTGATGGCCGGCATCGGCGCCATCGCCGGCACCGTGGAGAAATCCCGGGACGCCATCGTGAAATTTGCCGGCAGCGAGCAGGCCAAAAACCTGGCCGACAAGGGCGAGAAGGCTGTCCAGTCCGTGGTGGACGCGGGCGAGAAGGCCTTTGAAAAGGTAAAGGGGGCCATCAGCGAAGCCGACCTGAAGGAACGCGTGCGCCGGGAGACCCAGCGCCTGAAGTCGCTGGCCGCGCAGCTGCACGGGCTGAGCGACGAGCAGCGCGAGGTGGTGGACGCCATGGTGCAGGATCTCAAGGACAAAGGCGGCCCGGAGCAGGCGCCCCGGCCGGAGGCTGATGTCCGGGAAGACGGGGATGCCGCGGACGGGGAGGCGCAGGACGGAGAACAGGCGGACAGGTAGCGTGATGCTGGTGTAATACGGATTCCAATCTCTATTCCTTGTCCAGGGGTGGTTTCTGTTTGGCGTGCTGAAATTTTATATGGAGGGATTATGGCTTTTGATTTTAAAAAAGAATATAAAGAATTTTACATGCCAAAGAACAAACCGGAGATTGTCAATGTTCCAAAGGCTAACTATATCGCTGTCCGAGGAAAAGGCGATCCAAATGAAGAAGGCGGAGCCTATCAGCAGGCGATAAGTGTCTTGTATGCTGTCGCATACACAATAAAAATGAGTGGCAAGACAGATTACAAAATCGAAGGGTTCTATGAATACGTTGTTCCGCCGCTTGAAGGTTTTTGGCGGCAGGACGGCGTTGAGGGTGTGGATTATTCCGATAAATCAACTTTCAACTGGATTTCCGTCATCCGCTTGCCTGATTTCGTTACAAAAGAACACTTTGACTGGGCAGTAGAAACAGCGTCAAAGAAGAAAAATCTTGATTGCTCGTCAGCGGAATATATGACGATCGATGAAGGTTTGTGCGTCCAGATGATGCACATAGGTCCTTATGATGATGAACCCGCCACAATAGCCTTGATGAATGATTATCTGGAGCGGAACGGATATAGAACTGATATGAACGCAAACAGACTGCATCACGAGATTTATATGTCCGACGCAAGAAAAGTCGCTCCGGAAAAATGGAAAACAGTCATCAGACACCCCATAAAGAAAGCGTGAAAAATTATCAACCATGAGGATCGTCCGCTGATTCTCACAAGGAACCACCATACTTATAGCGTCTGTTTCGCTGTGCCGGGCTGACACCATGCTGTCAAAACGGCATGGCGTTTTATTATCTCGCGCTCTCTTCTTTGCCCTCATGCAGCATGCGGTGGCGCAGCTGCCACAGCTTGTCGGACCAGTCCACCTTGAAGGCGGTGGGGTTGACCAGGCGCAGGTGCTGCTCCCAGATGGTCTGCTCATCCCGCGCGCGGTATTCCTGGATCTGCCTGAGCGTGGGCAGCGCGCCCACGGGCTGCCCGCCCCGGATGAAGGGCGCGAGCAGCTTTTTGGCGGTAAAACCGCTCAGCGTCATGCGTTTCCAGGTGTCCTGCGGGTCAAAGATGGTCAGCGGCCGATTCGGGTCAATGACCTCATCGTCCAGGGCGATCAGGTCGGCCACCGCCATGCCCTGCGCGTCATACAGCCGGTACAGCTCCTGCCGCCCGGGCAGGGTCACCTTGACCGGGTTGTCCGACAGCTTGATCTTGGGCGCCAGCTGCCCCTGCGTCTGCAGCGCGTTCATCTTGTAGACCCCGCCGAAGGCCGAGCGGTCCGCGCTGGTGATCAGCTTGGTGCCCACGCCCCACAGGTCGATCCGCGCGCCCTGCTGTTTCAAATCGCGGATGAGGTACTCATCCAGGTCGTTGCTGGCGCAGATGAGGGCCTCGGGGAAGCCGGCCTCATCCAGCATCTCGCGCGCCCGGATGCTCAGGTAGGCCAGGTCGCCCGAGTCCAGGCGGATGCCCAGGGGTTTATGCCCCCGGGCGCGCAGCTCATTGAACACCTTGATGGCATGGGGCACGCCGGAGGCCAGGGTGTCATAGGTGTCCACCAGCAGCAGCGCCTTGTCCGGGAAGCAGTCCGCGTAGGCGCGGAAGGCCTCCAGCTCGCTGCCAAAGCTCATCACCCAGCTGTGCGCGTGGGTCCCGGAGACCGGGATGCCGAAGCGCTGCCCGGCCAGCACGTTTGAGGTGGAGGTACAGCCGCCCACAAAGGCCGCGCGCGCGCCCAGCACGCCGGCGTCCGGCCCCTGCGCGCGCCGCAGGCCGAACTCCATCACCTGGCCGGGCGCGGCCGCGCGGGCGACGCGGTTGGCCTTGGTGGCGATCAGGCTTTGGTGGCCGATCAGGTTGAGCAGGGCGGTTTCGACCAGCTGGGCCTGGGCCAGGGACGCGTCCACGCGCACAAGGGGCTCGCCGGGGAAGACGATGGTGCCCTCGGGGATGATGTCGATGTCCCCGGTAAAGCGGAAGTCCCTGAGGCTGTCCAGAAACTCCCGGTCAAACTGCTTCAGGCCGTCCAGGTAGGCGATGTCCGCCTCCCCGAAACGAAGGTTCACAATGTACTCCCGGAACTGCTCGTTGCCGGCCATGACCGCGTAGTTCAGCCCGGGCGCGTCCCGGAAGAACATCGTGAACACGGCCCGGCGGTCATCTGTTCCGTGCCTGTGGTAGCCGTACATCATGGTCAGCTGGTACAGATCGGTGAGCATAATCAGGTTTTGCATGATTTATCCTCCAAGGTCCAGTCGGTCAAGCTCCGCCAGCCACAGGCCGGCGGCGAAATCGGACGGCAGCGCGAAGCCGCCCCGGGGGGAGAGGGAAACGCCCAGCACCGACGGGCCGTCGGGCAGGCAGTTGCGCTTGAACTGATTGCGGAAAAAACGCCGGTAAAAGGCGCGCAGGCGCCCCAGCAGGTCCTCTTTGCTGTACCCGCCCGCGAAGGCAGCCAGGGCCTCCTCCAGTATTTGCCCGGGGCTCCTGTTCAGGCCCAGCAGGGCGTGCAGGAAAAAATCGTTCAGCTCGTAGGGGCCCAGGATGTCCTCGGTTCTCTGGGTGATGCGCCCCTCCCTGGCGGGCACCAGCTCCGGGGACACCGGGGTGTTCAGGATGTCCCTGAGGACAGCCCGCAGCAGGGGGTCGTCCGTGTCCTGCGCGTACCGGCGCAGGATCAGCCGGATGGCGGTCTTGTACAGCCCGGCGTTGACGCCGTACATGCTCATGTGGTCGCCGCCGAAGGTGGTGAAGCCCAGCGCCAGCTCGCTCAGGTCCCCGCTGCCCACCATCAGCCCGCCCAGCCTGTTGGCAAGGTCCATCAGCACCTGGGTGCGCTCCCGGGCCTGGGCGTTCTCATAGGCGGCATCGTAAACGCGCTCATCCTGGCCGATATCCCTAAAATGCTGCCGGACGCTGGCGCACAGGTCGATCTCCCGCGGGGGCAGGCCCAGCGCCGCCATCAGGCGCATCGCGTTGTCACGGGTACGCTGCGAGCTGCCCAGCGCGGGCAGGGAATAGGCATGGACCGCCTCCCGCGGCAGGCCCAGGATGTCAGCGGCGCGCATGGCGGTCAGCAGCGCCATGGCGCTGTCCAGCCCGCCGGAGACGCCCAGGGTCAGGGCCTTGCTGCCGACGCGGCGCACGCGGGTGGCCAGGCCCCGGGCAGCGATCTCCAGGCAGTCCCGGCACCAGGCGACGCGCGCGTCCGCCTGCAGCGGCGCGTAGGGCATCCGGGGATCGGGCGCGCTGTCAGCGGACCTGTAGGGGTGCGCTGTATATTTTATCCCGGGATGGCTGCACGCGACGCCGGATGAAAACGCCGGGACATACTCATGCAGGCGCCCCCTGACAAAGACCGCCGCGTCCCCGGGAAAGACCCGGTCCGTGGTGGACTGCGCAGCGCCGGCGTTGGCATAGGCCAGGCAGCCGATCCGCTTGAACCATGCTTCTTCCAGCGGGAAAACCGGATAGATCCGCCCGGCTGCCGCCGGGCGCGCGAAGGCCAGCAGCACCAGATCCTGTCCGCACAGGCCGTCCCGCGGGTCCAGGGGCCAGCGCCCGTCCCCGAAGCCGACCAGCGCCCTGCCGGGCAAGCCGGGCGCGCTCAGCGGGACCAGACCGTCCCTGAACACGGGCAGCGCCCGGCCCTGCCAGCAGGCTTCCTCCGGGCAGCCCGCGTCAAATACCGCCTTTTGCGCTTTGGGCAGATCCGTTTTGATCACAAAGCCCAGCATCCGGCCATCGCAGGCTACCGCCAGGGCGTTGTACAGCCTGCCGCCGGACGCGGCCTGTAACAGCGGCATGCCGAAGACCACCAGCAGGCCCCCGCTGGCGCGGGCGATCTCCTCCGCGCCCTCCCGGCAGGCATCCAGCAGCACCTGTTGGCGGAACATGTCGCCGCACTCGCCGGACAGGCACAATTCCGGCAGCAGCAGCGCCTTCACGCCCCGGTCCCGGGCTTGCTCCACGCGCGCCAGGACGGCCCGGGCGTTGGCAGGGACATCCCCCGGCGCGCCAAAGGCCAGGTCGCAGGCCATGACCCGCAGGCTGTCTGTCATCCCCCTCCCGCCTTTCGCCGTCCGCACGGTATATGCTGTACAATACTATGATACGCCAAGGAGCGGCCCCGCACAAGCCGCGGTGGCAAAAGCGCCGCGATTTCATTATACTGCGGGTATCAGCCTTAGAAGGAGGGCAGCCATGCGACTGGGCATCATGGGCGGCACCTTTGACCCCATCCACAAGGGACACCTTCTGATCGCGCGCAGCGCGATGCGGGAGGCCCGCCTGGACCGCGTGCTGTTTTTGCCGGACGGCGACCCGCCCCACAAGCTGCCGGGCACTCCGGACGCGCATCGCCTGGCCATGGTGCGCCTGGCCATTGCCGGTCAGCAGGGCTTTGAAGCCTCCGACATGGAGCTGCGCCGGCAGGGCACCACCTACACCGTGGACACCTTAGAGCATCTGAGCGCCCTGGCGCCCGGCACGGAGCTGCTGTACATCGTGGGCTCCGATACCCTGAGGCTGTTTCCGACCTGGAAGACCGCCTGGAAGGTCGCGGCGCTGTGCCGGATGATCGTCGCGCCGCGCCCGGGCGACAGCCCGGAGGAAACCCGGTGGCTTCAGCGCAAGCTGTTCGCTGATTATGGCCTGGAAACCCTTTTGCTGTCCGAACCCGGCCCCGACATCTCCTCCACGCGGATTCGTGAGCTGCTGCGCGCCGGGCAGCCGGCGGACGCCCTGATACCCGAAGCAGTCGCCGGCTATATCCGGGCCAACAAGCTGTACAGAGAATAGCCAAACGGGATTTCAGCCTGCCGCTGACGCGCCGGACGCGGCGTTTTTTTTTACAAATAAATTATTGACAAACAATAATATCGGGTGTAGATTGCTGTTGGAAATATCGTTATTCGATAATTTAAGGAGGGCCATACCATGAAGGAACACCCCATTCCGGCCGCCTGGCTCAAGTTTCTTCCCTTTGGATACGCGGCTGTAACAGCGCTCACCTTTGCGGCGCTGCTGCCGGGCCTCCAGGTGACGCCAACAGTGGCGGCGCTCACCTTTCCCTTCGCGCAGCTGGCGCTGTTGCTGCGGGCCGTCAGCCGGACGGGCCTGGCGGGGCGCGGCCTGGCAGGCATGCTGTGGCTGCTGCCCAGCGCCCTGCTGGCGGCGCGGGCCCTGTGCCTGACGAAGGATCGGCCGCGGCGCGCGGAGGTGGCGGCGCTCTGGCTGCTGGCCCTGGTGATTCCGGCAGCCCTGTACCTGATGGCCAACCCGTTGGCCCTGACGGCGCACATCCCCATGACGGACGGCCGCGCCCTGCCCCTCCTGTCAGCCCTCCCGGTGGCGGCAATCTGGTCGTGCGTCATCCTGTACCTGGTTGTCCGCCTGACAAGGTCCATCGGGACATCCGGCGCCCCGCGGCTGATGGTCTTCCTCTTTTACCTGGTGGCGCTGCTGGGCGCGGCGATCGCCGCGGGCATCGGCGTCAGGCTGCTTGGGGCGGTGAAAAACTTCACCGGCGGGCAGGACCGGCAGGCGACGGACATTATTATGGCTGCGCTGCGCGCGGCGGCCTCCGTCCTGTCAGACGGTCTGCTCCTGATGGTGGTGCTGCGCGCGCTTCAGGCGCTGGCGGCCATGTTTTCGCGCAGCGAGGCGGCGGCCTCCGCCGTGGACAGCCTGGCGGCAGCCGGCCTGATGGCCCTGAAAGTGATGGCAATGGCCACGGTGGCCGTCAACCTGTCGCAGCTGCTGCTGTTGCGGTGGCTGAGCGATGTGTCGCTGGCGGCGGAGATCCCCCTGACCGGGCTGGTCCTGTCCCTGGCAGCCCTGCTGTTTGCCCGCATCTACACGGAAAGCCGCCGCCTGGAGGCTGAGAACGAGCTGTTTGTGTAGCGGAGGATCACATGGCCATCAAGGTATACCTGGAGGAAATGCTCAAGCGAAAGGGCATGACCGGCAAGGAGCTGTGCGCGCTGGTGGGCATCACGGAAGCCAACCTGTCCATTCTGCGCTCGGGCAAGGCCAGGGGCGTGCGCTTCAGTACCATCAACCGGATCTGTTTCTACCTGGAATGCGACGTCGGGGACCTGCTCAAATTTGACGGAAATCTGGAGGCGGAAGATGATGAGGAATAAAACAGGATTTTTACTGGCAACAGGTGTTCTGGCCATCGGTTTTCTGCTGGCCGCGTCGGGCCTGGTGTCCCTGGACGGCGGCCCGGCGGGCGCGCAGGCCGCGCAGGAGGACCGCCTGATCGGCGTGCTGGTCACCCTGGATTATCTGGACGAAATGGATCTGGAGCTGACGCCGGGGCAGGCGGCGGATCCGGACGGGATGTATAGAAGCCGCCTGCCGGCTACGCTGATACAAGAGGAGCATCCCTCCGCAGACGGCGGCACCGTGATGATGCCGGCCTATGCCTTTGAGGGCGTGGAAGGCTTGGAGCTGTACGCCCCCACCGTGGAGGTCCGGGGAGAAGCCCGCCATACCAGCCGCGTAAGCCCGGGCTATGGCGATGTGAAGCTGGGCTACCATGATAAAGAAGGCGGCACCGATCTTTCCCTGGAGGGCACCCTGTGGCTCGCAAAGGGCGGCCCGGAGTTCCTGGTGCTCAACCCGGTGTACCAGACAGCGTCCGGCGAGGTCTACGCCCTGGCCGGGGACAGCGTTGGTTTTTCAGGCATGGAAGGCTCGCCCATCGACAGCTCTTTCGCAATAAAACAAAACCATACCTGGCAGTCCAAAGGCTCTGTCAGGCTGCAAGATAGCCTTGCCTCGCAGGAAGAAACAGCCGGCATGTATACGACCACGGTCGAGGTGCATTTCCGCTCGCTGCAGCTGCCTGAAACCTATGCCATCATACAGTTTGACGCGGACAACGCCGTCCTCTCCCGCGAGACCTACGCCCCCGGGGAAATGCCCGAATCCATTGAAACCCTGCCCGGGGCCGCCTGGCTGGTGCTGGAGGGCTGCGCAGCAAATAAAGGCACGATGGACGCGAGCCGGACCCTGTACCAGCGCGGGGACAGCCTGCTGACCAGCTATGCCCCCCGGGCGGACGGCCTGTGCGCCCCGGTATTGTCCGGGATCCGCTGGGGCGAGTGAATCAACCGTGACTCAAACAAAAGGGGCTGTAGCAAAACTACGTCCCTTACTAATGAAAAAACAGAGCCTGGAAGCAGCGAAAGCGGCGACACAGGCTCTGTTTTTTGGTAGAATTGATGTATGAAAAACAATACCTACCAAACACATTATCGTACAGGCGCG
>JAKPNM010000101.1 GCA_029548395.1 Bacillota bacterium
CAATTAAGCTGTTGATCAGCTTCTTCTTTTGTTCGAGTGTCCAGTTGATATAATACCCTTGTTGTTTTTCATTCTCAGCAACCTGCCGCCCAACTTCCCTGATAGTAATGACAGCAAGTGCAGTAAATGTAAGTGTGATGAGAATCATCATCATTACAAACGCCACTGACAATTTCTTTTTCACTTTCTTTCCTCCCTTTGCCTGTGCCAGCAGCATGCTGGCTTCCAGGTCGCATGCATACAGGCTGGAAAGCGTGTTGTTCAGAGCTTGTTTTACATGATTGTTATCCATCAACTTTCCCTCCTGTGATATCCGTGTTCAATCGTTCTTCCGCTTGTTTCAGCCTGCGATGCACCGTGGAAAGCGCCACGCCCAGCACCTCGGCCACCTCTCTGAGTGCGAGTTCCTGATAGTAATGCAACAACACTGCCTGTTTCAGTTTTTCCGGAAGCCTCATTACATCCATGGTAAGCGCAATGTCCTTAAATTCCATTCATGAAATCGCTTAAAACAAACTCACTTACCTTAATTTTTTTATGATTGCCGGCAGTTTCCCTGGAAGCGACGATTTCTTCGGTTATGGTATTGAAAGAGTATGTTGAAATGGTTCCTGTGGCCAAATTAATGATTGTAGCCTTAAAAAGCTGAGAGCCTTCATCAAGTTTCCCGAAAGAAACGCTTTCAACATACCAAACCGGAGCTTCATAGACCAGCGTATACGCATATGAGAAGACGGACAGACTCAACTCATCATCAGGATAGTATGTGATATACACACGTTGATCATTGTCATATTCTATTCTTGGCGTTTCCATGCTGTTCTTTGGCAATAATGTGGATGTTTCTATGTCGCGTTCCCATGCGCCATTCTTATGTCTGCTTTGGATACAAAATACATCATCTTCACCTTCAGCAGCTACATAAAAGACTCGTTCAGTGTCGCCTATATTCAAAATCTTGCTGCTTCGAATATCTCTGTGATCATTCATAGCTCGAATCATCTCTATACTCTCTTTGTCAACAGAATCAAGTATTTGGTCAGCTCTTCCAAACGGGGCCATCGGCAAAAACGAGAACACCATACAAGCAAGCAATAACAACCATTTCGGCAGCTTTATCATCTCATGCATCTCCTTTTCCATTTGTAACGTTTTGAACCACTGCTCTTTATCGAAGGGAATCAGCATACCTTGGGCTAATTCATGTGGTATACCTCCATTCATCGATATAACTGCTGATACACATCATGACAACAGAACGGCAGGGGCTGCTTTCCGGCAGCCCCGTGGTGAAAATGCAAAGCGTTTTTTGTTTTGTGGTCAGCCGTTGCCAAGCTGGGTGTTGACGGTGATGGGCTCGCCGGTCAGGCCGTCCAGGGTGACGTCGCCGATGGAGGAGTCGTATTCATAGCGTTCATCGGCGAACTCGATCTGCCAGGCGCAGCCGTTGGGGTACATGGCGCTGTAGAAGAAGGCAGTTTTGAGCCGGACGGCCTCATAATCATCCTGAGTATAGACCTCCTTGCCGGCCTCCCTGAGCAGCTCCCAGGCGCGGGCTTCAGCCTGCTCCTGCGTGAGGTGCTCCGGCTGCGGCAGCCCTAAAATGGCGAGCTGCTCCTGCTCCAAATCAGTTTGCGTCACTTCCGGCATACACAGCCACAGGTGGGTGACGGCCTTGGCGTGAAGCGGCCAGAAGCTGTCGTCCTTGCCGTACTCCTCGATCCATTGGGCGACGGCGCGCTCCACCGTGTCATGGTCGCCGTAGTGTTCGGCCATCCAGTCCCAGAAGGCTTGGGGCGCCGTCTTGTGCCCAAAGGCCAGCGGGCGCATGTCCGGGCCCATGGCCGACCAGGGGCCCTCCGGGTCCACCCCGTAGCTGACAGGGGCCGCCTCCCGGCTTTCGGTGTCGGGGAAGGTGACATCAAGCAGCTCGCCTGTGATGGCGTCGATTTTCACATAGGCGAAATCGGTATCCGGGCGGATCTCCACCGGCGGGTCGCCCAGGTTGATCAGGTCGATCTGCCAGGTGCGGCTGTCCTTGCCAAAGAGGTTGAAGGTGAAGGCCGTGACGGTTTTGAGCCCCTCGGGGACCTCGCGGCCTTCCGCCCGGGCCGCGGCCTGAACGGCCTCCATCGCCAGGTTGACGGCTTCCTCCTGCGGCAGGTCGTTCTCGTGGGGGATGCCGGGGAAGGCGTCGCCGGGCTTGGTGTCCTGCTTATAGTTGATCATATAGTACATGGACTGGTACTCCACCGGCCAGTAACGGTCCCCCAGGCCGTAATCCCGGTCCAGCCGGCCCATGATGCCGGTGGCGGTCTTGGCGGTATAGCCCAGGTCCCGCAGGCGCTGCCAATACCAGGCCGGCGCCAGCTCAAGGTTGTCCCGGGTGAAGGCCGCGGGCGAATCATCCTCCATTAAGATCTCAACATCAATGGTGGGCCGCGGCGTGGCGTAGGCGCGTTTGTCCTCGGGCAGGAGGTCGTCAAGCACATAGCGGCGGTAGTAGTCATTGCCGGGGGAATAGACATCGCAGACCATCACCTGGCCGCTGAGCGCGTCGATTTCCGCCAGGTAGTCGCGCTCAAAGCTGATCTTCCAGCGCTGCAGGCCATTCGCCTCCAGGTAGATGGCGTAAACCTGCGTCTCAGACGGCAGCTTGCCCTGCGTTGTGTCCAGCAGCTCCGCTTTGTCCGCCTTGAAGCGGCCGCTGACCGCGCCGGCCGCGATGTCAATGGCCTGTTCACGGCTGATGGCGCCCGCGGGCGGGGTGTAGTTCTGGCTGAGGATATTTTTAAGGTCGCTGCGGGTGGTCTGGTCGGGGCTCAGGCCGATGGCGTCCAGTCCCTCCCTGAGCGCCTGCCAGTCCTGCTGGCTCCAGGCGTCCCAGGAGCCGTAGATGTTGGAATAGTTTCTGGCGTAGTGGCCAAGCAGGCGCTCGGCTTGGATCTGGGGGTCCGGATCGTTGATATAGTCCAGGTTGTCGCTGTAATCGCTGACCTCGCCCTGCGGCGTCAGGATGATGTGGATGAAGGGCGCGTCCAGCACGCGGGGCTCAAAGCTCAGCTGCCACTCGCGCAGGATATACCAGGGGTTTTGCCGGACGGCGGTAAAGCTGTGGCTGACCAGGTAACGCTCCGGGTTGAACACGTCATAATCCGCGCCGGTATTCTCGCGGATGTGCCGTCCGGCGATGTCGTCGATCTGGTCCTGGCTCAGCTCGCCCTCCTCAGGCAGGGTATTGAAGTTGACGATGTCCGGGTCGATGCTGCTCCAGAACTCGCCAAACCAGTACTGGTCGGCGATGCTCCAGGCGCCGGGGTAGAAGCCCAGCTCCTTCTTGGCGAAGAGCATGGCCAGCTCCTCCTTGAAGTAGCTGCCTTCTTCCTGGATGCTGCGCAGGTGGATCTCATCCAGCTCGATGCCGTGCTCGCGGGCAAAGGCCAGCACCTCATCGACTTCTTCTTTGGTAAAGAACTGGCTGTCGTTTTTCTGGGCCAGAGGGGTGATGAACTGGTCGACCACGTCCTTGCCGCCCAGGATGACCGCGGCAAGGGCCGCGGCGGCTGCCAGCAGCAGGGTCAGCGTGACTGCCAGCGCCAGGGACATTTTGCGTTTCATGGGTTTTCCTCCTTCGATTGCCTGTTGGATGGCCAGGCGATGCTCCTGCGTGACCACCAGGCCGGAGAGGTTGCTGTCAATGGCTTGACGGAACTTGTGCTTCATTTGTGTTCTCTCCTTCCAGTGTGGTTTTCAGGCAGGCTTCGGCGCGTTTGAGGCGGTGGTGCGCGCTGGAGAGCTGGATGCCCAGCGTCTGGGCGCACTCGCGCAGGTTCAGGCCGATGTAATAATATAAAATCAGGATCTGGCGGTGTCTGAGCGGCAGCTGGGTCACGCTTAAAAAGAGGCTGCGGTCCTCATCGCACACGCTCAGTTGGCCGGGGGGCAGGTCCTCCAGGGCGACGGCGCGGTTGACCCGGGTGAACCAGAAGCCGCGCCGCATATCGCGGCAGGTGTTGACCGCGATGCGCAGCAGGAAGGCCAGGTCGGACATCTGCGCGCGCTGCTCGTATTCAGGCAGCGCCTTCCAGGCCTTGAGAAAGGTTTCCTGCATGGCGTCCTCGGCCAGCTGGACGTCCTTCAGCCACAGGTAGCACGCGCGCAGCACCTTGTCGCCATGCAGGCGGATCCATTCCTCCAGGCGTGCCTGGGCGCTTCGCGCGGCGTCGCTCCTGTCCATTCCTTCACCCCCTTCACCTGTATAAACGCATGGCGGGCGGGTTTTGTTCGACGCCGGTGAAAATTTTATGAAAGGGGAGCGTAATTGAGCCCAAAACCAGGTATCCTGGAACGATCGCGACAGGAAAGGATATGGACAAAAACAAACAGGGCTGCTTTCCGGCAGCCCCGCGGCAAGATAGGCTTGCGTGGTTTGCGTTTTATCCGTTGCTGGGCTCGGCGCTGACGGTGAGGGGCTCGCCGGTCAGGCCGTCCAGGGTGACGTCGCCGATGTAGGTGTCGTAATCATGGCGTTCATCGGCGAACTCGATCTGCCAGGCGCAGCCGTTGGGGTAGATGGCGCCGTAGAAAAAGCCCGTCTTGAGCCGGACGGCCTCATAATCCTCCTGGGTGTAGACCTCCTTGCCGGCTTCCTTCAGCAGCTCCCAGGCGCGGGCCTCGGCCTGCTCCTGCGTGAGGTGCTCCGGCTGTGGCAGCCCTAAAATGATGGCCTGCGCCAGCTCTTCCGGCGTCGCTTCCGGCATATACAGCCACAGGTGGGTGACCGCCTTGGCCTGAAGCGGCCAGAAGCTGCTATCCTCGCCGTAGTTTTCTATCCATTCGACGATGGCGCGCTCCACCGTGCCGCGGTCGCCGTAGTGTTCGGCCATCCAGTCCCAGAAGGCCCGGGGCGCCGCCTTGTGTCCAAAGGCCAGCGGGCGCATGTCCGGGCCCATGGCCGACCAGGGGCCCTCCGGGTCCACTCCACAGCCGGCATCGTCCACCAGCTGGCTTTCAATGGTGGGGAAGGTGACATCAAGCAGCTCGCCTGTGATGGCGTCGATGTCCACATAGGCGAAATCGGAATCCGGGCAGACCTGTATCGGCGGGTCGCCCAGGCTGATCAGGTCGATCTGCCAGGTGCGGCTGTCCCTGCCATAGAGGTGGAAGGTAAAGGAAACCACGGTCTTAAGCCCCTCGGGCGCCTCGCCGCGGCCTTCCGCTTGGGCCGCGGCCAGGGCGGCCTCCATCGCCAGGTTGACGGCTTCCTCCTGCTTCAGGTCGCTCTCATGGGGGATGCCGGGGAAGGCCTCGCCGGGGCTGATGTCCTCCTTGTAGTTGATCATATAGTACATGGACTGGTACTCTACCGGCCAGTAGCGCTCTTCCGGGCCGTAATCCCGTTCCAGCCGGCCCATGATGCCGGCGGCGGTCTTGTTGGTATAGCCCAGGTCCCGCAGGCGCTGCCAGTACCAGGCCGGCGCCAGCTCCGGGTTGTCCCGGGTGAAGGGCAGGGGCGAATCATCCTCCATGATACTGTAATCAAAGACGATCTCGGGCCAGGGCGTGGCATAGGCGCGCAGGTCCTCGGGCAGGAGGTCGTCGAGCACGTAGCGGCGGTTGATGTCATTGCCGGGGGAATACACATCGCAGACCATCACCCGGCCGCTGAGCGCGTCGATTTCCGCCAGGTAGTCGTGCTCAAAGCTGACCTTCCAGCGCTGCAGGCCGCCTGCCTCCAGGTAGATGGCGTAGACCTGCGTCTCAGGCGGCAGCTTGCCCTGCGTTGTGTCCAGCAGCTCCGCCCTGTCCGCCTTGAAGCGGTCGCTGACCGCGCCGGCCGCGATGTCAACGGCCTGCTCACGGCTGATGGCGCCCGCGGGCGGGGTATAGTTCTGGCTGAGGATATTTTTAAGGTCGCCGCGGGCGGCCTGGGCGGGGGTCAGGCCCGTAGCGGCCATGCCGTCCCTGAGCGCCTGCCAGTCCTGCTGGCTCCAGGCGTCCCAGGAGCCGTAGATATTGGAATACTCGTTGGTATAGTGGGCAAGCAGGCGCCCGGCCTGAATTTCGGGATCCGGGCTGTTGACCTCGTCCAGGTTGTCGCTGTAGTCAATGACCTCGCCCTGCGGCGTCAAGGTCATGATGATGATGGGCGCGTCCGGCACGCGGGGATCAAACTCCAGCTGCCATTCGCGCAGGACGTACCAGGGGTTTTCCCGGGTGGCGGTAAAGCTGCGGCTGACCAGGTAGCGCTCCGGGTTGAGCACATCATAATCCTTGCCGGTCATCTCGAGGATGTATTGTCTGGCGACGTCATCGATCTGGTCCTGGCTCAATTCGTCCTCCCCGGGCAGGGTATAGTGGTTGATGATGTCCGGGTCGATGCTGTTCCAGAACTCGCCAAACCAGTACTGGTCTGCGACGCTCCAGGAGTCGGGGTAGAAGCCCAGGTCCTTCTTGGCGAAGAGCATGGCTAGCTCCTCCTTGAAGTAGCTGCCCTCTTCCCGGAGGACGCGCAGATGGACCTCGTCCAGCTCAACGCCGTGTTCCCGGGCGGCGGCCAGCACCTCTTCAACCTCTTCCCGGGTAAACCACATGCTGTCGTTCTTTTGGGCCAGGGGGGCGATAATGCGGTCGACCACGTCCTTGCCGCAGCTGATGTCCGCGGCCTGGGCCGCGCCGGCCGCCAGCAGCAGGGCCAGCGCCATTGCCAGCGCCAGGGTGATTTTGCGTTTCATGGGATTACCTCCTTTGATTGTCTGTCGGATGTTCCGGGCGTCGCTCCTGTTCATACATCCCTTCCTTCACTTGAATGAACGCATGACGCGCGGGGTTCGTTCATTGACGGTGAAAATTTACAAAAAGAAGGTCCAGGTTTCACCACACGCCTCATTGTAGCAAAAAGGCCGTGACTGCACGACCTTTTTTGGCGACCCGGGACAGGGGCTGCTGACAGCCCCTGTCCGGTTTCGTTGTGATATCCGTTTATTTGATGACGGTGATCCTGCCCTGCGGATTGGCATAGTCCTGGCCCACCACGCCGCCGAGCACCGTGGTAACATAGTTCACCAGCGCGTCTTCCAGCGCCACGCCGGTCTTATAGCCGCTGGTGGCGTTGGGATAGCGGAAGGCGTAGTAGGTATCGCCGCCGGCGGCGGTGAAATCGTTGGTGGCGATGATGTACAGCGCCTCCGGGTCAAAAGGCTGCCCGCCCACCGATTCGATCTTCACCCGGCTGCCGGGCTTGGCAGGGGCGTAATAGGTGGAATCCGGGTACTGCTCGCCGTTTTCATAGGGCACTGTGGTGTCAATGCTGAACACGATGCCGGACACCTGGGGGAAAGCGCCAAGGGCCTTGGGCGTGGCGCTGGTAGCGGCCTCCAGGG
The DNA here is from genome assembly GCA_029548395.1 of Bacillota bacterium. Taxonomy (GTDB): domain Bacteria; phylum Bacillota; class Clostridia; order Christensenellales; family Aristaeellaceae; genus UBA6115. The sequence goes on from JAKPNM010000101.1 coordinate 7,383, forward strand.
CCTCCAGCAGCTCTGAACCCTTCACCTCCAGGACGCTCACTTCATTGCCGAAGGGGAACACGGTCTTCATGTCGTTCATGGTGATGTCGCCCACCTGGATGCTGGCCCGGATGCCGCCGCCGTTGGTGATGGCGGCCGCCACCTGGTCGCCCAGCGCCTGCCTGGCCGCCCACAGGATGGCGTCGGCGGCAAAGTCGCCCAGGTTGGTTTCCTCGGTGCGGTTGCCCGGGTTGCGCTCGCCGTTGAGGAAGACCTCGGTCTTTGCGAAGACCTTGGACAGCTCTTCCTTCACCGCCCGGTTGGTGCTGTTGACAAGCTCGGCCACCTCAGGGTCCAGCTTGGCGCTCAGCAGGGCGCTGTAAGGAACGCCTTCCACCTCCACCACGGCGCTCTTGCCAAGGCCTGCAAACAGGCTGGCTGTGAACTTCTCCCCGTCATAGACCACCACGCCCAGGTTCTGGCCGTTATAGCCGGTGGAGACCACCAGGGTATCGCCCACCTTCTTGCCCTTTTCAAGCAGGGTGTGGCTGTGGCCGTCGATCACCAGGTCGATGCCCGTCGCATTTTCCAGCACGTCCTGGCTGCGGTTGGGGGCGCTTTCCTCATCCATGCCCAGGTGGCTGAGCAGCACAACGATGTCGGCGCCCGCCGCCTTCAGCTCCTCCACCTGCTTCCGGGCCGCCTCATACAGGGCCTCCCCCTGGAGGAAATCAATGCCCCGTACCTTGTCCGGGTGGGCCTTGGTCATGGTCTCAGGGGTGGTGAGGCCAAAGACGCCCACCTTCATGCCGTTTGGCATGTCAAAGATTTTGTGGGCCACAAAGGTCAGGTCGCCCTCCAGGTGGTTGATGATATTGGCGGAGAGCATGGGGAAATCAGCCAGCCCCGCCAGCTGCCTGGCATTGTCCAGCCCCCAGTCAAACTCATGGTTGCCGGGCGTGATGGCGTCATAGCCGGCGGCGTTCATAAACTCGATGGCGGTCTTGCCCATGCTCAGGTTCACCAGCGGCGTGCCCTGGCTGGCGTCGCCCGCGTCCAGCAGCAAGACGCTGTCCCCTGCCGCCTCCAGGTCCTTTTTATACTGGGCGATGGCCGCGTAGCCGAGCACCTTCCCGGCCGGGTCGGCCACGGCGCGGCCATGGACGTCATTGGTGTGCAGAATCACCAGCCTGCCCTTGGGCGCTTCGGCGAAGCCCGTGACAGCAAGCCCGAGCGCCAGCGTCAGCGCCAGTATCCACGCAAGAATTCTTTTCATGATTGCTTATCCTCCAAAAGTTTTTGTGCCATGCACATCTATATTAGAATATACCACGTTTTATGCCCGAATAGTCCGGATAAGTAAAAATGGAATAAAAACGGAGCAAAAAGCATGTAATCTGTCAAAAAATCCCGCGCTACTCTCTCTCGTTCAAATGCTCGAAGAAATCATCACCCTGCACATCCGGCCCCACCAGCGAACGGTACAGCCCGAACCTGGTGGGGCTGTACCTGCCATAATCAACCACCTTGTAGATCGGGTCGGCCGACCGGTGCTGCTCAAAGGCGTCCGCACACACCTGCAACGCGGTTTTGCCGCCGCGCGCGGCGATGGGCTGCTGCCAGGGCATCACAATGGGGTTTTCGCCGTACAGGTGGAGATACGCTTTGGGCACATCCCAGACGCCGTGCTGCGCCGCGCTGTCGGGAAACTGACGGGCGTCAGCGGAGGCCTCCAGCGCCTTGAGCACCGCGCGCGCGGTGACGATGTGCGCCGGATGCCCATACTCGCCGCGCAGATCATGTGTAAGCACCACCTGCGGCTGCAGCTGGCGGATCAGGCGCGTGACATGCGCCGCCGCCTTGTCCTCTCCGCCCCAGGCCGCCTGCACGCTCTTGACGCCGTTCTTGCTGGCGTCGCGGAAACTGCCGATGAAAGGATAGTTGCAGACGCCCGCCGTCCACAGGCCGTTGAGCAGCTCGCTGCGGCGCAGGCGGCTGGCGCAGGTCATATAGGCCACCGCCACCCGCTTGCCGCGCTCCAGGGCATAATACGGGATGGCGCCTCCCATCCACAGCAGCTCATCATCCGGGTGCGCCACGATGATGAGCAAATCGGCGCGCGTAAGCGGCGACTGCCATCGCTGCACCCAGTCCGGCGGCTGAGCGCCGGAAAACACCCTGAACTCGCTGATGGACACGCCGTCCTTGCCGCCGCGCAGTTCCAGCGTCAGCGGTTCATCCCCGGCAAAAGGCACATAGCGGTGCGCGAGACCTGCCCCCTGCCGGCGGTAGATCTCCCGCCCGCCGGATTTGACCGCCATCTCTTCGGGCTCGGTCTGAAAACACACGTACAGGCCGCCCTCACGCGTGCCGGGCGGGGCTTGCAGGGTGAGGACGCAATCCTGCTGACGCTTATATGTCCAGGCGCTGTCATACCGGCCATCCGCCGCCTTTGCCCATGCCGACTGCGAGCCCGGCGCCGTCACAAGGCATTCCCTGGTGATGTCCGTGGCCAGCGCCATGCCTGCGCACAGCAGACACATCAGCGCGCTCACCAGCAGGGTCTTGAAAACAAAGCGCATATTGCTTCTCCGTCCGTAATCTTCCAATCGGGGAAGTCCGCAGGCCTTATAGCCTCATTATAACATGTGCATATGAAGAAGGCTCAACATCAGTCTCCTGCCGAAAAAACGATTCAGAAGAAGAAATGCCAGATCTTAGCTGTTTTGAGCTGCTCTTCTCCGCTCACATCATCTTCTGCCCGTTGATGACCAGGCCGAAGCTGTAGCCAAGCTTCTCGGCCGCCTTGCGGCAGAGGATCATGCGCGAGAGGAAGATCTCGAAGTATTCGGAGATCGGGCTGGAGGCCGTGTCGATCGACAGGTTGAGGCGGATCTCCTTTTCCTCAGTCAGCACCTCCACCCGGGAGTCCACCACGGCGTAGTTGACCCGGTCGTGGATGTCAAAGGCGATGGAGGCCTTGTCCCGCACGCGGGTGCGGCGCACGTCGGTCTTGTCGGCGATCATCAGGGCGGCCGCCACATCGTTGACCGGGAAGGCGGTGGCCTCGTCATGGTTGCCGATGGCGGTGACGATGGTGGCGATGTCCTCCTGCGCCGCGCCCATGTCATTGAGCAGGTGAAAGGCCATCAGCGCGCCAGAGGTCTCGTGCCCCTTGCGGTTGATCATGTTGCCGATGTCGTGCAGGTAGCCGGCGATGGCGGCCAATTCTCCGTCCCGCTGGCTGTGCCCGGTTTGGGCCAGGATGTCCCGGGCGGTACGCGCCACCCGGGTGACATGGGCGAAGGAATGCTCGGTATAGCCCATGGCCATCAGGGACTCGTCGGATTTCTGGATGTAGGCGCGCACCGCGGGGTGCTGCCTGACCTGTTCCAGGGTGATGCTCATGGTGATCTCCTCCGTATATCTGCCGGGCGCTGATGTCTGGATATATTTCTAAGCATTCGGGTCCGCGCGGCGCAGCAGCAGCTGGCCGCGCAGGTGGGGCGGATGGTCATACCGGCTGCTTTGCGCGCGCAGCGCCACCTGCCGGCCGACAGCGGGCAGATACAGCGCGAAGCCCAGCGCGTCCGGGCCGGAAGACAGGTAGCTGTCCTGGGGGACGCCGTCCACCTCCAGCCAGACGCGATTGAGGCGCAGGGCGTCATGATAGCCCGGGTGCTGCGCGAAGCGCAGGGCATATTGCCCGGCCTCCGGCAGATAGGGGCTGAGGTTGAAGGCCCAGTCCGCCTGGCAGCTGCCATGGTCAAACTGCCCGGAGCCCCATTCGCCCACGGCAATCCAGGCGCTGTCAAGGGGACGCAGGGCGGCCGGCGGCCGGCCCGCCCGGAACGCGGCCAGGGTCCTGAGGATGGGCGTTCCCGCGGACTCCAGCGCCGTAAAGCGCAGCGCCTCGGCCGGAAGCGGCTCAAAGCAGTCGATCTTCTTGTAGCCGATGGCGCTGCCGGCGCACACCGCGCGCCATTGCCCCCCGCTCCGCGCGGCCACCCGGTAGGCGCGCACGCGCTGCCCCTGGCTGATGTCCTCCTGCAACATAACGTGGTCGATTTCCTTTGGGCCGCCCAGGTCCAGCTCCACCACGGCCCCGCGGCCGGAACCGGACGCTAGGGGCCGCGCAAAGCGCCGGCGGATCTCATCGCCCAGCTCCTTCATGCGCGCCATGTCCTCGGGCAGGATGTGGCCCTGGGGATGGGGCGCCTGGTTGAGCAGCAGCACTGCGCCCCGGCCGACGGAGCCGTAGTACATGGCCAGTAGCTCATCCAGGCTCCTGAGCGGGTTGTCCGCCAGGTCATGGTGGAAGCCCCAGTCCCGGCGAAGGCGCGCGTCGCATTCCAGCGGCAGCCAGGTATCGCCGTCCGGGTCGCCGTGGCGCTGGGTGGCCACGCCTGAGAGGGCGTCCTGCCGCCATACGGCATGCCAGGCCGGGTCTGCGGCGTAGCCTTCCTCCTGGCCCACCCAGCGGATGGTGGCATAGGGGCTTTGAAAGACCATCGCGCGCGGGGCATAGTGTTGCAGGATATCGCCGACCTCAATGGCCAGGGAACCGTCAAACCAGACCTCCACAATGTCGCCGTAGCGGGTGAGCAGCTCCTTCAGCCAGGCGCGGTAGACGCGCGTGTATTCCGCCTGCCGCGCCGGGTCGCGCGTCAGGCCGCGCGCGCCGGCGTCCATGACCATGGTGTCCGCCGCCAGGTAAATGCCCAGCCTGATCCCGGCCTCGCGGCAGGAGGCGGCCAATTCCGCCACCACGTCGCCCCGCCCGTTTTTCCAGGGGATGCGCTTCATGTTGAAGTCGCCCTCATCGGTCTGCCAGGCGCAAAAGCCCAGGGCGTGCTTGGCGACAAATACCAGGTACTTCGCGCCCAGATCGGTTGCGGAACGCGCCCATTGCCGGGTGTCCAGGGTGGCGCAGGTGCAGCGGGCCAGCAGCTCCGCGCGATAGGCCGCGTCGCTCAGGCGCGGCTGGTCAATGTCGTGGTACCAGCCCATGGGAAACCAGTGAATGAACAGGCCCAGCTCCATTTGCTGCCAGGCTGCCTGCTGCGGGGTGGGACGGGCCTGCGGGACAGGATGAAGTTTCATAGACCTCCTTTGCCGGGCGGTTTTTGCCAAAGGGCGCGCCGCGCACCCCCGGCTGTCCTTGCATTATACGCGAACGCGCGGAAGGCGCAAGCCGTCAGGCCGGCCTTCCGTGACAGATCGCCCCGCGCGTGGTAAAATACAGCTTACTGATTTGTCGGAGGTAGGCTTTGAACCGGGACATGGGCCAGCGCCTGGAAATGCTGCTGGAGGAGGTACAGCGCCCCGCCCGCTACACGGGGGGCGAGGTGAACGCGATAAAAAAGGAATGGCGCCCGGGACGGACCGCCTTTTGCTTCGCCTTTCCGGACACCTATGAAGTGGCCATGAGCCACCTGGGCATGAAGATCATCTATGAGGCGGTCAACGCCCGTGAAGATATGCTCTGCGAGCGCGTCATGATGCCCTGGGCGGACATGGCGGACGGCCTGAAGGCGGCGGGCATCCCGCTGTACTCCCTGGAGAGCCGCCGCGCGCTGAGCGAGTTTGACGCGGTGGGCTTCACCCTGCAGTATGAGATGAGCTACACCAACATCCTCGCCATGCTGGACCTGGGCGGCATCGCGCTGCGCGGCGGGCAGCGCGGGGAGCGGGCGCCCTTTGTCATCGCCGGTGGCCCCTGCGCCGCCAACCCCGAGCCGCTGGCGGAGGTTGTGGACGCCTTTTTGATGGGCGACGGCGAGACCGCTACAGTGCAGATGCTGGAGGTGATCGGCGCCGGGCGGCGGGAGGGCCTGCGCAGGGAGCGGATTTTATTGAGGCTGGCCGGCATCCCGGGCGTATATGTGCCCTCGCTGTATGAAAGCGTCTGGCATGAGGACGGCACCCTGGCCGCCTTCACGCCCAAGGTTGAAGAAGCGCCGGCCCGCGTGGTCAAGCGCGTTGAGACGGACCTGGACGCCGCCTGCTTCCCCGCGGCCATGCCCCTGCCCTATACCGAGGCTGTGCATGACCGCATCGTGCTGGAGATCATGCGCGGCTGCACGCGCGGCTGCCGTTTTTGCCAGGCCGGCATGCTCTACCGCCCGGTGCGCGAGCGCAGCCCCGGGAAGCTGCTGGAACAGGCGCAGGCCCTGTTTGAGGCCACCGGGTATGAGGAGATCAGCCTGTCCAGCCTGTCCACCGGCGATTATTCTCAGCTTCTGCCGCTGATCCGCGGGCTCAACGAGCGCTTTGAGGGCCGGCGCGTCAGCCTGTCCCTGCCCAGCCTGCGCGTTGACGGGCCCCTGCAGGAGGTGCTGGCCGACAGCGGCAGGGTCAAGAAATCCGGCCTGACCCTGGCGCCAGAGGCCGGCACGCAGCGCCTGCGGGATGTGATCAACAAGGGCGTCACCGAGGAGGACCTGCTGCGCGCGGTCAGGGAGGCCTTTGAAGCCGGCTGGAACAGCGTCAAGCTGTACTTCATGATCGGCCTGCCCACCGAGACCGATGAGGATGTGCTGGGCGTCGCCGCCCTGGCGCGCAAGGTGGTGGACTGCTATTACGCCCTGCCCCGGGAGAAGCGCGCCCGCGGGCTGAAGGTGGTGGTCAGCGCCTCCACCTTTGTGCCCAAGCCCTTCACGCCCTTCCAGTGGGCGGCCCAGGACAGGCTGGAAGAGATCCGCCGCAAGCAGGGCCTGCTGCGAAACGCGCTGAACATCCGCGGGGTCACCTTCAACTGGCACGACCCGGAGACCAGCTTTCTGGAGGCCTGCTTCGCCCGCGGCGGGCGCGAGCTGTCGCCGGTTTTGCTGCGCGCCTATGAGCTGGGCTGCCGGCTGGACGGCTGGAGCGAGCATTTCAATTTCCAGGCCTGGCTGCAGGCCTTTTCGGACGCCGGGGTTGACCCGGCCTTCATCGCCCACCGCGCGCGCGAGAAGGACGAGCGCTTCCCCTGGGACTTTGTGGACATCGGCGTGACGCGCGGCTACCTGTGGCTGGAGAACGAGCGCGCCCTGCGCGGGCAGACCACGCCGGACTGCAGGGAGGGCTGCGGGCACTGCGGCCTGCGCCGCTTTGAGGGGATGTGCCCGGAATGAAGATGCTGGTGGTCTACCAAAAGCTGGGCCTGCACCGCTTTTTAGGGCACCTGGACCTGCAGCGCGCCATGCAGCGCGCGCTGCGCCGCAGCGGGCTGCCGGTGTGCTATTCCCAGGGCTTCAATCCCCATCTGCTGCTGAGCTTCGCCGCGCCCCTGTCCGTGGGCATCCAGGGTGAGCGCGAGGTCATGGAGCTGCCGCTGGGCGAGCCCGTGGCTGAACAGGACTTCCTCCGGCGGCTCAACGCCGCGCTGCCCGAAGGGCTCAAGGCGCTGCAGGCCCGGCTGCTCGGCGATGACGCCGCCCCGGCCATGGCGCGGCTGGAGGCCGCCGTGTACACCATCGTCCCGCGGGAGGCCGCGCCGGAGCTGCTGGCCGCCGTGCCCGGCTTTCTGGCGCAGACTGCCATCCCCTGCCTGAGAAAGACCAAGTCCGGCGAGCGCATGGACGACCTGCGCCCCCTGGTGTACAACCTGCTGGTCAAGCAGGGCGCGCTGCATGCCGTCCTGGCCATCAGCGAGCGGGGGACCGCCCGGCCGGACCAGCTGCTGGCCTCTCTGGCGGCTTTTGCCGGCGTTGCCCCGCCGCGCTGCGCCATCACGCGCGCCGCCCTGCTGGACGGGCGCATGGCGCCGCTGGAGGACCCGTGAAAGAGCTGCTGATCCGCGCGCGCGGCGGGACGCCCGCCCTGGCGCTGCTGGAGAACAGGCGGCTGCTTGAGTACGCCCCCCTTCAGGAGGACAGCGCCGTGGCCTCCGGCGCCGTCTACCTGGGGCGCGCCGGGCGGGTGATGAAGGGCCTTGGGGCGATGTTTGTCCGGCTGGCGCCCGGCGTGGAGGGCTTTTTGCCCTTCAATGAGCTGGCAGGCATGGACCGCCCCGCGCCGGGGGACAGCCTGATCGTGCAGATCAAACGGCCGGCCCAGGGCGGCAAGTCCGCCTACCTGACCTGTGACATCGCCCTGCCCGGGCGCGGGGCCATGCTGCTGCCCCGGGGCAATTATGCCCACGTCAGCAGGCGCGCGCGGGATCCCGCTGCGCTGCGGGCGCTGGCCCGCAGGCTGTGCCCGCCGGGCATGGGGTTGGTGCTGCGCGCCCGGGCCGAACAGCTGCCCCTGGAGGAATTGGCGGCGGAGATCGCCTCCCATCAGGCTTACTGGGAGGAATTGCGATCGCGCGCCCGCGCCGGCGCCGCGCCCATGCTGCTGGCGCCCGCGCCGGGCGCTTTGCAGCGCTTGCAGCGCGATGAGCGCGTGCCGCCGGAGCGGATTGTGACCGATGATGAGCAGGCTGCCGCGGGCCTTGGGCTGCCCGTGCAGCTGCACCCTGACCCTTTTTCGCTGTATGGCGTGGAGCGGCAGCTGCGCCGGGCGCTGGGCAGGCGGGTCTTCCTGCCCTCCGGCGGCTTTCTGGTGCTGGACCAGTGCGAGGCCGCGCTGCTGATCGATGTCAATTCGGGCGGCGACAGCCGCCGCGCGGACGACTTGACGCTCAGGGTCAACCTGGAGGCCGCCGGGGAGATCGCCCGGCTGCTGCGCCTGCGCCGCGCGGGCGGCATCATCCTGATTGACTTTATCGACATGCCCGGCCAGGACCAGCGCGACGCGGTGCAGGCCGCCCTGGCGGAAGCGCTGCGCGAGGACCGGGTGAGCAGCGAGGTGCTGGGCTTCACCCGGCTGGGCCTGATGGAGATGACCCGCAGGAAGGCCGAGGCCGCGCTGGAGGTTCCATTGGAGCGCGAAGAGGAGGAGCAGGACATTGGCGACGCGTGACGCGGTGCGGCCCATCGCGCGGGAGGAGATCCTGCGCCAGCAGGCCATTGCCCGGGAGATCCGGGAGCGGCCGGACCGGCCCTTGACCTACCACCTGGTCACCTATGGCTGCCAGATGAACGCCCATGACTCCCAAACCCTGGCCGGGATGCTGGAGGAAATGGGCATGGCGCCGGAGGCGGACAGGGAGAAGGCCGGGCTGATCCTGTTCAACACCTGCTGCATCCGCGACAACGCGGAACGCCGCGCCATGGGCAACATCGTCTTTACCAGGAAGATCAAACGGGTGCGCCCTGAGCTGCTGGTGGGCGTGTGCGGCTGCATGGCCCAGCAGGAGGGCTTTCAGGAACGGCTGAGCAGGCGCTATCCTCATGTGGATTTCAGCTTCGGCCCGGGGGAGATCTACCAATTGCCCCAGCGCCTGCTGGACGCCATGGAGGGGCGGCGGGAGCAGGCCTTCCGCCGGGGGGAGGATTCCACCCTGTATGAGGGCCTGCCGATCCTGCGCTCCTCGCCCTTTTTCGCCTACCAGACGGTGATGTACGGCTGCGACAACTTTTGCTCCTACTGCGTGGTGCCCCTGGTGCGCGGGCGGGAGCGCTCGCGGGAATTAAAGCAGATCGTGAGCGAAGCGCAGCGCCTGGTGGATGAGGGCGTGCAGGAGATCATGCTGCTGGGGCAGAACGTCAACTCCTACGGCAGGGACACCGGCGGGCCTCGCTTTGAGGACCTGCTGCGCGCCCTGGGCCAGACCGGTATCCGCCGGCTGCGCTTCATGACCTCCCACCCCAAGGACCTGTCCGATGAGCTGATCGCGGAGATGGCGCGCAACCCGGCCGTCTGCCCGCACCTGCACCTGCCTGCGCAGTCCGGCAGCGACCGCATGCTCGCGGCCATGAACCGCAGATACACCCGGGACTGGTACCTGGAGCGCGTGCGCGCCCTGCGCCAGGCCATCCCGCACATCGGGCTGACCAGCGACCTGATCGTGGCCTTCCCCGGCGAGACTGAGGAGGACTTTGAGCAGACCCTGTCCCTGGCGCGCCAGGTGCGCTTCGACAGCGCCTTCACCTTTATCTACAGCCCGCGCTCGGGCACGGCCGCCGCCAGGCTGCCCGGGCGGATCGACCCGGAGGTGGCGCGCGAGCGCATCCTGCGCCTGATCGCCCTGCAGGAGGACATCACCCGGGAGGTGCTGCGCGGCCTTGTCGGGCAGACGGCAAGCGTGCTGGCCGAAGGCCTCTCCAAACGCGACCCCGGCCAGCTCACCGGCAAGACCGGGCGGGGCATCGCCTGCAACTTCAGCGCCGATCCCGACCGGATCGGGCAGATCGTGCCCGTCCTGATCACAGGGCAGGGCAGCAAGACCCTCAAGGCCAGACAAATTGAAAAGGAGAACCCCTGATGGAAAAGATTCTGGAAAAAGCCCGCGAGCTGGGCCGGCTGATCGCCCAATCCGAGGAATTCACCAACTTGAACGCCCTGGATGAGCAGATGTACCAAGATCCCGAGGTCTCCGGCATGCTGGAGCGCTACGCTGACCTGCGCGACCGGATCGCCGCGGCCGAAGCCGGGGACGAGGCCCCGGAGCAGGACCTCAAGGCCCTGAGGGACCAGGCCGACGGCCTGCAGGAGCAGATCAGCCGGCATGAGCGCATGCTGCAGGTCAGCATCGCGCGGTTGACCTTCAACCGCATGATGGAGCGCGTCAACCGCGCGCTGCAGGCGCAGCTGACCGGCGAGGACGAGTTCGCTGAGGACTTGGGCTGCAGCGGCGGCTGCGCGGGCTGCTCGGGCTGCGGCTCCCCGCGCTGAGCGCGCCGGGCGGAGTTTACTGAATCATCAGGATGATTTTTGCGCGGCGGCGCGCAAAAAGGAGGCGGAACACATGGATTTTGCAACGCTGTCCAAACAATACGAGGAGTACATCATCGCCCTGCGGCGGGATTTTCATGCCCACCCGGAGCTGTCCTTTGAGGAGGAGCGCACCGCGCGGGTGGTCAGCGGGCAGCTGGACCATCTGGGTATCCCCCATGTGCGCCTGGCGCACAACTGCGTGGTGGGCAAGCTGGTAGGCGGCAAGGCTGAGCAGGGCAGCCGCAGGCTGGCCATCCGCGCGGACATGGACGCGCTGCCCATCCAGGAGGAGGCTGAGGTGCCCTTCAAGTCCGAACACGAGGGCGTCATGCACGCCTGCGGGCATGACGGGCATACCGCCATGCTGCTGGGCGCAGCGGCCATGCTCAAACAGGCGCAGCCTGAGCTGGGCGGCACCGTTTACCTTTGCTTCCAGTCCGCCGAGGAGGTGGGCGGCGGCGCCCGGGGGATCGTCGACTACCTTCTGGCTGAGGGCGGCGTGGACCGCGCCATCGCTGCCCATCTGATGCCCAGCCTGGACAGCGGGCTGATCAGCGTGGAGGAAGGCGCGCGCATGGCCGCCACCAACAACTTCATGGTGGAGGTGACAGGGCGCGGCGGCCACGCCTCCCAGCCCGAGCTTTGCATCGATCCCATCAAGCCCCTGTGCCGGATCGTGCTGGACGTCTCCGCGATCCCGGCCAACCGCGTGGCGGCCCTTGAGCCCTGCGTGGTGCATGTGGGCAGGGTGGCGGGCGGCACCCAGGGCAACATCATCCCCCAGAAGGCGACGGCCTGGGGCGGCTTTCGCACCTTCTCAACGCAGCAGCGCGCCCGATTGCCCGAACTGATCCGCGAGATCGCCGAACACACCGCCCTTGCCCATGGCGCAGCCGCCCGCGTGGAGTTTTATGAGGGCCCGCCCATCGTCAACAATGACGCGCAGTCCGTCGCGCTGGCCCGGGAGGTGCTTGGCCGGCACCCGGTGCTGACGCCCGCTTCCCTGAAGCCCATCTGCGCCTCGGAGGATTTCGGCATGTTTCTGGAGCAGTTCGGCGGCTTCATGTGCTTTATCGGCATCCGCAACGAAAAGAAGGGCCTGGTGTATGACCTTCACCACCCCAGGTTCGGCATCGATGAGGATGTGCTCGGGCCGGGCGCCGCCTTCTTCGCGCTGTACGCGGACGCGTTTTTGAGCGGCGGCTGATCGCTTCGCCGCCGGGCGGATCATTGGCTGTCAGGCAGGAGGGCAGCGGCTCCGGAATTCCTCAGCCTTTGAGTTTTCTCCTTGACCGGCATAGGAGACGGGGAGGGATCATGAAACGATATGATTATCTGATTGTCGGCGCGGGTTTGTACGGGGCTGTGTGCGCGAGGAAGCTGACCGATGCCGGAAAGCGTGTTGTAGTGATCGAGAAAAGGCCCTGGATCGGCGGGAATGTCTACACGGAAACTGTCGGGGGCATTCATGTGCACAGGTATGGCGCCCATATTTTTCATACCGGGAACAAGGATGTGTGGGATTATGTGCAGAGATTTGCAGTATTTAACCGCTATACCAATTCCCCTGTGGCGAATTACAGGGGAGAATTGTACCCCCTGCCCTTCAATATGCACACCTTCAACAAAATGTGGGGCGTGGTAAGACCTGAGGAGGCGCGGGCAAAAATTGAGGAGCAGAGAAGGGAAATCACGAAAGAGCCCGAAAACCTTGAGGAGCAGGCCATCTTTCTTGTGGGCAGGGATATCTATGAGAAGCTTGTCAAGGGCTATACGGAGAAGCAGTGGGGGCGGGATTGCGCAGCGCTGCCCGCGTTTATTATCAGGAGGCTGCCTGTAAGATATACCTTTGACAACAGTTATTTCAGCGATCCATATCAGGGAATACCGGTCGCCGGCTATACCGGGATGGTCGCCGGGATGCTTGAGGGGATCGAAGTGAGGCTGAATGAAGACTATCTCACCGACAGGGAAGGCTGGAACGCGTTGGCGGGCAAAATCATCTATACCGGCGCCATCGACGCCTATTTTGATTACAGGCTGGGCAATCTTGAGTACAGGTCCGTCCGTTTTGAACACGAGGTCCTCGATACGGCGAATTATCAGGGCAACGCCGTGATCAACTATACGGACCGCGATACGCCGTGGACAAGGATTATTGAGCATAAATGGTTTCAATTCGGGAAGGATGATGCCGGGAACGATCTGCCCGGGACGGTGATTTCAAGAGAGTACTCATCCGAATGGAAGCCGGGCGATGAACCCTGCTACCCGGTCAATGACAGGAGAAACGAAGGCTTGTATTTGCAATACAAGGAACTGGCGGACAGGGAAAGCGGCGTCATCTTCGGCGGCCGCCTGGGGGAATACAGGTATTATGATATGGATCAGGCGATCGCAAGCGCGCTGAACAGAGCGAAAAAGGAGATTCACAATCAGGTGTAGGCCGGGCGCCGCCCTTTTCGCGCTGTACGCGGACGTTTTTTGAGCGGCGGCTGAGCTTAAATCATAAATTATGAGTATTTGGATGCAAACAAGCGTTACGTCAGCATGAATCGCTCAGCAGACCCTCGTCAGGCGCCATGAGGGAAACGCGGCATGGGTGATTGCCGTGCGGAAGCGCTCCGGGCATTACAGGGTGATTCCACAGCGGCTGGCGCCAGCGCGCAGCACGCTCAGCACCAGATCGTTGTATGAAACGCCGGAAAACTCAGCAAGCATGGGGTAGTCGCTGTAACCGGGAGCCAGGCCGGGAAGCGGATTGATTTCAATGAAGTATATTTTGCCGTCTGCGGAAAGACGAAAGTCGATCCGGGAAAAATCCCGGCATCCGAGGGCCTTGTATATCCGGCGCGACAATTCCATCATTTCGTTTTCGGTATTTTTGTCTATGTCGGACGGGCAGCTGTACGACACATGGTTCTTGTAATCCTGTTTCACGTTATAGCTGTAGATGCGATAGTTTCCCCGCGTGCTTTTATGGAATGAAATCTCCATCGGCGGAAAAACGCGCATATCCTGCCCGTTCCCCAGAATGCCCACGGTGAACTCGCGGCCTTCTATATATTCCTCTGCCAGCATGTCGCCTTTGTAGTGGCCTAACATGTACTTGAGTTGCTGGTCAAATTCTTCGTCGGAATTCACGATGCTGATATCGGAGATTCCCTTGCTTGACCCCTCGGCGTTGGGTTTGATGATGATCGGGTATTTCATGCCGCTCAGATCGGGTTTTATATGAAGCCCGAACACAGTGTATTTCGGCGAGCGAACGTCGTATGTGGAAAGCAGTCTTTTGGTAAGCGCCTTGTCCAGCGCGATGCAGAGCGTCGTTTCGTCTGATCCTGTAAAAGGAATGCCGAGCATATTCAAAAGCGCGGGGATTTGGGCTTCCCTGCCGCGCCCCGAAGTGCCTTCGGCGATATTGAACGCCATGTCTATGTGATTGTGCGCAAGGCGCTCGGGGAGCGTTGAATCCACCTCAAAAAGCAGCACGCCGAGACCCGCGCAGGCAAGAGCGTCCCTGATGGCGTAGACGGTGTCAATGCTGTCGTATTCGGCTTGTGCGTCGGGAGTGTCGCCGGATGAGTCATGCTTGAGGTTATAAATGATTCCAATGACCAGCGCAGGAGGAGGGATATGGCTTTCCTCAGCCCTTTCTTCCATGGGAAAATCACTTCGCTTTCAGGTAATCATCGGAGCAATTTCTTACTCGAAAACGGTATACTGCAACTCTCAACACAAGTCAACATAAATTATTTCATGCCGGTTCGAATCCTGCGTGTATCAGCATGAGCGCTTCTCCGCTGCCCGCCGGCGGCTGACAGCGCCTGGTGAACGTTCATCATCTGTCCACGGAATCATCGAACTTTCTCCCGCGATAAAACACATTTCCGCCACAGTTTCCGTTTAGGATAGGATCACGGCAAAGGAATGCCGGAATGAAAGGAAAGAGGAAATTACGATGAACACAAAGAAATGGATGAGCATGCTGGCGCTGGCGCTGGCTTTGGCTGTGCCGGTGATGGGCCTGGCTTCCGGGGACTACGGCGCGGCCGCGGTCAGGGAGGGCGAGACCTATACGGTGGAGCAGATGCTGGTCTACGCCCTGCAGGACGAGTACCTAGCCCTGGCTGAATACAAGGCGATCATGGAGAAATTCGGCGTGGACCGCCCCTTTGGCAACATCATGAAGGCTGAGCAAACCCATGTGGAGCACCTGCTGCCCCTGTTTGCCGCCTACAAGATCCCTGTGCCGGAGGATACCTCCGCCGGGCATGTGACGCTGCCCGAGACGCTGGAGGAGATCTATCAGACCGGCGTGACGGTGGAGATCAACAATATCAAAATGTATGAAACCTTCCTGAAGCAGGAGGGGCTGCCGGAGGATGTGAAGACCGTGCTCCAGGCGCTGAAGAACGCGTCCGAGAACCACCTGGCGGCCTTTGAGCGCAACCTGAACAGGCCCGGCAGCGGGCAAGGCCTGCGCGCCGGCAGCCGCCGGGCGGATGAGGGCGGCGCCCCCGCCTATGGACGCCGCAACCAGCCCGGGAATGCCGCCGATAGCGGAAGCCGGCCCCGCGACGGGCGCGGCCGCAGGGGGAACTGACAGGAACAATTGGTTATTCCAGACAATATAAAAGGGATGCGCGGGCGCCGCGCATCCCTTGACTTTCTGGCGCTTATACTGATGTAAAGAAAAGTATCAGCATTATTATTTCAGCAGCTCGGCCGCTTCCAGCTGCGCCTGGATATCGTCCAGGGCTTCCTGGGCGGTGACTTCGTTGCTCTCCAGCGTAGACAACACGTTGCCGATGATCTCTGCGGCGGCGCCGGCTTCAATCAGGGCAGGCGGCGCGGAAGCGAAGTTCATGCTGTCAAACACGGCGGTGCGGTTGGCGGGCGGGGTGATGTCCAGATATTGGCTCAGCCTGCTCTGGTCCGCGATGGTGGGCAGCTCCCAGCTGGCGTCCAGGCGCAGCTGCACGATGTCCGGGTCCGAGCCCAGGGCATCAATGAACCTGGCAGCCGCTTCCTTGTGGGCGCAATTGGGAGAGATGGCGTTGACATTGGCAAAGAAGAAAGTGGCCTTGTCCTTGAACCCCGGCTCCACCACGATGTCCCATTCAAAGGCGGCCTTTTCCGTGAAGGTGGGGAAGCCCCAGATGCCGGTGACGATCATGCCCAGCTTGCCCTCAGTGAACATGTCCCAGTCACCGCGGCCGGCCATGTCCTCCTGGTTGGGCTGCACGCGGCCTTCGCCCCGCACGCGCTGGAGCATGGCTTGCAGCACCGCCACGTTCTTGGGCGCGTTGGCGGTAAAGGCGGTGTAGTCGGCGCTGACCAGGCTGCCGCCGTTGCCCTTTACGGACTTGTAGAACTCATGGTAGGAGACGGGCTGGAAATAGCCCCAGATGTCCTCGCCCAGCGCCCGGATTTTTTCCGCGGCCGCCTGCGCGTCCGCCCAGGTCCATTCATTGGTGGGGTACGCAAGCCCGGCCTGGTCAAAGAGTGCCTTGTTGTAGAACAGCACGCAGGTGGAGAAGCTCATGGGCACGGCGTAGAGCCTGCCCTCATTGGACACAGCCGCCAGGGTGCCTTCGGAATAATTGCCGCGCGCTATGCCCAGGTCGCTCAGGTCGGCCACGGCGCCCCTGAGCATGTAGGCCAGGAAGTTCTCCATGTTCAATTCAAACACGTCCGGCGGGTTGCCGCCGCCCACGCGGGTGGCCAGCCCCGTGAAATAATCGTTGTAGCCGGTCAGCTGCAGGTCGATCTTGATGTCGGGATTCTTTTCCTCAAAGATGGCGATCATCTTCTTGAGGGTTTCCTCCTGGGCGCCGGAAGCGGAGAAGTTGGCGTAGGTCAGGGTGGTCTGTGCGCTGGCGGCTGCGGCGAAGGCCATGAGCAGCGCAGCGGCAAGCAGGAAAGCCAGGATCTTTTTCATTGGGATACCTCCTATTTTTTGAACGCTTGCGCGTTTGATCCGGGGTTGGGGGACTATTTGAGCCCGCCCAGGGCGATGCCGCTGTCTACGCGGCGCTGGGAGAGCACATAGACCAGCAGGATGGGCAGGATGGTGAGCACGGCCCCCGCCATGAGGACGTGCTCGTTGTTGCGGTACATGCTGTTCATGTTGCCCAACACCACCTGCAGGGTCTGCTTGCCGGTGCTGGTCAGCACGATCAGGGGCCACAGGTAGCTGTTCCAGGCGCCCATGAAGGCCAGCAGCACCAGGGTGAAGAAGGTGGGCGCCACCATGGGCAGCAGAATGACAAGAAACACCCTGTACAGGGAGGCGCCGTCCAGCATGGCGGATTCCAGGTAGCTGTCCGGCACCGTGATCATCGCCTGGCGCATGAGGAACATGCCGAAGGCGTTGGCCAGGGCGGGCAGGATCAGCCCGGTATAGCTGTCCAGCAGCCCCATGATTCGCAGGATGATGTAGTTGGGCACCATGGTCACCGTGCCCGGGATCATCATGGTGGCCAGGTACAGGCCAAAGAGCTTGTCCGAGCCCCTGAAGGGCAGCTTGGCGAACACAAAGGCGGCCATGCAGGCGCTGAGCACCTGCACCAGGGTGGTGGCAAGCGCCAGGAAGAGGCTGTTGAGGCTTGCCCTGCCAAAGGAGAAGCCGGGCATGTTGAACACCCGGATATAGCCCTCCAGGGTGGGGCGCTCCGGGATCCAGCGGATGGGAATGGTGCGGATGGCCTCGCTGCCCTTGAAGGAGGAGGACAGCATGAACAGGAAGGGCAGCAGCGTCAGGGCCGCCATGAGGACAACCATGACGTAAAAAGCGGCGTTCCTGAGCTGTTTTGCGCGCAGCTTAGGCATCATAGTTCACCCACCTTTTCTGCAGGCGGAACTGCAGCAGCGTAAAGGCCAGGATGATGAGGAACAGGATCCAGGAATAGGCCGAAGCCATGCCCATCTTGTACTGCCGGAAGGCGTACTTGTAGATGCGTTCCAGGAAGACGGTGGTCGCCCCGCCCGGCCCGCCATCGGTCATGATCAGCACGGAGTCAAACACCTGCAGCCCGTAGATGACATTGATGACCACCAGCAGGAAGAGGGTGGGCGTCAGCAGCGGCAGGGTGATGCTGAAAAACTTCCGCGCGCCGCCCGCGCCGTCAATGCCGGCGGCCTCATACAGCGCGGGGTCGATGCTTTTGAGCGCCGCCAGCACCATCAGGGCATAATAGCCGGTGTCCTTCCACACGGCGGTGATCACGATCCCAGGCATGGCCCAGACGCGGCTGGACAACCACGCGGGGCCCTTGATGCCAAACAGGGACAGGGCCTGGTTCATCAGCCCGTAGCGCCCGGACAGCACCCAGGTCCACACCACGGCGGCGGCCACCCGGGAGGTGATCACAGGAGTATAGAACACCGTCCGAAGCACCGCCCGCCCCCGGAAGCTGCGGTTGAGCAGCAGGGCCTGGCCCAGGGAGCACACCAGAATCAACGGCAGGTAAAGCCCCAGGTAGGTCAGGGTGTGGAGAAGCACCTGGGGAAATTCCCGCCCGGTCAGGATCCGCGCGAAGTTTTTTAGCCCCAGGAAGTCCATGCTTCCCGCCAGCAGGTCGTAATCCATGAAGCTGTAGTAAAACGACATGGCAATGGGCAGCAGGCAGAAGACCGCCACCCCGATCAGGGAAGGCGCGAGAAACACCGCGGTCGCCGTCCGGCGGGTGTTCGCGTTGGGCAGGTACATGCGCGCCTCCTTTCCTGAAGTGGCGAGAATCAGCTTGTCAGCCTTCTGAACACCGGGATCCGCTCAAACGGCGCATCCGCGAGCAAAGTCTGGTTCCCCGAATGGCGCCGGCCGGTGAAAAAATCCTCCCAGACGCCTTCGGGCAGGTACACTCTGCGGCTGGTTTTACCTTCCTCCACCACGGGCGCCACCATCAGCTCCCGCCCCAGCATGAACTGGTCATGGGTGGACAGGGCGGCAGCGTCCTCCGGCCAGTCCAGGCACAGGTGCGCCATCAGGGGCCTGGCGTCCCGGACACAGGCCTGCGCTTCCTGCCACAGGTAGGGGCGCAGGCCTTCCCGCAGCCTGGCAAAGCGTATGCCCAGGCTGAGCACCCGGGGGTCCCCCAGCCTCTGCGCCAGGTTCCAGGGGCTGCGGTTGTTGTTTTCCACCCGCATCCCGCCGTATTGCCCGCCCCGGGGCTCCGAATGCCACTGCATGATGGGGCAAAAGCAGGCCAGGGCGGTGGCCCGCAGGTAGAGCTCGGCCGTGGGGATGGGGCCGGCGAAGCCGCCGATGTCAAAGCCCCAGAACAGGATGCCGGACAGGCCGGCCGAGATCCCGGCCCTGAGCTGGGCCTGCAGCTCGCTGAAGGTGCTCAGCTGGTCCCCTGCCCAGTGGGCGGGCTGGGTCTGGGCGCCCACATAGCCGGCCCGGCTGAAAGTCAGGCCCCTGACGCCGTTCTCTTTTAAAAAGTTTTGGTAGGCTTCCACATACTGGCCGGTGTACAGATTGTGGGCTTCCAGCCCCCGCATGCCGTTGTGAAGCCTTGCGCCCTCCTCAAACAGGAACTCCCCGCCATCGGTCTTGAAGCCCTCCACGCCCATGTCCAGCAGGTATTTCCGCTTGCCGAACCACCAGGCGCGGGCTTCAGGGTTGGTGAAGTCCGGCATCAGGCTGTGGGCGAACCAGCGCCCGTTGATGCGGTAAGGGCTGCCGTCCTCCCGGCGGATGACATAGCCGCGGCGGACGGCCTCCTGGATGTCCGCCTCATGAACGGGCGCGCGGGGATGCTCGTCATCGTGCTTGAGGACGGGGATCTGCCACAGCAGCAGACGCAGCCCGGCTCCGCGGATGCGCCTGACGGTCTGTTCCGGGTTTGGGAAATGTTCCTCATGCCAGCGGTAGAAGGTCTGCTCGTCGCTCCATTGCTCCAGCACCATGACGGAAGCCGGGTAGCCATGCGCCCGCAGCGCCTCCAGCTGGGCATCCACTTCGGCGTCGTCCTTCCAGCTGTTGCCGGAGATCCACACCCCGAAGGCCCATTCCGGCGGCAGCGCGGGCTGGCCGGTCAGGCGGATGTAGGCGCGCAGCAGCTCATCCGGGCGGCCCAGGAGCAGATGGTCCCTGGACAGGATTGTGCCTTGGGCGCGCTGGCATAAGGTGACGGTGTCCGCGAAGCGCATCCGCGTCGGGATGCCGCCCTCCCGGTACCAGCCCAGGCCGGCCTCTGTCATGAAGAAGGGCATGGGCAGGTAGCTCATATCGCCCTGCCGGGTGAACTTCTCCACCACGCGGCCGTTGCTGGACCCGCCTTTCATGTCCACCGCGTCAAAGCGTTCCCCGGTCCCGAAGATGTGCCGGCCCGGCAGCCGCATCTCCAGGCCGGACTGCCGGATTCTGCCCTTCCCGTCCCGCAGCGCCACATAGGCCAGGGCCTCGGCGGCTGTGTCGCTTAAACGGTTAAGTTTCCAAAGAAAATTGCCGCCCAGGCGCATTTTATAATCATTTGATAAAGGGATTTCGGCCGTTTCCACCCGGACGCCCTCAGCCGGCGCCTGCTTGAGCGTCAGCGTCCCGTCCTCCTGCAGATCAAGGCTCAGGTCATGGTCCAGGACCAGGCAATAGCCTGTTGTGGTCTTCAGGACGCTTCGCGCCCGGGTGTAGCGGGCTTCCTCCAGCACCTCAAGACGGTACCAGGGGCTGGCTTCCTGCTGCGTTAAGAACTGATAGGCGACTTCCCCGGCCCGGTCAAAGGCGCCCAGCTCAAAGCGGAAGAGGCCCCCGGCTGCCCCCGGGCGGGCTTCCAGGCGCTCTTCCCTGCCGTCCAGGCGAAGGATTAAATACGGGATCTCCTCATTGCCCTCCAGCCTGCAGCCCAGGGTGACGGGCTGCCCGACCAGGGGCAGGCGGGGATGGCGCTCAACCCCGCTGTCCTCAAAGGGGACCATGCCTTCAGGTAGGTGAATGATCATTCGTTCAGCTCCTCCCCGCTATCAGGCCGGCGGTGCTTTTGTGCTGTCACCGGCCGGCCGACGCTTCGCACCGAGTCGCGGACCACCAGGTCCACCGGGAAGATCCATTCCTGCTTGTCCGGCTTGCCGTCCAGGGCGTCCAGGATGGTCAGGATCGCCTGCCTGCCCTTGGCGGCGATGTCCTGCCGCATGGTGGTCAGGGAGGGGTCGCAGATCTGCGCCAGGTCCAGGTCGTCAAAGCCCATGACGGACACATCCTCCGGCACGCGCCTGCCCTGCTGCCGCAAGCCCTTGACCACGCCTACCCCCAGGATGTCCGCCGCGGCGAACACCGCGGTGATGTCCTGTTGGCTGCAAAGCTCTCTGGCCGCCTGCATGCCGTGCTGGAAGCTCACCTCGCCTGTATACAGGCGCTCCTCCCGGACCTGCAGGCCCGCCGCCTCCAAAGCCTCCTGATAGCCCAGGAAGCGCTGGCGCATGACGCCGTGCTCGCTGATCCCGCCGGACACAAAGGCGATGCCGCGGTGGCCCCGGGAGAGCAGGTATTCGGTCGCCAGCAGGCCGCCCTGCCGGTCGTTGATGCCGATGGTGTGGAAGGATTCATCCGTGACATAGGTGTCGATCAGTACCACCGGGATGGACAGCTGGTGCAGCTCGTCCAGGCTGCTGGAGGGATAGGAGCCCACGATGACGATGCCGTCAACCCCGCGGTTGCGGGCGACGCCGATGTAGCTCTGCCCGCTGGCGGGGCCGGTCAGCAGCAGGTGGTAGCCGTTCCTGCGGGCGTTGAACTCCAGGCTGGACAGCAGGGCGCCGTAGAAAGGGTTGTCAAACATGAACTCCCGCCCCGGCTCCGTCTGGGGGATCACGATCCCGATCAGGTTGGTCTTGCGGCTGGTCAGGCTGCGGGCGTTCAGGTTGGGCACATAGCCCATCCGCTTGGCGACCTCCCGCACGCGCCGGCTGGTCTCGCTGCTGATGGTCTGCGTGGTGATCTCGTTGAGGACATAGCTGACGGTGGTGGTGGACACCCCCGCCTCCCTGGCCACATCCTTGATGCTGACCCTGCGCACGCCCTCACATCCTTACTTAACCGTTTCAGTACCTCTGTAATACACCAGATATGACAGCTTGTCAAGGGTTGGTTTGCGTTTCTTTTGACAGGCTCATCCTGATATGAGCGTTCTGTCAATCAGGTACTGTCACAATTCATTTTTCTTCTGGATACAAGTGCAAATGTGACCAATTTGGTTTGACTATTTGCTGCTTTTTTTCTTTTCATGCTTTTTGATAATTATTTCAGCTAAATTTTAACATTTTGTTCGCAGCTTCGAAAACATTACACTAGAGTCTGTTCACACTAACACGGCGTCGACAACCATTGCGAAGTAGATGAAACCGCTGAACACAAGGTCAAGTTTGTCGTAACGGGTAAACACTCTCCGAAAGCGCTTGAGCCTCAGAAAAAACCGCTCAATCTCATTTCGCTTCCTGTACA
>JAKPNM010000103.1 GCA_029548395.1 Bacillota bacterium
CCTCGTCTCCAATGCTGGT
This sequence comes from Bacillota bacterium, assembly GCA_029548395.1. Lineage (GTDB taxonomy): Bacteria > Bacillota > Clostridia > Christensenellales > Aristaeellaceae > UBA6115. The sequence goes on from JAKPNM010000103.1 coordinate 20, forward strand.
AACGCCGGCTGGGATGCTGATGCTCGTTAGATTTTCGCACCCAGAAAACGCCATGTCCCCAATGCTTTGGATACCTTGAGGAATCTCATATACCGTATCCTCTCGGGGCACGGGATACCATATCAGGCGTTTGTCCGCCTTGTTGAACAGTACACCATCAATGGTGGCAAGGGCAGGATGATCAGGACGCACTACAACCTGATTCAAACTCACACAATAGCTAAAAGGTTTTTTCCCTATGTCGTTAACGCTGTTGGGGATGCTGATGCTTGTAAGGTTTTCGCACCCATAAAACGCCTCGGCTCCAATGCTGGTAACGCCGGCCGGGATGCTGATGCCAGTTAGATTTTTGCACCCATAAAACGCCTCGGCTCCAATGCGGGTGACGCCGACCGGAATGCTGATGCTTGCAAGGTTTACGCACCAAGAAAACGTCCTGCCCCCAATGCTGGTGACCGCCAGGCCATCCAGCTTGTCTGGGATTTCCAAAAACTTTGCTGACCCTCTGTACCGGGTAATCTCCGCTGTGCCATCCTCCAGAACACGATATTCATAATCCCCGCTTGTCAGCAGCGCCTCCGCTTGTTCTCCGACGGCAGGGAAACAGGCCGCGAGCAGCAACAGGACCAAAGTAACAATCAACGCGTGTTTCATGGGTGCCTCCTTTTAATGTGTATAGTCGGAGCGGACGCAAATAACTGCGTTTAGGCTGATTTTTTCAGAAGAACGGTAAAAAACCCGGTGCAATTACAAAAGATATTAGAATCTATATCAAGTGATACAGATTGATTATCTTAATCGTCATTTGACTTGGCTACAGGAATATATACCATTTTTAACGGTATTATCCTTTTGTGTTTCTCACTTAATCTGTCATAATACTTCAATATCAGATCCACAAGTTCAGTACCATTGATTCCGCGAATGATCGGATTATTGGACAAGAATTTTTGAGCATTCTTCGAGTAGTCTGATAAAGTGATGAATAAACCATAATCACCCTCGCGCATGGCTCCCTTAAGTGAATGAATTAATGTTTCACTGATATTTCCGCTTTGACTTTTAACCTGAACATTGATTCTTGGCGGAAGCTCATCCTTGTACGCGATGATATCCGTTCCATGATCTCCCCCCTGGGGCAATAGGGTTGCTTTATAACCCATTGCTTCCAACAAATCCGCAACGAGCTCTTCCAGTGGATATCCCTTTAAATTCTTACTCAGTTCTTTTAATACAAAATCACGAGTAGCTTCAATAATCTCGTCTGCCCTATCTGCTATGCTGTAGTTTTCATCTGTTATGATTTTTTGTAAATCCTTATTTCCCTCTCTTAATGTTTCAAGGAACTCTTCAGCGTAGCTTTTAACTAAGAAAAATGTTAAGGCTGAACCTATCTCATACAATGCGCCCTGAGAAAAAGACGTCCTAGGCATATGCTTGATCCACTTCACTTTGCGCTGATGTGAATATTCCGGTGCGTCTGGATGGTATGAATAATCGCCTTCAATAATTCCTATATTGACCATTCTGTCTCTTTTTGAAGGATAAATTACATAATCTCCTTTTTGAACTTCATGCATAAAGCGAAACAACATTCCAGCGCTGGTCGCTATTGAGCTTGTGGACGATTCCGGGTAGACTTCAAAATACTTTTCTTTAAATGACTCTCGGTTTCCTTTCAGGGTATTCAAATCCCCCATCTTTTTCCAGCCAATTGCAATTACATTTGTTTTCAGGAACAAATGATCATCCCGCGTATGAATACCCCACACGCGTACATCATTGCTCTCCATCTTTACATCCTTTCCTAAATGCTGTTTTTATATTTATCTCTATCTGTCTCCTTCATTTTCAAGCTGTACAACAAATCAATAAATAGAAGCACCTGCTCGCATGTCTTCTTGATGATAATTTTGTCACATAAGCCTTACTCAGTCTTCACACTCAGCACAAAGGGATCCGCCAGCGTGCCGCTGCCGCCCGATACCTCCACCATGTCCGCCTGCAGCCAGATGACCGGGCGGATGCCCATATCGGAATTGGTCACGCCCAGGTAGCCCAAGTTGCCTTCCAGCTTGATGGTGCGGTGGGCGTGCGGGCGGTCCGACGGCGTGCGCGTCCAGTAGGGGCTGTGCTTTTTATGGCGGTAGAAGAACAGGCCCTGCGCGTCCGCCCAAGGAGTGCCGATGGTGCGGCGGGTCAGGTCGGTGCCCAGGCCGAAGGCCTTGTTTTTCAGGTCGTCCGAGCTGGGCAGGCTGACGATGCCCTCCGCCGTTTCAGTCAGCGCCGCGGCCTCGCCCTCATCAAAGGCCTTCTCCACAAAATCCGTCTGCAGCCAGGCGTTCAGGTCAGCCTTGTCCCAGCCCGGGTAACGCTCGGCGTCGTGGTGCAGCTTGCTGACATCCAGGATGTATTCGCTCATCAGGTAGACCACGCCGTCCACGGTCTCCAGCACCCGCCAGACAATGGGCGCCTCGGTGCCGTCCGCCAGGTGGGGATAGCGCCCGAAGGCCACATAGGATGCGCCCTGGTCCTTGTTCCAGGGGCGCTGCCAGGCCTCCTGCGCGGGAGTCACAACAGGCAACAGAAACAATACGGCCAGCGCGGCCGCGAACAATTTTTTCATGGTGTTCCCTCCTTTGTCGCGGGATGGATGCGGTCAGTGGACGCGCGCAGCGCCAGGGCGGCCAGGCCCAGGCAGCAGGCGGCCATGGTCAGGTAGATCAGGTTGATGTTGATGGTGGTCTTGTCGATCGCGAACTCCAGGCCCACGATCACGAAGATGATCAGGAAGTAGGCGGCCAGGGCCAGGTGCGCGGGCGCGCGCCAGGCATTGCGCCGGCGGATGAACAGCCCGTCCGCCATCACCATCATCAGCCCGGCCGCGCCCAGCAGCTGGGACGCCTTCACAAAGCCCCAGGAGAGCACCTCGTCCGCGCGCAGCGACTCAAACAGGATCTGACCGGCGCACACCAGGATCACAGCCAGGCGCAGCCGCTCGCCCGGCGCGCCGCGCCTGCGGACGACCATCAGCATAAAGACCAGCGCCGCCGCGCCTTCCAGCAGGAAGATGGCAAAGCGCCACTCCTCATACTCGTTGACCACCGCCAGCGGGAAAAAGGCCAGGCCTTCCGGCGCCAGCTGGCCAAAGCCTTGGCCGGCCAGGCCCTCGCACCAGCGGCCCAGGGCCAGCATCAGCAGGCCGTAGGGCGCCAGCGCGTCCGCCAGCTTCGCGGCATTAACGCCGTTGACCCGCGCGGCCAGATAAACGGACAGCAAAAAGCCCGCCAGGGCGCCCCAGAACGAATAGCCGCCCTGCCAGAAGCGCAGGGCCAGGCCCTCCCCCCAGTCCAGAAAGAAGTTGAGCCGGATGAGCACATAGGCCAGCCGGGACAGGAGCAGCCCCAGGGGAATGGCCATGAGCAAAAAGGTTTCAACCACGCGCGGCGCGTAGCCCTTTTTGCGCAGCCCGCGTGCGGCCAGCGCGGATGAAAACGCCAGGCTCAGCGCCAGCCCCAGCGCGTAGGCCGTGACCGGCAAGCCGGCCAGGGTGAACAGGGAGGCGTCCGTCATGGTTTTCCCCCCTCCCAGGCGCTGGCGAAATAGATGATGTCCCCGATGGCGCGGCTGCGCTGGCTGCGGGGGCCGTTGATCTTCACATTTTTGAACACAATGGTGGCGCTGGAGCCGCCATCCAGGTTGTAGGCGGACTGAACCCCCGGGAAGGACGCCACCAGGCGGGTGAACTGGTCAATGCCCATGCCGATGGAGTTCTTGTCATTGGGGCCCTCGCAGTAGACCACCAGGTAGGAAAGCGGCCCGGTCTGGCAAAAGGCGATGCGCTGCGCCAGCACGCCGTCCGTCTTGGCCCGGGTGCGGTCCCGGATGATCTCGCCGTCCATCATCAGCGCCGGGCCAAAGGTGAAGGCGTTGACGATCTCCTCCTTGTGCTCGGCCTCATACGCCGCGATGGCCTTCTTGTCCGGGCGCAGCAGCAGGTGAAAATCACCCTGCCGGTCAATCACCAGCACATCATGCTCGCCGGTGGGGCGGTTGCGGTAGAACTTGCCCTGACGAACGATGTAGCCGAAGTTGTTGAAGGCGAAGAAATCCCCGCCGATGGCCAGCACCGCCTGGACGCGCTTGGCCATGACCGCGCCCGTAAGCTGCTGGGTGGAGCCGTAGCGCCCCGCCTTGAGCGTGCGCAGCTGGCTGGGATCCTGAATGGAAATGCGCACCGCCGTCCAGTTGGTTCCCTCAAAGCGCCCATGCTCTATGGCAACCGACACCGAGGGATCCTCATAGCCGCTGTCGCCCTGGAAACCCCACTTGTGAGGCGGAACGCCGCCGGATTCATCAATGGGCAGGGGGATGACCTGCGCGTAGGAGTGGATGGCAAAGGAGGGCGCCAGTACCATGATGGCTGAAATAAACAGCGCGATCAGGATGATCCGAAGGACACGCGCGCAGGTAGGATGCTTGATCATTGGGTTCTCCTTGTGTGTTGCTTGTTTTGACAGCATCTGCCCGGCAGCCGGAGCCGCCGGGCAGGTTGTCGGGCATGGGTTTGCGCAAACTGCCATCAGCAGCGGGGCGCCGGCGCGCCGCGACGCGATCACTTGAGGAAGTAGGTCATCATGTAGCCGGCGGTGTCACGGTACTTGACCTGGGCCCACTCGCCGCCGGCTGTCAGGATGGTGACCGTGCTGCCGTGGGGCACGCGCAGGGTGATGCTGCCCGCGGCGCTGGGCCGGGTGCGCAGGTTCACATAGGTATGGTCCGGATGGGTCACGGTCTTGGTCGGCGTGACCGGCAGGCCGTACAGGGTGAGGTAGCGGGTCATCATGTAGCCGGTCTTGCCCGACAGCGGCACGCGCACGCGGCTCCACACCGTGCCCTGGCTTTGCACCTGAATGGCGGTGTTGCCCGGGTAGGTGCCCAGCACCCGGCTGGAGGTGGTGGGCTGCGCGCGCAGGTTGAGCCCGGCGCCGGTGTTGGTGACGATCGCGTTGGTGGTTTCCGGAATGACCACCGGCGGGTTGGGCACGGGGTTGCTCCCGCTTGAACCGCCTGAGCCGCCGCCCAGGAAGGAAGCGTCCATAAAGCCATAGCTGCCCGCCATGCTGATATACCAGAACTTGCCGCCCTTCAGGTAGACCGTGACCACGGTGCCCGGCGCGCCCTGGCCGATGACGCTTGAGGCGTAGCTGGGCGCGCTGCGCAGGTTGACGCTGCCGCCGTTCTTGCTGTAGATGGTGGCGGTGCCCACGCTGCTCATCCCGCCGGACACTTTCAGGAACTCAGAGCGGAAGTAGCCGAACATGCCGGAAATCTCCACATGGTACCAGCCGCCGGTCTCTCCCAGGATGGTGCAGGTGGCGCCATTGTAAAAGATGGCCAGCACCGGCGCGGAATAGGAGGGCGACTGGCGCAGGTTCAAAAATGAGGAGGGGTTGGGGTTGTTGACCACCGCGATGCTGCCCGGGCTGCCGCTGCCGGTCTCCGCGGTTTTCAGAAAGCTGGCTGAAAACCACCCCGAGGCGCCCGAGGGCATCACCCTGCCCTGAATCCAGGAGCCGGCGTTGTTATGGATCTCCACCCACTCGCCCCGTGATACGCTGCCGATGATGGGAAATTCCATCCCCGGGCCGGAACGGATGTTGAGGCGACTGGTGTTGCTCACCAGCGCGTAACTGCCCGCGGCCAGCGCGCCGCCTGTCAAAGACAGCAGCAGCGCCGCCACCAGGATCATTAGCAGCACTCGTTTCATGGGTCTTACCTCCTTATCGCTTGGCAATAGTATAACGTATCAGCGGACAAAAATCTTGCTTTTTGCCAAAACATCCCCATTAATCAGGCAGAAAATCCACCAGCGCGCGGTCCATCAGGTCAAATCCCCTGTCCGTCAGCCGCAAAAAGCCGCCCTCCCGCTTCAGCAGGCCGCCGTCCAGGTGCTTTGGCAGCGCCTGCGGCCAGGCTTCCTGCGGGCTTAGGCCGAAGCGCGAAGCGAAAGCGGCCTCGTCCAGCCCGCGGCAGGTACGCAGCGCCAGCATCAGCATCTCAAAGCGCTCATCCGCGGCGCTGAGCGCCTCCTCAAAAGGCGGCTCCCGGTCCAGGTAGGCGCGCAGGCCCGCCGGGTTTTTGCGCCGGCGCCCGCGCAGCAGCCCGGCCGCGGACAGCCCGAAGCCCAGATAATCATGGTAATTCCAGCAGTTGAGGTTGTGCCGGCACTCATAGCCCGGGCGGCAGTGGTTGCTGATCTCATACCGCGGATATCCGGCGGCCTCCAGCAGCAGCACCGTGTTCCAGTACAGCTGCCGCTCGGTATCCTCATCGGGCAGGCGCAGCAGGCCGCGCGCGTGGCGCTCATACAGGGGGGTGCCCTCCTCCAGGATCAGGCTGTAGCAGGACAGGTGGGCGGGCTTCAGGGACAGGGCGGCCTGCAGACTGGCCCTGAGCCCGGGCCAGTCCTGCCCGGGCAGGGCGCTCATCAGGTCCAGATTGATGTTGTCAAACCCGGCGGCCCGCGCCAGGCTGACGGACTGCGCCACCTGCTCCCAGGTATGGATGCGCCCCAGCAGCCTGAGCTCGTCTTCATGCGCGCTTTGCGCGCCAAGGGACAGGCGGTTGACGCCCCGCGCCGCCAGGGTGTCCAGCAGCGCGCGCTCCAGCGTGCCCGGGTTGGCCTCGCAGGTGATCTCAGCGTCCGGGAGCACCTCATAATGCGCGCGCAGGGTCTCCAGGATCCGCGCCAGCTGCCCGGGCGCCATCAGGGAGGGCGTGCCGCCGCCCAGAAAGACAGTGTCCACCCTCAGGGGGCCGGTCCGGGCCGCGCGCTCCGCGATCTCCGCACACAGGGTCTGCGTGTAAGCCTCCCTGAGGCGCTCCTGCCCGGCGTAGGAGGGAAAGTCGCAATAGGCGCACTTGGACGCGCAAAAGGGCAGGTGAACATACACGCCGACCGGCCGGCTCATCCCCGCGGCCTCTCCCGGGGACGCTCCGCCGCGGCAACCGCTCATGTCTTTTTGCGCGCGCGCTCGGACAGCGGGCGCTCGATCAGATAGGTCACCGCCGTGGCGATCAGCAGGGTCAGCGCCAGGGCCGTCAGGGTATAGCCAAGCTGCCAGGCGCGCTCACCCGCCATGTGCGGCTCCGGGTTCACGCTGGGCGGAAAACCCCATTTTTTCATCTGCAGGGCGATCATTTGATGCCACATATACACCTGGTAGCTGATGGCGGCCAGCCAGAATGTCAGGCGGTTGCCCAGCAAAATCCGCACGCCGCCCAGGCCCAGGCAGGCGCCCAGCAGCACCAGCGCCGTAAACAAGGACTGCATATAGCGCATGCCCAGCTGTCCCCGGTGCAGCTCCTCCATTGTATGCATCCCGGCCTGCCTGCCTACCAGCATAGCCAGGCCGATGGCCCCAGCCAGCAGCACCCCTGTCATGAAAACGCGCTGCAAGCCGTCATCATGGCCGCGGCGCTCCAGGCGCGCGTACACCATGGCGGCCACAAAGCCGTTGAGGTATACGTCCAGGAAGGCGGGAAGCTGGTTAAGCAGCATGCGGGTGTCCCCGAAATGCAGCGCGTAATGGCGAAACAGGAAGGCCGCCGCACCCAGGCCCAGGTAGGTCATCAGCGGCATGCGCCGGAAGGCGCGCGCCACCAGCGGGAACAGGAGGTAAAACTGCATCTCCACCCCCAGCGTCCACAGGGCGCCGTTGAGCGGGGTGTTCAGCGAGCTGAAGGCAAACCAGGGATGGGTAAAGCTCAGGTGCGCCAGCCAGTCGCGCAGCGCCTCCCACCAGGTGGCATAGCGCTTTTCCGGCAGCGCCACCACCAGGAAGATGACCAGCAGGTGCAGCACATAGGTGGGCACGATGCGAAAGAAACGCCGGGTATAAAAGCCCGCGTAGCCCGTCACCTGCCGCCCGGCCTCCATGGCGCGCGCCGTAGGCAGGTACAGCAAAAAACCGGACAGCAGCAGCAGGCCGTCCACCCACAGGTAGCCGGTGCGCAGCCAGGGGTCCAGGCTGATGAGCCTGCCCAGAAACGTAAAGGCGGGCGCCAGCCAGGACTGCTGCCAGAAATGGTAGGCCACCACCGAGAACACGAAAAAGGCGCGCAGGCCATCCAGCGCGGGGATGCGTCCGCGCGCGTCCAGCGCGCTGCGGCGGCGCCAGGAAGCGATCAGCCGCTGCATGCCGGCGACCGGCGGCAGGGACTATTCAAGCCGCTCACATTTATACAGGGTCTTGGTGCCCATGTGGCGCAGGGAGAGGGCCCGCGCGCGCAGGTACACGATGTTGTAGTCGATGTTCAGCTCGTCCGGCCTGCTGCCCACCTGCAGCAGGTACTGCCGGGCGTAATAATACATTTCCTTGCCCTCGATCAGGCAGCTGCCGTCATCCCGGAAGACAAACTCCGCGCCCTTCTGGCTGCGCCAGCGGCCGATGATCTGGTAGGGCGTGCGCGTGATTTTGCTCGTGGAGACATCCTTGTAGTCCGGGATTTTACGGTAATAGGCGAGCGCCTCATAAGGCTTTTTGTTGCTGTAGAGCTCATCGGCGTAGCGGTAGACAGCCTCCTGGTACATCTGCGGAATGTCCCGGTAAGCCTCCCCCGTGTTGCTGCGGTCCAGACCCTCCAGCGCGTCGATCACCGCCTTGTAATCCTTTTTGTTCATGCCCTCTTTGGCAGCCTGGTAGGCGGTTTCAAAGTAGGTGGTATAGTTTTCCCCGCTTTTTTGCGCGGCATCCTTGTACAGGGGGATCTTCCCGTACAGGCGCGCGGCTTCGCCCAGGTTGCCCGCGGCTTCCTCAGCCGCAGCCTGCTGGTATACCGAGGCGTCATACAGCTCCCCGGCGTTCTTATAATCCCGGATGGGCTCCAGCAGCACGATGGCCTGGGGGATGTCCCCCTCGTTGAGGGCGGCCAGCGCCAGCGCGTGCTGGGCCTCCCGGTAACGCTCGGGCGCGTCCATGTAGGCGCCCAGGCCCAGGAACAGGGCGGCCGCCTGCTCATACTCCTGTTTTTCCAGGTGGGCCGCGCCCAGCTGGTAGGTGGCCTTGTTGAGGTAGTCCGCGCTTTGGCCATAGCCCGCGAGGGCTTCAAACGCCGCGATGGCCTGCTCGTTGAAGCCCTGGTCCAGCAGCGCGATGGCCTGGCTGTACTCAGCCTGGCGCAATTCATCCGCGGCGCCCGGATAATCCGGAATCTTCTTAAACAGGGCCATCGCGCCGGCATAGTCCCTGGCGTTCGCCAGCTGGATGCCGGCATCAAACCAGGATTTGCCAGCCTTGGTTTTGGCATCCTCATAGTCCCCGGCCAGGGTATACAGCTCCGCGGCGGTCTGCAGCGCGCCGCGGCTGAAGGCGTCCTCGCCCAGGTGGTAGTTGGCCACGCACAGGCTGTCGATCGCCTCCTGGATGTCCGGCGCGGCCATCAGGTGCGCGCGCGCCTGCTCATACTCCCCGGCTTCCAGGGCGGCCTTGCCCATCTCCAGGGAGGCGCGCTGGGAGAGCACCGCGCTGTCACGATAGGCCAGGATCTGCTCAAAATAGGACTTGGCCTTGGCGTAATCGCCCTGGGCATACAGCTCCAGCGCCGGCTCATACAGGCACTCGGAAGCCCGCCGGAAGGCGTCCAGGTAGTCCCCGGCCTGCAGAAAGCGCGCGGCGGCATCCTCAAACTGCCGCCCGGTAAGCAGCATCTGCCCCCAGAGATAATAGGTCTCCTGCAGCTTGAGGTTGGCGGCCTGGTTGCCGGCCAGCTGGACCAGCAGCGCCTCGGCCTGCTGGAATTCCTTGTTGTCCAGATGGGCCAGGGCGGGCAGGAAGAGGCAGTCATCCGCCAGCGCGGCCGCGTCACGGTAGTCGCCCAGGGCCAGCAGCTTCTCCCGCGCGCTGTCGTAGGACAGTTCATCCATCAGTTTTTTTGCCCAGTCATATTGCGTAGCCTGGCTGCGCTTAGCGCTGTCAAGGTAGGCGCCCAGGCTGTCATACATCCCGATGGCCGCGGCATAGTCCCCGGCCTGCGCTGACAGCGCGGCGCGGCGATAGTGCGCGTCCTGGTACAGGCTGGCGGCATCCTTGTAGTCCCCGAGCGCGGTGTACAGCGCCTCGGCGCTTTTGATGGCGGTCGCGTTGCCCACCTGCATAAAGCGCCCGGCCTTGCGGTAATCGGCCTCCTGGGCCAGGTCCGCGCTGTCGCGGTAGTCCTCCAGCGCCAGGAACCTGATCTTGGCCTCGTCATACTGTCCGGAGGACAGCAGCTTGCCGGCCTGATAGTAATGCAGCGCCGGGATGCCGTAGGTAAGGCCTGCCCAGCCGCCAGCCGCCAGCAGCGCCAGCGTGAGAACGGCTGTCAGGCTGCGCCTGATGCGTTTGCGGCGCCTGAGCTCCTTTTGCTCGCGCTCCTCCTGCATGCGCCCGGCCTCCAGGCGCGCCTTGCGGGCCAGCTCCTCCAGCTCGCTGTCGCGGCGGTAGATGAGCGTTTCGATGGCAGCCTTGTTGTACTTGGTAAACTGCTCATGCTTGTCACGCTGGCAGCGCTGGCACTGCACGGCGCTGGCCGGGTTGGGCCGCCCGCACAGGCACAGCCAGACCGCGCCCTGGTCGGAGGGATAGCCCAGAGCGTCATCGCCCACCATCTGGCGCAGCAGGTCCAGCTGCCGGGAAGCCTCCATGCGGTTGGGGCGGTACTCGCTCATCTCCCCGGCGCCGCGCCGCCAGACGGTGCCGTCCTCAAACCAGACCTTCTCGATGATAAAGTCCATGCGCTCAGCCAGGTGCCCGTCCTCCGAAGCGATGAGCACCTCAAAGGCGCTGCGGGGCTGGCCGTCCAGCCCCTGCACTCGCTCCACCTGGCGCGCGTACTGGGAGCCGTCTGCGTCAAAGCTCAAAAAGGCCGCCTGCAGGGAGACAACGGCCTTGTCGGACAGGTTGAACAGGTTCAGGCTGACCACCGGGTAGGCCTCGGTGGGCAGTTTGAAATGCCACAGCTCAACCGGGCAGCTCAGGTCAATCTTCACGGAAACTCCCTCCATCGCCGGGCAGGCGCGCCGCCGGGCGGATCGCCTTACAGGTAGGTCAGGGTCATGTTCACCAGCAGGTCGTCCACAAACTCCAGAATCAGCGCGGCCTTGCCGGCCTGCGTATCTATCGCGTAATACAGCAGCGTGCTCTCGGGGTTGACCACCATCAGGCCGTAGGGCGGGATCTGCTTGTCAGCCTCGCCATACAGCGCGCCGCCGTCAGCGTCCGCCCCGCCGGTATGCTCAAAGCGCGAGACAGCCTGGGCCAGGGTGTCTCCCAGGCGCAGGCCCCGCGGGCCTTCAAAGGCGCCGCCGTTGACCGTCAGGCGCTGGGCGCGGTCGGGCGTGCCCTCCCGGCGGACGAACACGCTCTCAAAGCCGGGCCACTGGCTGATGATCAGCGTGCTGCCATCGGAATTGTCCACGCTCTCCTGGTTGGCGGCCTCGCCCAGCACGCTGTCCAGGGTGCCAAGCTGCGCGTCCAGGAAGTCGAGCCCGGCCAGCTCCAGGTCCTCCCGGGCGAAGCGGGTGCCGTCCCGGTCGCCCAGGGCAACATACCGGTTTTGCTCCTGCAGGCTGCGCAGGTTGGCCAGCTCCTCGGCCGCCTGCTGCTGGCTGAGCGCCTCGCGCGAGGTAAAGCTGCGGATGGCTGTCACGATGCCCATGTCCAGGGTGTATTGCAGCCCGGTCCGCATCACGCCGTCCCCGGCCTGGTAGTAGACCAGCTGCTCAATGGACTGCGGGCTGCGCCCGTCGCGCAGCAGGAAGCCCACGCTGACCGCCGCGGGCAGTTCCCCGGCGATGTAGAGCACCGCGCGGTCGGTCGTGCCCGCCAGGGAGGGGTTGTCATTGGGATACAGCGCCAGCAAATCCTCCACCACCATGCCCGGCAGCACGCCGCGGGGGCTGACGGGCGCCGGCGCCGCCTGCGTCTGCTCATGGCTGTCAGGCAGGCCGGTCAGCGCGGCGGAGAGCACCAGGGAATCCGCGCTGACGTCCTCGCCGGCCAGCAGCAGCTCATAGCCGTTGCCCCGCACCAGGTAGCCGCCGTCCTCGCTGAAGCCGGAAAGCTGCTCCGCCATGGCCATCTCCAGCAGGGACTGGTTGAACTGCTCCACCTCCGCCAGGCGGATGGGCTCCGCGGGCTCCTGCGAAAGACCCGCAAGGGGCAGCAGGAACAGGCAGACCAATAGGATCAACAGATTCCTTCTCATTGGATTTCCTTTCCGGGGACCGGGAGCTTGGCCTCCCGCTTGACCCCAAAGCCCAGGGACAGCGCGTCCGTCGGGCAGGCGTTGACACAATCGCCGCAGCGCACGCATTCGGCATGGTTGAGCTGTTGTACCGGATCCAGGCACATCCGGCAGGCGCGTCTGCAGGCGCCGCAGCTGATGCACCGCGCGTCGTTGAGCCGCAGGCGGTAGAGGCTGACCGGGTTGAGCAGGCCGTAGGCCGCGCCCAGGGGACAGATATACCTGCAAAAGGGCCGGTAGATGACCAGGCAAGCCAGCAGGGTGAGCGCCAGGATGCTCATTTTCAGGGCGAACAGCGCCCCGGTGACAAAGCGCGGCCCCTCCTTCCGGATGATCTTGACCGGCGGCAGGCCGGGCAGGGCGGCGGAGGCCTGGGGCGCGTCCGCGCCGGGCGGGCTGAAGTACACCAGCGGAATGCCGCCTTCCAGGACGCCCGCAGGGCAGACATACTTGCAATAGGTGGGCGGCGCTTCGCCGGCGGCGTTGTTGAGTAGCATGGGCAGCAGGATGACCATCACCAGCAGCACGGCGTACTTCACATAGCGCAGCGGCTTGTCCAGCTTGAACTCCCTGATCTTTTTGGGGAAGGGGATCTTATGGACCAGCTCCTGGATCAGCCCGAAGGGGCACAGGAAGCCGCAGACCATGCGCCCCAGCAAAGCGCCCACAAAAAGCAGGAAGCCGAACACATACAGCGACAGGCTGAAGCCGCGGCTGCCGATCACCGCCTGCAGCGCGCCGATGGGGCAGGACAGCAGGGCGCCCGGGCAGGAGTAGCAGTTCAGGCCCGGGTGGCACAGCTGCTTGAGCTTGCCCTGATAGATCCTGCCCGCCGCGAAGCCGGTCACATAGGAGTTGGTGGCCGCCGCGAAAAACAGCTGGACGGCCCTGCGGAAGCGTACGCGCTCCGTCTTTTGCCGCTTAGCCAATGCCGATACACTCCAGGCAGATGCGGATGGCCTTTTGCAGCACAACAGCCACCTCGCCGCGCCAGGCGCCCAGCGCCATCAGCAGGGCGCCCAGCATGATGAGCGCCCAGGCAAGCCTGTGCTTGGTACTGTCAGTTTCAGCCCTCGTTTTTGTCATTTGCCTCCTTCTCAAGGTTGCTGAGGAATTCCTCAATCACCCTGGCCCAGCCGGCCTTGTCATTGGACGAGGGGAGGATGGCGCGGATAAAGCCCTCGCCGTCAATCAGCCAGGTGGTGGGCAGCACGCTGACGCTGAGGCCGTACTGCGGGTCATTCATCAGCACAAACATGGTGAAGTCCGGATTGAGCAGCGGGAAGGTCAGCCCTTTGTCGGCCTGCAGCGCCAGGGCGGCCTGGGTCCTCTCCTCGTTGGGGACGATCTCTCCCTGCTCCGACACCGTCAGCCCCTCGGCGTGCAGGCCCACGATGGTGATCCTGTCCGCGTATTCGCGCGCCAGCTCATCCAGGTGGGGCATCTCGCTGACGCAGGGGCCGCACCAGGTGGCCCAGATGTTCAAAAAGACAGGCTTGCCCGCAAAGACCGAGCTGTCAAAGGGCGTGCCGTCCAGGTAGGTCAATTCCAGGGTAGTGAAGAAATTTTCAGGCGCGGTTTCCTCAGCTGCGGCCGCTTCCGGCGCGTCCGCGGGGGCGCTTTCCGCCATGGCTGACGGGAGACCCAGGGCAAGCAGCAGAGCCAGGGCAAGGGTCAGGAGGCGTTTAAAGGTCGTTTTCATATGTTTCCTTTCCGTCCGGCGCGATCCGCGCGCGGATAAGCGCTTGTTTTGAGGGTTTCTGCGCGCTGAAGGCAAGGGCGCCCCGCAGCATGTCCGCCGCCTTTTGAACAGGGGCCGCCGCGCTGTGATGCAGCACGGCGATCACCTCGCCTTCGCGCACATAATCACCGACGCGCTTCCTGAGAATATACCCGGCCGAGGGATCGATCGCGTCCTCTTTTCTCATCCGCCCCGCGCCCAGCGCCTGGGCGGCCAGGCCGGCGCTCTCGGTGTTGATGCCGGCCAGATAAGCGTCCCCGCGCGCGAGAAGCGGCGTTTTGACAGCGGCCTGCGGCAGCAGCCCGGGATTGTCGCACACCCGGGCATCCCCGCCCTGGGCGGCGATCATCCGCCTGAACCTGTCCAGCCCGCGCCCTTCCCGCAGGGCGGCTTCCAGCATCATCCGCGCGGCCTGCTCATCCGGCGCATTCCCGCCCAGCACCAGCATCTGCGCGCCCAGCGCCAGGGACACGGTCAGAAGCGGGCCGGTCACCTGGCCGGACAGGACGCGGATGGCCTCCTCCACCTCCAGGGCATTGCCCACCTGGCTGCCCAGCGGCTCATCCATGCCGGTGATCAGCGCGGCCATCTGCCGGCCGCTGTGGCGTCCGATGGCGCACATCAGCCGGGCCAGGGCCAGCGTGTCCTCCATCGTCTTCATCAGGGCGCCTGAGCCCAGCTTGACATCCAGCACGATGCCCCGGGCGCCGCCGGCCAGCTTTTTGGACATGATGGAGGAGGCGATCAGCGCGATGGAATCCACGGTGCTGGTGACGTCCCGCAGGCTGTAGAGCCGCTTGTCCGCCGGGGCCAATTCCCCGGTCTGCCCCACCACGCAGCAGCCCACCTCCCGCACGATGCGCAGGAAGTCCGTTTCGGGCAGCTCGGTGCGGAAGCCCGGGATGCTCTCCAGCTTGTCGATGGTGCCGCCGGTATGCCCCAGCCCGCGCCCGGACATCTTGACCACCTTGCCCCCGCAGGCCGCCACCAGCGGCACCAGCACCAGGGTGGTGGTGTCGCCCACGCCGCCGGTGGAATGCTTGTCCACCGGCACGCCGTCCACCTCGGGGGAAAGCATGTCGCCGGTCTGCGCCATGGCCAGGGCCAGCTCCGCCGTCTCGCGCTCGGTCATGCCGTTGAGACGGATCGCCATCAGCATGGCCGCCAGCTGGTAATCCGGCGTGGCCGGGTCCGCCGCGGCCGCGGCGAACTCCCGCAGCTGCGCCGCGGTCAGCTCCCGGGAAAATTTCTTCGCGAAAATCAGGTCGATCAGCGCCATGACCCCTCCAAAAATACAATTCTATACCCTGCAGTATAGCACACCAGGCTTCACAAGGTAAACTGGCTGCGTTTTACCTCAACAGTTTGATACCGGCGCAAAGCTTCACACCGGTATCAAACACAAGCCGAAACGATTGGACACTGGGCCAGGGGAATTCCTGAATTACTTCCCTTCAACCTCCGGAAAGCCGTGTTTGGCGATGCTGCGGTTGAGATAGGCCTCTTCCCCTGTGACCTCCCGGATCACCTTGAACATCTTGGGGATGGAGACCGGCTGATGCTCATCCCGCAGCTCGACCTCCAGGATGGCCCGGTCATCAAGCTGGGGATAAATATCAATCTCATAATAGGTGCCGTTTCTGCTGAGGCAGTAGCGGGTTTTTTGAATCTGCCGGTATTGCGGGTCGGCCTGCATCAGGTGCTGCAGATATTCTTCCTGGTTCAGGCGGGTTTCCACTTCCACCCGTTTCCCGCGTGAAACCGCCCGCTTGATGGTTTTGAAATAGATAAAATGCCGGTCGCTGCCCCGCTGGCGGACGCGAACCTCCTCATCCGCGGCGCTTTTCAGGTAAGTCTGCACAATGTTCACCCTGGTGCAGGCGGGCAACTGCTCAAGCTTGCGCAGGTTGGGCATCTGAATCAGGAACTTGCGCTCCACCTCCATTGGCTCGGGCTCGCCCAGAAAGGAGGAGATCTCCGCGATCAGGCGCAGCATCTTTTTATTGAAATCCGTGCTGTTGTCGATGATGCGCAGGTGGGGATGCCCTGTCCAGGCAGCGATGAGCTTGTCATCCAGGGCCGCTGCCTGCTCGGGCGTTTCTGTCCGGGCCTGGTTGTTCGCCAGGGTATAAAACTCCTCCGCGCCCCTGGCGGCGGTCACCAGGTGGAACACCGCGTCATAATGATCCCGCAGCGCCACCTCGTTGGTGCCCAAGGTCTGCATCACGTATTGAAAATCCAGAGGGCTCATGTACGCCTTGTTGTCCAGGGCGCCCCGGTCCATGACCAGGAGGATTTTACCGGCGGACATCTTGCCGGCGATATAGGCAAAGGCCTCTTCCTTGGCCAACTGCAAGCGGATGAGCCCGGTTTGAAAATGCTTGCCTTCCGTGCACAGCCAGGGGGCAGCGCCGCCGGAGATCAGCTCTGTGGCGGTTTCCGGCACGAAGACCACCTGGTAGCCCTTTTCCGAGAAGGCGTTTTGGATCCAGCTCAGGGCGGTGGTTTTGCCGGCGCAGGGCCCGCCGGTGATCACGATCCGGGAGATCTGCCTGCCCGCGGCAGCGGGCTGCATCAATTCATCCACGGACACCTGCAGGGCCAGGGCCAGCTTGCTCAGGGTATCCACCCCGGGCTTCGCGGCGCCGGTTTCCCATTTGGAGATCGATTTGTTGCTGACTCCGATCAGCTTGCCCAGCTGTCCCTGGGAAAGCCCCAGCTTTTCACGCAAGCAGAGCAGCCGGTTGCCAAAATGATAATCATTCATCGGTAATCCTCCTGGTTGCTTGAATCATCTTTTTATTGGTCCCCGGAACGGCGCGCGAACCACTCCTTAACCGGCGCCGCGGCCCTGAGGGCTGTGACAAGGGGGATGCTCATCAGCAATACCACGCTGTTGGCAATGAAGGCATAGGAGTTTTTTACCATCCTGGCCCACAGGGGCTGGCCGTAGAGCACCACCTCGGTAAAGGACTTGATGCCGAACATGGCGATGGCCATGCTTGCCGCCATGATCAGGGCGGTCACCGCAATTTTGGGGACGGTCAGGGGGCTTTTTCAGGGTGCGGGGCAGCAGCAGGCCCAGCACAACGCCGGTAAACAGGTTGCCCAGGGCCCAGCCCGGCATGCCCCGCATGCCGTTGATGGCCAGGCAGTGCAGGACGCAGCCCAGGGCGCCCACAATGGCGCCAGCAGCGGGGCCGAAGAAGCAGCAAAAGACTACCAGAACGGTATAGCCCAGGCACAGGTAGTAGTTTTCAAAAAAGGGGACCTGCAGCGCCAGGCTCATGGCGACATACAGGCCGATGCCCAGGCCCAAAATGGTGATCCGGCGGGCGGGGTGACTGGTTTTCCGGAAGAGAGCTGTCATGGGATCATCCTCCTGAACTTTTTTCAGCGCCGGGCCCTGCGCATGTTTACTGTAAAGCCTTGGGGAGCCTTTTGTAAATATACCGACTGTCGCATATCGGTAGATTCTATCGGAAACCGCCGGTTTTGACAACTGCCGGGCCAGCCATGATTTGAGGTCGGTTGGCCATGGTTTGAGATCGGTGTGCAATGAGATAAAATCAGACGGACAAGATCTGAAGAAGGGGCAGAGGCAGACGATGAGCAAATACCACCTTACGGGAAAACACAACCGGCGCTTCCTGTCGCGTCACTTCATGAGTCCGAACGCGGTGCTGATGCCTGACGAGATCACGCAGATGGCTTTGGTCTCCTCCGTCATCGTGTCAACCTCCCTGAATGATAGTTTCATCCTGATATATGCGCACAACCGCCCTCACAGGCGATTCAGCCGTTTGCT
>JAKPNM010000107.1 GCA_029548395.1 Bacillota bacterium
CGGGCGGCCTTTTTGTTGCCCCGTTTGTAGTCAATAGCTTGCTGAAGGCTCTCAGTAAGCAGGTCAAAATCCTCTTTCTTCATGGTATCACTTCCTTTGCAACGATGAGAGGTCGTTATCATCAAGCCCAATAGCTGACCAAGAACGGTCAAAGGCCAGGGTTATAATAAACTCTCTGGTCAAATTGTCGCCCTCCTATGACCATATTATATACTATTAGATAGTAGTTTGCAAGTATTTATTTTATGAAACTCGAGCGCTTTATTATCCGCTCATTAACTGCCTTTTGAGCCCTTTTAATGCGGTCAAGCGTGCTACTGTACCCTTTCGTCTCTGCCTCCAGGAGGCTTTTTAACTTGAAACTAATTTACTTTTTCAACCCCTCAATCGCCTCTCGGGCAAACTCCCAATTATCTGCACCCAACGGCTTGCTCAATCCCCCTTTCTACAACATCTTTTATTCACTCAACAGTTAACGAAAATTTTCTCTGATTATTGATACTTTGCAAGCTCAATAGGATTATCAATTCTTCTGGTTAGCAGTTCTCTAATCTTATTGGCTGTTTCATCATTTCTTTCAACTGCATCCCTGCCTCTTATAACTCTTGTATCATAAAATCTGTTTGACAGCCCAATAAGATGGCTGCTTACAGTTCTCAATGCACCAAGTGTTGGAATCGCCCTGCCAACTCTATTAACAGTTCGTTGTCGGGCTTTCTCTAGTAATAATCTCCAACCTTTTTGAGACATATCAGGATCATAAAACGCTGCAATTGCACCATCTAGCTCTGCTGCCAAATGACGAATATCCCATGAAGCGTTCGATTTTCTTGTTGCCTCTTCAGGGTTTAACTCTACTCCAGGATTTGTGTACATATAGGCATACATTGTTAGGGCGGAAATGATTTGTCTTCGCAACTCCAATATGTTTCGTACTGGCTTTCTATATTTTTCATCAAATTGTTCAAAGAGTATACGCATCAAAACGCCCGACATAACAGCACTCAAAAAGCTTATAAACAGTGTCCAGTCCATAGTATCCTCCATTGTATCGATTCAGAACATTAACGTCATGGTATTCTTAATTTCCAGGAATTGACTGGAGAAACTGAGCCAATGTGGCAAGCGCGGCAAGAAACTCTGCTGAGTTTTTGATGCCGTTTAAGGTGCTCATTACTCCACGTAACAGGGATTTCCTTGGTTTTTCACTTTGCAATTCCTGGCGAATAACCTCAACAGAATCAGAGACGATTTCTTGTTTTTCTATTGGCAGTTCAATCTGGCTTTTAGCAACAAGATTGCTTAGGAGCTCATTTAGCCGGGGCTGATCAATCCCATTATTCACTACAGCATTAATCGTGGAGTTATCGTTGGCAAGATTTACTTGTCCATTGTGAACAGTAATGTTATACCGTGTACTATCATCAAGCCCCATTTTTATTCCCAACTTTCTTAAGTAAGGTCATCATTTCCAACTGTCTGATCATATACGGATCATCTATACGCTCCCTCCCCATTCAAAAACTCGCTGAATCTTCGATTGACTTCAATTTCTTCAAGTCTTTCCAATTTTCCCTTCTCGGTTTCCCCAATCAAAACATCCGAAACACCGGCAGGAGATTTGATCTCTTCCGGAGTCGGCTCCTCCGAAGCAGTCGCCCCGGCGCCGGGGATCATCATGTTGATCCCTGCCAAAAACCCTGCCGCCGTTCTTTTAATATCTTTTCCCATATTGTTTTTTTTCCATAACCTGATTGCCGCCTGACCCGGTCCTCTTCATGGCGGTTTGCCTCCGATCCTCATATTGATATATCGAGAAAAAACTATGCCGGCATGAGCCCGCCTTCCGGTACCTGGTCCCATTTTACCACGGGCCGCTGAGGCGCTCAAGGCGCCTGCCCCGGCTTTTTTCATGCGCGCGAAAACGCGTCTTTTTGGAATTTGCGATCCTCTTTGGCCGGCGCGTTGACAAGCCCGCCGCCGCTTTCTATACTGGCAGCAAAAGAGAACAAATGTTCCCGTACTGCCGGGGACAGGAAGGAGGACTGGCGATGAAGGAGGAGCTGCGCCTGCTGCGCGCCCGGATCAACCTGAGCGGGCTGACCCGAAAGGAGGTGGCCAAGGCTCTCTACCTGTCCGTGAGCGCGCTCAACCGCAAGCTGCGGGGCGACCTGCGCCTGACGGAGGAGGAGCGCGCGCGGCTGATGGCCCTGACGGCGCGGGGAAGGGAGGGCGGCCGTGACTGCCAGGGAGATGCTTGAAAGCTATGGCGCGCTGCTGTCCCGCGACGCCGCCCTTATCCGGGAGCGCAAGGCCTGCCTGGCGCACGCCCGGAACGGGCCGGAGAACGCGGAGCACTGGATTCGGCGCGCCAAAAGCCTGCAGGCCGAGCGCAACCGCGTGCAGCGGCAGCTCGCCCGCCGGCTCAGGGAACTGCGGCTGATGCTGGCCACCCTGGAGGACCCGGCGCTGGGCGAGCTGCTGGCGCTGCGCTACCTGAGCCTGATGAGCTATGAGGACATCAGCGAGGAAATGGGCTTCAGCCTCCGGCACATCTACCGGCTGCACCTGCGCGCGGTGGCGCTGCTGGAGGAGGGGCGGCGGGCCGCCGCGCAAAACAGCGCGTTGTCACCGAAGGAGCGCGTATGAACCCGGAGGAAGGCCCCTGCCCGGAGACTGAAAGCGGGCTGAAGGAACTGGCGCTTGAGGCGCTGCGGGAGATGTTGCTTGCGGGCAAACTGAGCGCGGGCGACCTGATCAGGCTGCTGTCGATGGACCTGCCCGAGGCGGGCGGCGAAAAAGACCTTGTGATCCGCCTGGTGGACGAGTGATGGCGGAGCCGCGCTATCTGGACGTCCCCGCCGCCGCCTTTAACGCCTGCTACCGCCCCTTTGTGAGCGCCGGCCAGCGCACGCAGATCTTCTACGGCGGCGCGGGCTCGGGCAAGTCGGTCTTCCTGGCCACCCGCATGGTGCTGGACAGCCTGACCGGCCGCAACACGCTGGTGGTGCGCCAGGTGGCGCGCACGCTGCGCAGCAGCTGCTTTGCCGAGGCCCGCAAGGCCATCGCCCGCCTGGGCCTGGAGGCGCATTTTACCGCCAATCTCAGCCAGATGAGCCTGACCTGCGCGCGCAACGGGGCGCAGATGCTGTTCATGGGGCTGGACGACGTGGAGAAGATCAAGTCGGTGACGCCGCTGCGCGGCGCCTTGAGCGACGTGTGGGTGGAGGAGGCCACCCAGTGCGAGCGGGCGGATATCCGCCAGCTGGAAAAGCGCCTGCGCGGGCAGAGCCGGCACAAAAAGCGGCTGACGCTGTCGTTCAACCCGACCTCCCGCGGGCACTGGCTGTACCGGGAGTATTTTGACGGCTTCCCGGAGGACAGGGGCCTTTTGCAGACCGAGGACCTGCTGATCTTGCGCACCACCTACCGCGACAACGCCTTTCTGACGCCGGATGACCGCCAGGCCCTGGAAAACGAGCGCGACCCCTGGTTTTACCGGGTCTATACCCTGGGGGAGTGGGGCGTGCTGGGCGACAGCGTGCTGAACAACTGGCGCGTGGGCGCGCCGCCGGAGGCGCCCGGCACGCATACGCTGCGCTGCGGGCTGGACTTCGGCTACGCCAGGGACCCGGCCGCCTTTGTCCTGGCCTCCTATGAGGCGCGCGGCAAGCGGCTGTATGTGATGAAGGAGTTTTTGCAGGCCGGGCTGACCAACGACCTGCTGGCCGCCCGGGTGAAGCAATTGGCCGGCAGCCTGCCGGTGATCTGCGACAGCGCCGAGCCCAAGTCCATTGCCGAGCTGCGCCGCTGGGGCGTGTGCGCGCTGCCCGCCAGGAAGGGCCCCGACAGCGTACTGCACGGCCTGCAATGGCTGGGCCAGCAGGACCTGGTGCTCTCCCCGGACTGCCCCGCGCTGCGCGGGGAGCTGCTGGGCTACCGCTGGACGCCCGACGGCCAGGGCGGCAGCCTCCCCCGGCCCCAGGGCGAGGACCACCTGATCGACGCGTTGCGCTACGCCATGGAGCGCGACAGCCAGGGGCAGCAGGCGCGGGTGATCAGCAGGTAGGCGCGCGACATTCCGACATCGCCGGATGATGTTGCCCGCCGCGCGCGAAAGCGGCATGATTTTCAAAAAGACCGCATCCTTCCTTGTGCCAGAGCGAAAATGCGCGAAAATTTCATCGAAATTTTACGTTTCGGCACAACTGTTTCAAAAAGCGCTGAATAATCTGTGAAACGGCATAAATGCATCGTTGTCGTACAAACGCTCAATGCATGCTTTATTTGACATTGCATAAACGGAGTGATATCATCCAGATAGTACAACAGCGGCCCGATACAGGCATAAGACCCGCCATGAGCGGAGGGCTGCTGCCACGGCATGAATATAAGGCGGATCGCCTTGTATAGATTATATTAATAAGGAGAACAATGGTATGAAGAAAATCCTGTCTTTCCTCCTCGTCACCGCGCTGCTGCTGAGCGCCTGCTCCGCCCTGGCGGCGGAAAAGGTTGGCGTGGCCATGCCCACCAACTCGCTGCAGCGCTGGAACCAGGACGGCGCCAACATGAAGGCGCAGCTGGAAGCCGCTGGCTATGAAGTCGACCTCCAGTACGCCAACAACGATGTGGCCACCCAGGTCAGCCAGATTGAGAACATGATCCTCAACGGCGCCAAGGTGCTGGTGATCGCCTCCATCGACGGCTCCGCCCTGGGCACCGTGCTGCAGACCGCGAAGGACAATGACATCAAAGTCATCGCCTATGACCGGATGCTGACGGACACCCCCAACGTGGACTACTACGCCACCTTTGACAACTACAAGGTGGGCACCATCCAGGGCCTCTTCCTGGAAGAGAAGCTGGATCTCAAGAACGCCGAAGGCCCCTTCAACTTTGAGCTGTTCGCCGGCTCCCCGGACGACTCCAACGCCCGCTATTTCCATGGCGGCGCCTGGGACATCCTCAAGCCCTACTATGAGGCGGGCAAGATCGTGGTCAAGTCCGGCCAGACCGATTTTGAGACCATCGCCATCCTGGGCTGGGGCACGGACGACGCCCAGGCCCGCATGGACAACCTGCTGACGGGCTATGCCGACGGCACCAAGCTGGACGCCGTGCTCTCCCCCAATGACTCCCTTGCCCTGGGCATCACCAACTCCCTGCAGGCTGCCGGCTATACGCTGGAGAACTTCCCCATCGTCACCGGGCAGGACTGCGACGTGGCCAACACCAAGAACATCATCCAGGGCTACCAGGCGATGAGCGTGTTCAAGGACACCCGCACCCTGGCCGCGCAGGTGGTCACCATGGTTGACGCCATCCTCAAGGGCGAGGAAGTGC
>JAKPNM010000109.1 GCA_029548395.1 Bacillota bacterium
CCCGGCCTAAACCCTGAGCGGCGCCTGTGACGATACAAACCTTAGATTCCATCCTGTTCATTGTTTTACCTCGCATAAGTTATTGTATGTGTTGAAAGGTGATTCACCTTATAAGTATTATAGACTGTACAATTGGGTTGAAAAATGGACAAAATGGTTAAATAATAATACATGGAATGGTACGGTTTTCCGCGATAATGGGGCCAGCCTGGCTCGCTTCAGAGTTATCGCCCAGCTGAGGATCCTGAAAAACGATGCCTTCAACTTGATCGCCAACATCGACGATGCCGTTATACTGCTTGCCCTCAGGCAGTGATCCGCCAAGTTGATTGTCATGTGATTTTTTGATCACTGCAGATTCCCGGCAAACTTTTTAGTAATCATAGCCGCATCCCGCCGTCTACCTGAAGCACCTGCCCGGTGATGTAACTGGCGTCATCAGAGGCAAGGAAGAGCGCGGCGGAGGCGATTTCATGCGGCTGGCCCAGGCGGCCCAGCATGGTCATGGAGGCGAATTTGTCCAGCAGGTCCTGGGGAACGGTCTTTAATATGTCCGTCATCGTATATCCCGGGGCGATGGCGTTCACGCGGACGTTTCCGCCTTTGAGCGCAAACTCCTTGGCCCAGGTCTTGGTCAGCCCGATGATGCCGGCTTTGGTGGCCGCGTAGTTGGCCTGCCCGACATTGCCAAACACGCCCACAACGCTGGAGATGCTGATGATGGACCCGCTGCCCTGCTGCTGCATGAAGGGGCCGACGTGGCGGGTGAGGTTGAAGATGCCCTTGAGGTTGACCGCGATCACCGCGTCCCATTGCTCGTCGGTCATCTTGCGGGTCATCGCATCCCTGGTGATGCCGGCGTTGTTGACCAGCACGTCGATGTGCCCGAATTTGTCTTTTGCGTAGTTGAACAGCGCCTCGCACTGCGCGGGGTCAGTCACATTGAGGGCGTAAAACTCTACATTCTCCGCCTGGTAGGTAAGATCTGCCATGTCTGCGGCGATGACCTTTGCACCTTCCCTGGCGAAGCGCTGCGCCATTTCCCCGCCCAATCCTTTTGCGGCGCCGGTGATGATCGCGACTTTGCCTTCCAGTTTCATATCTCCAGTCCTTCTTTCAATAATATGTATGTTTTTATGATGTTTGTCAAACTTTTCTGGTGATCACCGCGGTGCCCATGCCTCCGCCGATGCATAGGGAGGCCAGGCCGATTTCCCGCCCGGTGCGCCTGAGCCCGTGAACCAGCGTGACCAGGATGCGGTTGCCCGATGCGCCCACCGGGTGCCCCAGCGCGATCGCGCCGCCAAACAGATTGGTCCGCTCCAGGATCTCCTCCTGGCTCATTCCGTGCTCCTCGCTCAGTTCGCGGACCACGCCCAGGGACTGTGCCGCAAAAGCCTCGTTGAGCTCAATCAGGCTGATCTGGGACAGTTTTAATCCAGCTTTCTTCAGCGCCTTGCGGATGGCGGGCACCGGGCCCAGGCCCATTACGGAAGGCTCCACGCCGCCCTGGCCGACGCCCAGGATCTCGGCCAGCGGGGTCAGCCCCAGCCTTTTCACAGCCTTTTCGCTGGCCAAAACTACGAAGGAGGCCCCGTCGTTGATGCCCGAAGCGCTGCCCGCGGTCACCGTGCCGTCCTTCCTGAAGGCCGGGCGGAGCTTGGCCAGCTTTTCCGGGCTGGTGCCGCGGTTGGGAAATTCGTCCTTGTCAAAGATGACCTCATCCCGCCCGACCTTCACCTTCAGCGGCACGATTTCTCCGTCAAACGCCTCTTCGTCCACCGCCTTGATGGCCTTCTGCTGGGAAGACCAGGCAAAGGCATCCTGCTGCTCTCGGGTGATGCCGTAGTGCTCGGCGATGTTTTCCGCGGTCAAACCCATGTGGATGTTTTCAAACGCGTCTGTCAGCGCATCTCTGAGCAGATGGTCCTCCACCTGAAAGGCTCCCATCTTGATGCCCTTACGGGTTTCCCTGGGCAAGAGATACGGCGCGCCAGACATGGACTCCACGCCTCCGGCAAGGACGATCTCAGCGTCCCCGCTCCTGATGCTTGAAAGCCCGCTGATGACGGCTTTCATCCCTGAGCCGCAGAGCATGTTCAGGGAATAGGCGCACACCTCCACCGGAATCCCGGCTTTTATGGCGATCTGCCGCGCGATGCCCTGGCCCAGGCCAGCTGAGAGGATGTTGCCAAGAATCAGCTCATCCACCTCTTCCGGCTTGACCTTCGCGTCCTCCAGCACGGCCTTGACAACCTCCGCGCCCATATCCGCAGCGCCTGTCCCGCTGAGCGAACCCAGGAACGACCCGATCGCGCTGCGCCGCGCCCCGATGATGAAGACCTTTTCCATGCTTTCCTCCTTGACCCTTGCCCTGGAACCGCTGCGGCAGGTATCGCAATATGAAAGATGATTCATGTTCCATATTCTTTTTACAGGATTTTTCGAGTCAACAGAATAGAAAAAACGGCAGAAAAACTTTTACATGGCCCGGCGCCCCATCCGGCAGGATGGGGCATGCAGCCTGGTTTTGGTCTGCCCCCAGTCTTTGTACCAACCAGTGAGTTAGTAAAGACCGTTTCCTGGCACCCGCATTCCTTCATAGGCTTGGCCACATCGTAACACAGGCTGCCGAGGCGCTCAAGGGCGCGCGCAGCGCGTTCATGGTGAACCACAGGTTCGCCACCCTTGAACGGTGAGGCAGGCTGTGTTTTGCTCCTCAAGCCGTCAGAAGGATGCTTTGCGGGGCCGGTGGGCGTCCGCCCAAACTGCTATGAGGCCTGACCTTGTTGTAGTAATCCTTCCACTGTTTCGCCAACACCTCCGCTTCGTACAGATTGCCAAACAATTCGCCGTTCAAAAACTCATCTCGCATTCGGCTGTTGAAACTCTCGCAGTAGCCGTTCTCCCAAGGGCTGCCTGGTTCAATATAGGTTGTGATAACGCCGAGGTTTGAAAGCCATTTGCGTAGTTTCTTGGCTATGAATTCCGGGCCATTGTCGCTGCGGATGTACTCCGGGCAACCTCTGCCAAGCATAATATCTGCCAAGGCCTCCATCACATCCGTTCCCCGCCACGAGCGTCTGGGGATATTGGCCAGACACTCCCTGGTGTGCTCGTCAATGATGTTGAGAAATCGCAGTTTCCTACCGTCCATTGTGCTGTCTTCTACAAAGTCATAGCTCCATACATGGTTCCGATGCTCCGGTCGCAGCCGGACACAGCTGCCGTCATTCAAGAACAAGCGCCGCTCCCTGGGCTGTTTATGCGGCAGCTTCAGCCCCTCTTCCCGCCAGATGCGTTCCACCCGCTTATGGTTGATCTTTCGGCCTTCATTGCGTAGCATGTGCGTCACCTTTCGGTAGCCTACACGCCCGTAATTGGTCGCCTTTTCAATGATTTCTGCGCGTACTTCATCCTCATCCGGCAAGTGCACGGGCTCATATCGATAGGCAGTTCGGTTTACTTTCAACACCCGGCAAGCCCGCCGCTCCGTGACCGGATGACTCTCCAGTACATAAGCGACGGCTGCCCTTTGCTTGACCGGGCTCAGAAGTTTTTTGAGTTCACGTCTCTGAGAATCGCATTATCCAAGCTCAAGTCCGCAACCAGTTTCTTCAGCCTGGCGTTTTCCTTCTCCAGTTCCTTCATCCGCTTGGCAT
>JAKPNM010000126.1 GCA_029548395.1 Bacillota bacterium
TAGCGCAGGTAGACAAACATCGCTGCCACCATCACCAGCATCACGATCCAGCCGATATGCAGATTGCCCACAAAGGGGAAGGGCACCTCCGGCAAGCGCGCCTGGCGCGGAAAACGCGGCATGGCGGCAAACCCGCCCGAACCGTCGCGCCAGGGACCCTCGCGCAGGAAGGTGATCAGGTAAAAAACGATGTAGTTGAGCATCAGGGTAAACAAGGTTTCATTGGTGCCAAAGCGGGTCTTGAACCAGGCGGGCACCAGGCCCCACAGCCCGCCGAATAAAAAACCGGCCAGCGCCATGGCGGGCAGCAGCAGCCCCGGCGGCAGGTGGGACTGAAAATACGCGAAATAACTGGCGGCGATGGCGCCGGCCGCGAACTGCCCCTCCGCGCCGATGTTCCAAAAGCGCATCTTGAAGGCCAGCAGCACACCCAGGGAGGTCAGCGCCAGGGGAATGGTCAGCTTCAGGGTTTCCTTTTGCATGCCCGGGCTGCCCAGCGCCCCGCGCAGCATGGTGCCGTACACCGCCAGGGGCGCGTAGCCCAGGGCTGCCAAAAACAAGCCGCCCATCACCAGCGCGAACGCAACGGCTGCCGCCCGGTAAGCCCAGGTCAGGACAGGCCTGACCTCGCCCCGGGCGACAACATGCGGCAAGGCGATCCCCTTAGGCATAATCATCCTCCTTGTCGGTGACCAGGCCGGTCATCTTCATGCCCAAAAGCGCCTTGGTGGCAAACTGGCTTTCCACGATTGCGGTCATGCGCCCGGCGCACAGCACCATGATGCGGTCGCATAACCCGAGCAGAACATCCAGATCCTCGCCCACGTAGAGGATGCCGACGCCCTTTTGCTTTTGCTCATTGAGCATGTCGTAGATGGTCATTGAGGCGCCGATATCCAGCCCCCGCACGGGGTAGGCGGTAATCAGCACGCGCGGGCTGAGGTCGATTTCCCGTCCCAGCAGGATTTTTTGCACATTGCCGCCTGACAGCTTGCGGATTTTGACATTCAGCCCCGGGGTAACGATCCGCAGGCGCTCCACCATTCGCTGGGCCTGCTCACGTGCCGGGCCGCGGCGCAGGAAAAACCCTTTCTGGTCGCGGTAGGTCTTCAGCAGCAGGTTGTCCGGGATGTTCATTCCGCCCACCAGGCCCATGCCCAGGCGATCCTCGGGGATAAAGGCCATGCTGACGCCCTTGCGGATGATCTCCCGCGGGCTCAGCCCGGCAATGGGCTGCCCGTCCATCAACACGTCTCCGCTGCTGGGCTTCTCAAGGCCTGTGATGATTTCGCACAGCGCTTTCTGGCCGGAGCCGGCCACGCCGGCCACGCCCAGGATCTCGCCCTCTTTGAGCGTGAAGCTGATATCCTCCAGCACGCGCCGCCCTGCGGCGTCCGTAAAGCACAGTTTGTCCACCTTCAGCAGCGCCTGCCCGGGGGGCATCTCCACACGGCGCACATTCAGGTCCACCGGCCGGCCCACCATCAATTCCGTCAGGCTGAAACGGTCCGTCTCCGCGGTGGAAACCGTGCCCACATTGACGCCCTTGCGCAGCACGCTCACGCGGTCGGAGATCTCCATGACCTCCTCCAGCTTGTGGGTGATGATGATGATGGCCTTGCCCTCCCGGCGCATCACCCTGAGCGTGTCGAACAGGTTTTGGATCTCCTGGGGAGTCAGCACGGCGGTCGGCCCATCCAGGATCAGCTTGTCCGCGCCTCGGCAGAGCACCTTGAGGATTTCCACCGCCTGTTTCTCGCTGACGGACATATCATAGACCTTGCGGTCCAAATCTACCTGCAGGCCCATGCCGCGCGCCGCGTCCTCAGGCTTGACCTTGAGCATCCCTGCCTGGCCCAGGAGGATGTTCTCCCGCGCGGTGAGCACCTCCACCAGCTTGAAATGCTGATGGATCATCCCGATGCCCAGGCGGATGGCATCCCGGGGCGAGCGGATGCGCACCGGCTTGCCGTCCAGTAAAATCTGCCCGCTGTTGGGCTGATAGATGCCCGAAAGCATATTGGTCAGCGTGGTCTTGCCCGAGCCGTTCTCTCCCAGCAGCGCCAGGATTTCACCGCGCCGGACTGTCAGGTCAATGCTGTCGCAGGCGGTTACTTTGTCAAAGCACTTTGTCAGGCGGTTCAATTGGATGGCGGGGATGTCCGGCATGCGCGCTCCTTGTGTTTCGTTCTTCCTGTATATACCATAAAAACCTGCGGCCGAAAAGGGAAGCGGGGCTGTCTGGCGGCAGCCCCGCTGAATTTGTCCGGCAAATCTATTTGACTTCCACTCCCTTGATGAGCAGGGTGGTCATCAGCCCGCCGGTGATGTCGCTGTCCGTCAGGGTTTCGCCCTCAGCCAGCACCAGCTCGCCCGCGTTGTTGTACAGGGGGCCGGTAAAGACG
This sequence comes from Bacillota bacterium, assembly GCA_029548395.1. GTDB lineage: Bacteria > Bacillota > Clostridia > Christensenellales > Aristaeellaceae > UBA6115. The sequence continues at coordinate 2,406 of JAKPNM010000126.1, forward strand.
TCCCACTCGCCGGAGAGGATGCGCGCCTTGGCCTCCTCGATCTTCTCCGCTGTGCCCTCAGCCACATTGTCGCTGAGCGGGGACAGGTCAACCATGCCCTCCCTGAGGCCCAGGAAATAGTTTTGGGGCACCCAGGCGCCGTCCAGCACATCCTGTACCTGTGCGATGTACACGCTGGACCAGTGCCAGATGGGCGCGGTCAGGTGCGCCTTGGGGGCGGCCGGGGTCATGTCGGTGTTGTAGCCTACGCCAAACTTGCCGGCTTCCTCAGCCGCCACCTGGGGCATGTCGGTATCAACGTGCTGGGCGATGACATCGCAGTCCAGGGCAAGCAGCGCAACCGCGGTCTGCTTTTCCAGCGTGGGGTCAAACCAGGAGGAGATGTACTTCACATATACCACTGCATCAGGGTTGACGGACTGCACGCCCAGCGCGAAGGCGTTGATGCCGCCGTTGACCTCGGCGTTGTCTGCCCAGGCAGCCACATAGCCGATTTTGTTGCTCACTGTCTTCAGCCCCGCGGCAATGCCGGCGAGGTAGCGCGCCTGATAGATGCGGCCAAAGTAGTTGTTGAAATTGACGCCGTTGTTCTTGTAGCCGGAGCAGTGGGAGAAGATCACGTTGGGATACTCCTCGGCCATCTCCTCCATGTAGTTCATGAAGCCCCAGGAGTTGCCAAAGATAATCTGGCAGCCTGCATCCACGAGCTCACGCAGCGCAGCATCGCATTCGGCATTCTCGGGGACATTGAACTTATAAAGTACCTGGCTGTCCTCCAGCCCCAGGGCTTCCTTCATGCCCTCCAAGCCGTTGTAGTGGGCGCCTGAGAAGCCGTCATCCTGAGAGCCGATGAGCACCATGCCCACCTTCAGATCTTGTTTGGCAACCGGCGCGAAGGCGGATTCAGCCATGGCGCTCAGGCTGCCCGCGCATACCAGCGCGAGGAGCATCATCATGGACAGGAGCTTGCGAAACTTGGAAACGTGTTGCATGGTCGTGGTGCCCTCCCTAAATTTATTCATTGTTCAATCCTCCGACAGAAGAAGCTTGCCGTCCTTGATCTGTCGGACGATGGACAAACTGAGTACCTCAAGGCCCTGCGCCCTCAGCCTTTGACCACCGGGCTGGAAGCCCTTTTCTATGGCCACTGCGGCGCCGACAGCCGTAGCGCCGGCCTGGCGCACCAGGTCCAGCATGCCCTGGATGGCCTGCCCGTCAGCCAGGAAATCATCCACAATCAAAACCCGCTTACCTTTTGGCAGCAGGTCCCTGGCGCAGCGCATCTGATAGGATGCGCCGCGGGTGTAGGAGACCACCTGCGTGGTATACAGCGCCTCGTCCTGGTTGCGGGCCGGGCTTTTCTTGCAAAACAGCACCGGCAGATTATCAAGCGCGTGCGCCGTGGTGATGGCCAGCGCGATGCCTGAGGCCTCCACCGTCATGATCAAGTCCGGATGAGCGTGCCTGAAATGCCCGGCGATGGCAGCGCCCATCTCGAACAGCAGCCCGGTGTCCAGACCATGGTTCAGGAAACTGCCCACCTGGACAATGTCGTTCCCTATTCCATGGCCTTTCTCCATGATGGCCTGACGCAAACGCTCCATCGCCCCTCCAGATACGAACGAAAAAACTAAATACGATGAAATCGTACACCTTTTTGCGCGTGAATGCAAGCCCTCAGCCGGATGAAAAATAAAAGCCCAGGCATGGCCCGAAGCCTTGTTGGCTGTGACGATTTATCAATACTATCAAGGAATGCGTGATACTCCCTGCATCAAAACCGGATGTTCAAATCAAATTCATGCTGACACTTCGGGCATTTGATATGATTGACGCCGATTTTGCGCGTCAGGCGCAGCATTTGGCGGCAGTGCGGGCAGGCGCGGTAGCGGTGGGTCCTGCGGTCGCGAAAGCGGTTGCGCGCTTGCAGCAGCTTTTTGCCGGCAGCGCTGCGAAGGGCAAGGTATTTCTGGTTTTCCGCCGCGCGCCTGGCATGGTTTTTGGAAAAGGCGCGAAAGAAGGCATAGCCTGTGCAAGCCAGGGAAAGCAGGTATAAAACCGGGCTGGGGAAAAAGACATGGAGCACCAGCAGGATGACAGTGCCCGCCATCAGCGCCCGGTACAGCGCATCCATGCCATAGCGCCCCCGCATGAAGTTGGCCAGACGGTACTTGAAGTTGTTCATGTGTTTGCTCCGTTCCTGTTCTTAGATGCACCGGCAGCACAGCCTGGCCAGGCACAGCCCCATGCACAGGGTGTTGAGGCTTGCGATGTTGGGGATGCCAAACATCTGGCTGCGCTGGGTATATTGCCGCGCGCCGCCTTGAATCTGCGCGCGCGCCTGCGCGTAGTCAAAATTGTCAGGGTCCAGCCTTACGGCTTCCTCTATATGGTTGAGCGCGCTCACGTGGTTGCCCATGCCGTAATGGGCCAGGGCGCTCAGGTAATACCACTGCGCATTGCGCGGGCGCATCTGGCTGAGGAAATACAGCGCTTCCTGGTAGCGCATGGCATTGATGTAACGGCGCACCGGGTCAAATTGGTCCCCGGCTTCGCGCTGCCGGCTCTGCTGCTGGCTTTGCCGCTGCCAGCGGTAGAACTCCTCAAAGGGGTTGTAGCTGCCATAGCCCTGATAGGCGCCGCCCGGGCGCTGGGAAGACTGGGGCCTGGAATAGTCCTGATATTTGGCGCGGCCGGATTTGATCTCCTCATAGGCCACGTTGATCTCCGCCATCTTTTTTTGCGCGTTTTTGTCACCCGGGTTCAAGTCCGGGTGATACTTCTTGGCCAGCTTGCGGTAGGCGGCGGTCACCTCCTGTTCGGACGCGCTGCGGGAGATGCCCAGCACTTCATAGGGGTCTTTCATTCATTCTCCCTTTCCTTTTTGGCTTGGTGATACCGTGTCCACACGCCTGAGTAGAGGATGTTATCCATCAGCTCCCGGTCCTGATGCAGCGGCAGCGCCTCATAGGCCTGCGTGCAGTCGGCCATGAGCAGGCTGAGGATTTGCTCATGGCGCTGGCTGGGGATGGCTACCAGCGGGTTGTAGCGCTCCTTTTGGATGTCCTTTTTCAAGTCGACCGCGGCATCCATCACATAGATGAAACGGCCCAGCAACTCGCCAAAGACGCGCAACTTGTCAGCCTGTTCGTGGATCCCGGGCACAAAGATGCTGCCCAAGATGGCGCCAAAGGCCGCGGCGGGCAGATCGGGGTTGGTTTCGCCTTCGCGTTCCATCTGGGACAGCGCGCGCAGCCCCTCCTCAATTGCCTGCTTCTGTTTGGGATAACGGTCCGCCGCCTGTTCCATGCTGCGCCCCAGGATCCGGGACTGCAACAGGGCGGAGGCCTTGCGCTCATCCTGCCAGTCATCCAGGCGCTGGTAGTAGGCCAGCATGACGTTCATATCCGCGGCATAAGAGGTGTGTCTGTTGGTAAAAGCGGTACGCTGCTGCAAAGGGTGCAGCGCGCAGCGGATGGGTTTTTCCTCAGCCAGCTCGGTGCGGTCCAGCGCGCTGAGCAGCAAAATCAAAAAGACCATGTCGTACGTCAGCGTCAAACGCCCCAGCTGCCCATGCTGACGGCCCAGGGCGCGGCACAGCCCGCAATACACCGCGCGGTAACGCTCCCGGGCGCCCTGTGACAGGGTATCCATGTTGGCGATTACGTATCCGAACATCCAGCCATCCTTTCCCGCCGGGCGCGTTTTCATTGTAGCGTACAAATGTGAAGATTCCATGAAACCTTCATGAGAATACACTGGGTATCCTATCACAGCCTGCAGGATGGAACAAGGTGCTGCGCTGCAAACGGCGCTGCGTAGTGCCTCAAGTCAATATGAGCGCGAAAGTTGTAATGATGCCTCACATAAATTAAGCGCGAAAGCGAAGTGGGGAGC
>JAKPNM010000003.1 GCA_029548395.1 Bacillota bacterium
ATCGACTGCACCACGCGAGCGTAGGTGCTTAATTATCTTGGCTGCCATGCCCGCCGCAAAATAAAATAGTACGGATGGAAACAACAGCATTCCAATACTGCCGCCTGCATCTCCACGGTAAAACTCGTTGTAGTAGCCATACAGCGTGGACAACCCGACCTCCGCCGTCTCATCGCCGGGATGCTTTTCCCGGAGGAAATCCCACCACGCCTGATGCAGCTTGTTGTCGTAGATGGTCTGTATGGCATGCCGGTCGAAGCGATGGCGGAACAGGCAGATCGTAGGAGACATGTGCCAGTAGGTGCCCCACCTGTCCACCCTTCCTATGCGCTGTAGCGTGGACTCGGGGGAGCACACGCTCTCATAGAGGTGCGCGAAGGAGATGTCCAGCACAGCCTGGGCCATCAGAGCCGAAACCACCGTTTCGCCGTTTTTCACCCCGTTTCCTTCCTTGCCGAATGATTTCATCACCCTGGAGAGATTGCGCCGGCGGTCAGCGTCGATAAAGCGGCTATGCAGGAGCAGATCGGGCTGATACCGGCGGTAGGCATACTGGGATTGCCGTACGGAATTCAGGATACACAACCCGCCGCCCTCGATGCTGTCCGGCTGCTTGTCGGCCAGGGACAGCCTGTAGGTGCCCTGGTGTTGGGGCGGGTAATGCTCATTGCGGGAGGGCAGGTGCAGCACCGGCTTTTCCTCGCAGTCCCACAAATCCGCCACGGAGGTCGGAGTGGCGCTGAGAAGCAGGCTCGGGACCTTGCGGCACCAGCGGTGACGCACCAGCATCAGGGTGACAAACGCAGCGAACAAAGGCGTTGCCGCGATATACTCATGGAACTCGTCAAATACCACGGGGGCCGTGAGGAATTTGAATGTACGGCCCGCCATCTGGTGGTCAACCATTGGCCGCACAAACGTGTCGATGTTGGTGATGACTATATCCGACCCAAGCTCGTCAACGTCTTCTTGTGTCGCCTCCTGACGTTGTCCCGTGAGGTTCACTTCGACACTGATCTTCCCATCCAGGCCGAGGGCCTCCAGTTCCTTGTTTATGTTGGCGAAAACGGCATAAGCCACCTCATTGCGGGGACACACCCACAAAAGGCGCCGGCCATGAGACTGCCCCCACATCAGGCCAACGAGAGTCTTGCCAAAACCGGCGGGGCCGCGCACCACAACCGTTTCCGCCTGTAGCGCGTTGCTGACACACTGCTGCTGCATCTCGAATCTTTCCGGGTCGTAGTCCTCCGGGCATGAGACACTTGCCTGCGGCATTTTGCCCATCTCCGATTCCACCAGGTATTCGGGAGACAGGGAGCCGATCAGAAGGTCGCGGAGCTGGCTGTCCTCCAGGGACGAAGCGATGCGATTTGCCGAACAAACGCATGCCCGAACAGCCATTCGGAGGGCGTTCCCTTCGTCATAGTGGGGATAACGGCCCCTCGATGAGGAGAGAGAGGACGGGCCGGGAACGTCCAGTGCCCTGAAAAATGGGGGCGGATTCATGCCGAGATTTGGATAAGACAACAAGCCCAAGGACACATCGCCAAGCACGGTCCGGCACGAGGCAACGACACTCTTCATGGCCTGCCGATCATTGTCCGTTAGGCATTTCAGGATGCATTCCTGGGTCAGGAGGGAGAAGAGGCTTCCCCTCATAACCTGGGCGTGATGCCAGTACACGGCGTCAAGGATGAGTTCCTTTATTGCGGTGGGCCTCAGATAGCCGGCAAGGTAGGCCCACCCGATTTCGTGAT
>JAKPNM010000022.1 GCA_029548395.1 Bacillota bacterium
CTGCGCCTGGCGGTGTTTGTGCAGGGCTGCAGCCACCGCTGCCCGGGATGTCACAATCCGCAGACCCATGATCCGCTGGGCGGCGCCGTGCGGGACACGGGGGAGGTCATCCGCCTGATGGATGCCAACCCGCTGTTGGACGGGCTGACCCTGTCGGGCGGCGAGCCCTTTGAGCAGGCGGCAGCCTGCCTGGCGCTGGCCCGGGCGGCCAGGGAGCGCGGGCTGAGCGTGTGGGCCTATACCGGCTATACGCTGGAAGCCCTGCGGCAGAGGGGGGACGCGGACATTGATGAGCTGCTGGGCCTGTGCGATGTGCTGGTGGACGGCCCCTTTGTGCTGGCGCAGCGCTCGCTGGAGCTGGACTTCAGGGGCAGCGCCAACCAGCGGCTGATCGATCTGAACGCCACCCGGGAGGCCGGCGAACTGCGCCTGTGGCAGCGCCCAAAATGGTAAAGTCGGTGTGAAGCCTGCTTTTGCTGTATGCTGACTAAAACTGCAGGGGTGATGACGTGGGCGGGAACTATACGCATTACAACGCTGAGGCGATTGATGGCTGGGTGCGCGGCGGCTGGGAATGGGGCATCCCGATATCGCGGGCGGGGGAATGGCAGGTATTGCTCACCCCCAACGTCCCGGTACCCCAAAGCTGGTTTGGTGATTTGAAGGGTAAAAAGCTGCTGGGCCTGGTGCTGACAGACATCTGTGAGGATACCAACAGCCGGGGGCCGCTAAAGGATTATGGCGTGCCCTGCTTCCTGGCGACCCGGGCCATCCGCCCGGAGAAACGAGAGGTTTGCTGATGAGCGAAACACGGGTTCATTTGAAGTTTGAAAGACAGTTTGAGGGCGTGCTGGAGGCGGAGGGCGCGCAGGCGCCCATCGGCAAAAAGACAGAAGGCTGCCTAGCGCCCTATGACCTTTTGCTGGGTGCGCTGGGAAGCTGCTATTATGCCACCTTTGTGGGCCTGGCCGACAAAATGAGGCTGGCGTACAGCCGCGCGGACATTGCCATCCATGGCGTCAAGCGCGAGGAGGTGCCCGCCACGCTCAAAACGGTGGACATGGTGCTGACCATCCATGGCGCGTCGGAGGGCAAGGGCTTCCAGCGCGCGGCTGAACTGGCGGCCAAGTACTGCTCTGTGCATGAGACCATCGCCCGGGTGGCGGAGATCCGGTTGGAAGTGGTATTCGAGGCCTGAACAGGGATAACAACAAGGGGCTGCCGGCCGGCAGCCCCTCAGCCTGTCAAAAAGGTCGTGCAGGTACGGCCTTTTTGACGCTCTGAAACCCTGCTCTTGCAAGGTCTCCTCACTATTGTGTTTATTTGGCAGCTTCTTCAGCAGCAGCGTTTTTGCCTGCTTCGCGTCCGAAGACATGAATGTCAAGCAGGGCATTTCCGCCCAGGCGGTTAGACCCGTGGATACCACCGGTGACTTCGCCTGCCGCGTAGAGGCCGGGAATGATGTTGCCTTCTGCGTCCAGGACATGCCCCATCAGGTCGATCTCAATACCGCCCATGGTGTGGTGAACGGTGGGCATTCTGGGGGATGCATAGAAGGGGGGAGTGTCAAGGGGATCGCCAAAGAGGCTGCGGCCAAAGTCCGCATCGGCCCCTGCCGCAACATAAGCGTTGAACTGGTCATGGGTGGCTCTGAGGACTGCCGGATCCAGACTGATCAGCACGGCCAGTTCTTCGATGGTATCCGCACGGAAGATGCGCCCTTTTGCCACCAAGTCCTCCACATTGTCGCCCCAGAGGTTAATGCCGTCTTCACCTTCGCTGTTGGTATCGGTAATGACATAGCTCATGGAATCAGTCTGTTTAAGCAGCGCCTGGGTCATGGTGTCACGCCTGCCGTCTTCCGCCATGAAGCGAAGGCCTTCTTTGTTGACCTGGTAGTAGAATTCAACGCCGATCGCGCCCATCCAGCCATTCAAGGCGCCTGTGTCCGGATCGCCCAAGGGCAGGCACTGGATGTATTCCATACCGACCAGGTTGGCGCCCACAGCCTGGGCCATGAAGATACCGTCACCGGTTGCCGCAGGCGTATTGGTTGTGCCCAGTTCTTCGTTCAAACTGGGATCGTACTGCTTGCGCATCTCCTTATTGGCCGCAAAACCACCGGTTGCAATAATCACAGCCTTATTGGCTTTCAGGGTAACCGGCGTTCCGTCTGTCTTCTCGGCTTTGACACCGACAACACGGCCGTTTTCTACAATGAGTTCATTGCCCTTGCACTCCAGGATGATCTTCACGCCAAGGGATTCCGCTTTTGCTTGACCGGCCTTGATATAGTCGCCGCCGGCGGAGCCTGCCGGGACGTGGGTGCGGGGCCAGAGCCCGCCGGGAACCGTAGAGATGTCGTCTTTCCAGACAACGCCGTTACCCGCCATCCATTCAGTGGTTGCAAGCGCTTCGCCTGTCAGCTTCTGGATCAGGTCAAATTTGCCTATATAGTCCCCGCCTGCGTAGGTCTGCAGGGCATGGAGGGCCACAGAGTCGAACAAATAGGTTTTATCGCCTGCTTCATAGGCCGCAAGATCAGCCTTCAACTGATCCATCACCGCCTGGTGCTCGGGAGACTTGGCTTCTACTTCGGCCAGAGCGTAAACCGAAGCCATGGCGGCTTCAGACGCTGCCGGAAGGGCTGCCTGACGGGCGGGGTCGGCGGCGTTGAAGGGGCCACCTGCGCGAACGGTATTGCCGCCCAACGCCCCGGTTTTTTCAATCAGGATGACGGATGCCCCATTCTCGGCTGCGGAGACGGCTGCTGACAATCCCGCGCCGCCGCCGCCGATGACGATCACATCCGCAGTCTCTTCAATGGCTTCTTTCGGGCCGGTCACGATCGCTGCGGTCTTCCAAGCCTCCACATCGCCGCCTGCTGCGACAAGCGCGTCCTCGACAGCCTTCTTGATGGCCTTGGAGGTGACTGTGGCCCCGGTGATGCTGTCGACCGCCAGGGATTGGAACTCAACTATTTTTCCGGGAAGCTGTTCGATGGCATTGGAACCGATGTTGGGTGTTTCTTTGTGTTCACCGATTTCGATGCTTTCCAGCTTGTCGGCTGAGAAGGTGACGGTCACTTTCATCTCTCCGCCAAACCCCTCAACCGCCACATCGTAGGAGCCCGCGGTATAGGCACCCGCAGCGCTTCCCCCACAAACCGTGATCAGCAGAGCGATGACCGACAACAGTGCGTTCAACCTTTTCCTCATGGCATTTTCTCCTTATTCCGTTTTGTACCTTACTTTAATTGTCCATTAAAGCGTTCAACAATTGCAGATGCCTTTTGGGCCACCGTCAAACTGAAACTTGAATTCGCTTTGATTTTATCACGACTTTTTCAAGGCTGCAAGCTCAACAAAAACAAACGCTGGAAGCGGCGAAAGGACAGAGACGCAGGTTTGGATCATTACGTCAGGACGTTTCCCCGGACGGGATGGCCAGGCACAGCAGCACAGGGCCCAGGGTATTGCCCAGGACGGCGGCCAGCATAAAAGGCAGCACGCCGGGGTCAAACACCCCGGTCTGACTGAAGGCGGCGCCAAAGTAAAAGGCGTCGGCGACGCTGTTTTCAAAGCCGGCCACGATAAAGGCGGTGACCGCCAGCAGGGGGCCCGCCGGCTTGCCGCAGGCAAGGGCTTTCCAGGAACGGGAGCCGGCGTAGATCATCATGCCGCAAAAGGTGCCGCGCACCAGCGTGGAGAAGAAAGGCTGCTCCAGCCGGGCTGCCTGCAGCGCCGGCGCCGCGGAGGTCATCGCCCGGCCATAGACCAGCCCGCACAGGACCGCGCCCAGGAGATTGCCCAGCAGCAGGCCGGGCAGCATGCGCAGCTGCCTGGGCCTGTGGCAGATGGCGCCGGCACAGCGGCCGATGTACAGCGGCAGCCCCAGGGCCAGCGCCGCGAACATCCCAACGGAGAACAGCAGCGCGCCCACCTCGCGGTGCTCAGCGCCCAGAAAGGCCGCGCCGCCCAGGCCGGTCATCACCCCGGCCATTACCGCGCTGTAGAACAAGTGCATCTGCGTCCCTCCGCGTTTGGATTTCTCTGTGTCGCAGTATACCACACCTGCCGGGAGCGTCAAGCACGCCTTGACTTTGCGGGCTTTTGGGCATAGCATGGCGGCAGTAAACCCGGGAGGTCACGCGATGGACAACGCAAGCCGGCCAAGAATGCTGACCCTGTTTTTATCCGTGCTCAAAATCAGCGCCTTCACCTTTGGCGGAGGCTATGTGATCGTGCCCCTGATGCGCAAGCGCTTTTCCGAGGAACTGGGCTGGATCGAGCAGGATGAGATGCTGGACATGATTGCCATCGGCCAGTCCGCGCCCGGCCCCATCGCGGTGAACACCTCGATTTTGCTGGGCTATCGCCTCATGGGGATCCGCGGCGCCCTTGTGTCCGTCCTGGGCACGGCGATACCGCCCCTGGTGGTGCTCACCCTGATCTCCCTGATCTATGAAGCCTTTATCAGCAATAAAATCGTCGCCACCTTCATGGCGGCCATGCGCGCGGGCGTTGCCGCCGTGATCGCCGATGTGGTGTGGACCATGGCCGGCAACATCGCCAAAAAGAAAAAACCCGCGCCCATCGCGCTGATGGCCGCGGCCTTTGTGGCCGTCTATTTCTTCAAGGCGCCCATCGTGCTGGTGCTGCTGGCCTGCGGCCTGCTGGGCTTCTTGGTGTCCGGCGTCGCCTCGCGGAAGGAGGCTGCGCGATGAGCCTGATCCTGACCCTGTACTGGGCCTTCTTCCAGGTGGGGCTCTTCGCCTTTGGCGGCGGATTGGCCGCCCTGCCGCTGATTCGCGACCAGGTGGTGGAGACGTATCACTGGCTGGACATGGCCACCTTTACCGACCTGGTGACCATCGCCGAGATGACGCCCGGGCCCATCGCGCTCAACGCGGCCACCTTTGTGGGCACGCGCGTGGCCGGCCTGCCCGGCTCCATCGTGGCCACCATCGGCTGCATCACACCCAGCCTGATCATTGTGCTCATCCTGGCGCGCGTCTACAGCGCCTGGAAGGACAAAGCGGCCTTCCAGGGCGTCCTGGGCGGCCTGCGCCCGGCCGCGGTCGCCCTGATCGCCTCGGCCGGCGTATCCATCGCCGTCCTGGCCTTGTTTGGCGAGGGCGAGCGCATCGCGCCGGACAGCGTGGACTGGGTCGCGCTGAGCTGCTTTGCCATCGCGCTGCTGGTCCTGCGCAAATGGAAACTCGGCCCGATCACGGTCATGCTGGCTACGGGCGTGGTGGGCACGGCCATCAAGCTGATCCTGGAGGCTGTTTGATTCATGCCCCGCTTGTTTGTGGCCGCGTGCCTGCCGGAAGAAATCAAGCCCGCCCTGCGGGCGGCTTCCGGCACGCTGCGCGGGGCTGCTTCCCGGGCGGCCATGGTTCATCCGGATCTGTTCCACCTGACCCTGCGCTTTATCGGGCAGGTGGATGAACGACAGGCGCTTAAGCTTCGCGAATGGTTTTTGACGCTAAAAGCGCCCTGCGCGGCGCAATGCGGCATGGCGCTTGACCGGTATGGCAGCTTTCCCGCCAGGGACGGGTTGATCCTTTGGGCCGGGCTGGACTGCGGCCTGGGCATCGAGGCGTTCAGGCAGCAGGTCGATGAGGGCCTTGAACGCTTCGGGTACCTGCCGGATGACCGGGCCTTTGTCCCGCATGTGACCCTGGCGCGCCGGGCGCGGCTCAACACGCCGCTTGCGGCGCTGGCGCCTTTGCCTCTGGTGGAGCAGGCATGCCCTGCGCGGGCCTTTGTGCTGTTCAACAGCCGGCTGGGTCCGGGCGGCCCCCAATATCACGCGCTGGCGGCGCTCAAACCCGCCTGAAACCGGGTGTCCGGGCTTAGGGACCTGAATCAGTGAGGAGAATATCTCAGGACCGTCTTATTCGTTCTCGTAGGCCTTCAGCGCGCTGCTGGCGCCGATGCGCGCGCAGCCCTGACGGAGGTAGCCCTCAATGGCCTCCCGGGTGCGGATGCCGCCGGCGGCCTTTATTTTGACTTCCGGGCCGATGTGCTGCCTGAACAGCTCAACATCCTGTGGCGTGGCGCCCGCAGCGCTCATGCCGGTGGAGGTTTTGATGAAGTCGGCGCCGGCCTCGGTCACGCAGGCGCACAGCGCGGCCTTCTCCTCGTCCGTCAGCAGGCAGGTCTCGACGATGACCTTGAGGACCTTGCCGTCACAGGCAGCCTTGACCGCGCGGATCTCTTCGGTGACGCGGTCAAAATTGCCGGCCTTGGCGTCGCCGATGTGGATGACCATGTCAATCTCGTCCGCGCCCTCGCGCACAGCCTCCTGCGTTTCGAATACCTTGACGCGGGTGGTGCTGTAGCCCATCGGGAAGCCGATGACGGTGCACACTGTCAGGCGGTTGCCGTATTTCTCCTTGGCAAGCCTGACAAAGCGCGGCGGGATGCAGGCGGAGGCCATGCCATGGTCCACCGCCTCCTGGCAGACACGGTCCACATCCTTCCAGGTGGCCTCCGGCTTGAGGATTGTATGATCTATGTGTGAAAACACGGTTTTTTTATCCATCATGAACTCCTTTCGGGGGTTTATCCCCGGGCATCATAGCAAAAGAAAGCTGTGATTACAAGACCGGGTGACTTTACCTAGGGTTTACCTGAGGTTTACAAGAAACACAAAGAGGGTATATAATAAATACAGACAACAACAGGAAGGAGGATCCGTGTTGGACATCCTCTTTGATATCGATCGGCTGTACGGCATGGCTTTACGCCTGTACGCCAAGGCTGAAGGCAGGTGCCGTACGCCCTTGAGCGGAGCAGGTGTTCTTTGAAGAGGGGTTCAGGGAGTATGACGCTCATATATGGACACGGTTTTGATGCGGCCCGGCGCGAGCCGGGGGCTTCACCATATACAAAGGAGGACTGACCATGAAAACGACCATGACTGCCAAAGGAATGAACATCAGCCCGGCGATTGAGAACCGCGTGCTGCGCAAGACCCAGACCATGAGCAAGTACCTCAGGGCGGATACGGAGATGTTTGTGCGCATGCGCAAGGAAAAAAACCAGCGTATCGTGGAAATCACCGTGCCCATCAACGGGGTGCTGCTGCGGGCTGAGGCCGCCAGCGAGGACAACCTGTTCATGTCCATTGACCGCGCCCTGGCCAAACTTGAAAAGCAGATTCTGCGTCACCGCACACGCCTGGACAAGCGCCTGCGCGAGGGGCTGACCGCAGACACCCAGCCTGAATTCATCGAGGATCTGGGCGCTGGTGACCAGGAAGCGCGCGAGGTGGTGCGCAGCAAGACCTATACCGTGCGCCCCATGAGCCAGGAGGACGCCGTGATGCAAATGGAACTGCTGGGTCACAGCTTCTTTGTCTACGTTGATCTTGACACCAACCAGACCCATGTGCTCTACCTGCGCCGGGACGGCAACCTGGGCCTGCTGGTGCCTGAAGCCTGAACCACCATTCCCGCTTATAAGCGGAACACATATAAAAGCGGCCGGAAGGCTGCTTTTTCGTACTCCAATCCTGTTTTCGTCAGCATGAGGGCGTTCGTTCGCCTGCTGTTCTTTTGCGCCTTAGAGCTTGCCCTGGCCCGCAGGATACGGTATATATAAACCGTGAGCAACCGTAGCCGAATATATTATCGATCATGAAACGCCGCGCGCGTGCGGAACATAGCCCCGGCTGGGGAGCGAATACATGCTTTGAAGGAGAGGCGGGATGAAAAAAGCAAGGATGATACTGGACCGTGACTATGCGATCGGCCGGATCGACAGGCGGCTGTACGGCTCGTTCATTGAGCACCTGGGCCGCGCGGTCTATGGCGGCATCTACGAGCCGGATCACCCCACGGCTGACCGCCATGGCTTCCGCCGCGATGTGATCGACCTGGTCCGCAGGCTGGATGTGCCGGTGGTGCGCTATCCCGGCGGCAACTTTGTCTCCGGCTTTAATTGGGAGGATTCCATCGGCCCGCGGGACCGGCGCCCCAAGCGCCTTGACCTGGCCTGGGCGACCACCGAGACCAACGAGGTGGGCCTGCATGAGTTTGTGGACTGGGCCAGGGACGCCAACAGCGAGGTCATGTACGCGGTCAACCTGGGCACCCGCGGCCCGGACGCCGCGCGCAACATCGTGGAGTATTCCAACCACAGGGGCGGCACCCAGTGGTCCGACCTGCGCATCAAAAACGGCGCAAAAGAGCCCTTTAATATCAAGCTGTGGTGCCTGGGCAACGAGATGGACGGCCCCTGGCAGATGGGCCAGAAGACCGCCTATGAGTACGGCCGCGTCGCCAGCGAGGCCGGCAAGATGATGAAGCTGGTCGACTCCGGCATCGAGCTGGTGGCCTGCGGCTCCTCTTCCCTGACGATGCCGACCTTTGGCGCCTGGGAGTATGAGGTGCTCGACCAGTGCTATGACCAGGTGGACTATGTGTCCATCCACCGCTACTACGGCAACCCGACCGGCGACACCCCCGGCTTCCTGGCCCGCAATATGGACATGGACGAGTTCATCAAGACGGTTGTCGCCATCTGCGACGCGGTGGGCGGCAAGAAGCACAGCAGGAAGAAGCTGATGCTCTCCTTTGACGAATGGAACGTCTGGTACCATTCCAACGCCCAGGACAGGGAGATCGTCAAGCGGGACAAGTGGGGCGTGGCGCTGCCGCTGCTGGAGGACATCTACAACTTTGAGGACGCTTTGCTGGTGGGCAGCATGCTCATCACCATGCTGCGCAACGCCGACCGCGTCAAGATCGCCTGCATGGCGCAGCTGGTCAACGTCATCGCGCCCATCATGACGCGCAATGGCGGCGGCGCCTGGGCGCAGACCATCTACTGGCCGCTGATGCACGCCAGCAGGTACGGGCGCGGCACGGCGCTGCGGCCGGTCGTGCAGTCGCCCGCCTATGACTGCTCGGATTATACGGACGTGCAGCTGCTGGACGCCACGGCCACCCTGGGGGATGACGGCAGCCTGACCATCTTCGCCGTCAACCGCGATATGAAGGAAGACATCAAGCTCACCTGCGACCTGCGCGCCTTTGGCGAGCTCAGGCCGGCGGAGCACATCCTGCTGCACCATGACGACGTCAAGGCGGTCAACACCGAGGACCAGCCCGATACCGTGTCCCCGCAAAAGGGCGGGCATGGCAAGGTGGACGGCGGCCACTTCACTATTCGTGTCCCGGCGCTGTCCTGGAACGTCATCCGCCTGGAGAAGGCGGAGTAGGCTTTCACAATTTACTATATCTCCCGCATTGGAATGAACGCAGGGAAATGCGGGTCGTTTTGCCCGCATTTCCCTGGTTTGCCATTGGTGTTCAGGAAGCGGCGCCCGCTTCACGCCCTGGCAAGAAGCCTGCCGGTTTCTCCCGGGAATACAGCCGTTTCCGATACATGCTTGCATGATATGGAGAGAGCTTGTTGCTGGCCGCAGGCTACTTGTCCAGCATTTGCCTGGCCCTGTCAAGCAGGGCCTCCCTGTCGTTGGGCAGCTCCCCGCGCAGCACCAGGTCCAGCAGGCGCTCCAGCGTCCGGCCCAGCCGGGCGTCCTGGCGATAGCCCAACGCCATCAAATCCCGACCGTCCGCCTTCAAATCGCGCGCCTGCAGGGCTTCGCCGGCCGCCACGATGCGTTTGCCCTCCTCATACAGCTCCTCCAGCCGGGCTGCCTGTCGCGCGCCCAGGGGGGAATGGGCGGCCAGGCCCGCGCGCTGCAGTTGCAGCAGCTTTAGCGTCAGGTCCGGCCCCAGGCGGGACAGGCAGATCCTCAGGTTGTCCGGGCCGATGCGCTCATTTTGGTGACGCACCAGGGCGACCGCCTGCTCCCGCAGGGCGCGCGCTTGCTTCAGGCGGTCCATGGCCTGTTCTGCCAGACGGGTGCTGATGGCCTGGTGGCCGCGGGAGCGGGTGACGCCGTCCGGGTCAGCCTGCGCGGCATGGGGTTTGCCGCTGTCGAGGTACAGCGCGGCCCAGCGGATGGCAAGGTCCGGGGGCGTGGCGTCCAGCGTGCGCAGGCTGTGCTCCCACACATCGTGCTGGCGGCAGGGCATGCGCAGCATGGGCGCAAGCTCCGGCAGGGCCAGAAACAGCACCTGCGGGTAGCGGCGCAGCGCCTCCGCGGCCCGGGCGCTCACCAGCGCACGGTTGAGCTCCTCCGCGATGCGCTCCGCGGAGACGGCGCTGAGCAGCCCGCCCTTGTCCATCATGGCGCTGAGCGTGTTTTCCTCAATGGCAAAGCCCAGCTGGCAGGCAAATCGCAGGCCGCGCAGGATGCGCAGCGCGTCCTCCTCAAAGCGCTTATAAGGCTCTCCCACCGCGCGCAGCAGCCCCTGCCCGCAGTCGGCCTGCCCGCCGAAGGGATCGCGAAGGCCGCGCGCCGGGTGGTAGGCCATCGCGTTGCAGGTAAAATCCCGCCGCGCCAGGTCCTCTGTCAGGTCATCCACAAAGCGCACGCTGTCCGGCCGGCGGTGGTCGCTGTAGGCGCCGTCCTTTCTGAAGGTGGTCACCTCCATCTGCCTGCCTGCGATCAACAGCGTGACGGTGCCATGGGCCAGGCCGGTTTCCAGCGTCCTGTGCCCGCTGAAGGCGGCCTGCGCCTCACGCGGGCGCGCGCTGGTGGCGATGTCATAATCCCCGGGCACGCGGCCCAGGCAGTGGTCGCGCACGCAGCCGCCCACCAGCCAGGCTTCAAAGCCGGCCCGGGTGAGCATCCCAAGCGCCTGAAGCACCGCTTCAGGCAGGTCAAACCGCGCAAAGCCGCCATTCTTTCCCATGCCGCCATTGTAGAAGCGGCTCATTTGCTTGTCAATCAAGGCTTCAGATGCTACAATCCATTGCGTATGAAGAAGGAGATGCTGGCCGATCATCCCGTGCTCGCGGCGCGGGCTTTGCTGGGCGGGGTCACGCCGCTGAACCGGGATTGCGGCGTACTGTGCGGCGCGGCCTGCTGCCGGGCGGACGAGGAGGGCCGTGGCGGCATGCTGCTGTATCCGGGCGAGGAGGCCTGCTATAATAGACCTGCCCGCCGGCTTCTCCCTGCGCGAGGTGCCCGAGGGCATCCTGCTGACCTGCGAAGGCAGCTGCGAGCGGCATACCCGCCCCCTGGCCTGCCGGGTTTTTCCCCTGGCGCTGACTTGGGCGGACAACAGGCCCCGGGTCTTGCCGGATCCGCGCGCCTGGCCCCTGTGCCCGCTGATGCCCTCGGGCATCCGGGGGCTTCGGCAGGACTTTGTTGAAAAGGCGCGCCAGGCTGCTGAACTGCTGACGGCGCACCCGCGCCAGCGCGCTTTTCTTGAGCTGCAGCAGCGCTTGCTCACCGCGTTTACGCAGATACCCTGGCAGGAGGGGGATTAGCGATGATTTGGCACCGCTCGCCTTGTTTCCGGGAGATCAATGACCAGCCTCAGGAGGGCGGTCTGCTGGTTTGCGCGGACGCGCTGCAGACCGACCTGAGCCAGTACGAGGGGCAGGCGCAGGCCGTTTTCCTGGATCCGCCCGGCGTGGGCGGAGCGGAACAGATGTATCGCCTGCGCATTGGCGAGCATGGCTGGCAAACCAGCCGCCACAACCTGCTCCTGCCTGCCTACCGCGATTTTTTCGCCGCGGATGATCCGGTGTATCTGGACTGGCTGCGCAGGATGCTGCAGCTGTCCCGC
This sequence comes from Bacillota bacterium, assembly GCA_029548395.1. Lineage (GTDB taxonomy): Bacteria > Bacillota > Clostridia > Christensenellales > Aristaeellaceae > UBA6115. Next base: position 11,663 of record JAKPNM010000022.1, read on the forward strand.
CGCCTGCTCAGCGACAGCGGCTCAATGTTTCTGCACCTTGACGCGGACACCCTGGCGCGCGCGCGGCTGATGATGGATGAGATCTTCGGTGCGGACAACTTCAAAAACCAAATCATCTGGAGCTATCAGACCGGCGGGCGCACCAAGCGCTACTTCAGCCGCAGGCACGATGTGATCCTGTTTTACGCCAAGTCGGCCGCGCACTATTTTGACATCACCCAGGTGCCGGTCGCCCGCAAGGAGCAACGCTCCAACCACATGAAACGGCATGTGGACGCGCATGGCCGCAGCTACCGCAGCATCAAGACCGGCGGCAGGGAGTACATCTATTATGATGACGAGCCTGTGTACCCGGATGATGTATGGGCCGATGTCAGCCAGATGCAGCAAAAGGATCCCCAGCGCACCGGCTACCCCAGGCAAAAGCCCCAGGCGTTGCTGGACCGGATGCTGCTGTCCACCACCAGGCGGGGCGACCTGGTCATCGACCTGGCCTGCGGCTCGGGCACAGCGCTGGCGAGCGCCGCTGAAAACCAGCGCCGCTTTATCGGCCTGGACAGCTCCCCGCAGGCCTATGCGGTCTGCCGCAAGCGCTTGTCAGGCTACCGCCTGGTGTGCCGGGCGCCGCTGGATGATTCCATGGCGCTGCTGGATGCCTCCACCTTTCCGGGCATCGGCGTCTACACCGTGTCCCTGAACGCCTATACCCTTCCTGAGGAGGACCTTGCCGGGCTGGACTTTGTGCCCGCCGGCCTCAGCCCCCGGGGGCTGGACCTGGTGGATCAGTGGTATGCCGGGCTGATCAACAAGGGGGTTTTTGTGGCCTATGCCGGCGCCGTCCGCCAGAAGCAGACGCCGGCGCTGGCCACCAGCCTGGAGGTGCCCCTGCTGCGGGGCACGGTGGCGATCATGCTCATTGACATCCTGGGGCGCCGCAGCCTGTGGACCGGATCGCCCGCGGTGTAGGCTGTCCGGTGGCGGCCAGGCTTTGTTTGCGCGGTTTTCCGCACAAAAGGCACAGCAATTTCTGTTGGATTTCATAAAAAGTGGGGACAGGGCCTTAAAAAGCCGAAATATTATCAAAAAATGTGGCATTTGTTACCATTGTGTGATATAGTATTCACAAATGACGGCAAAGGTGTTACAAATTCCTGCCTCATTTTAAGAATTTTGCGGTAGAGGAGCAGTTCCGATGGCTTCAGTTGAGGATATCGGCATCGACCTTGGCTCATCCAACGTCATTATTGCTGAACGCGGCAAGGGCGTTGTGATGAACGAACCCGCTGTGCTGGCGGTCAACCACGATACGCGCAACATCATTTCCATTGGCCTGGAAGCCTATAAGATGATCGGGCGGGAGCCCGGCGGCATCTCGGTGGTGCGCCCGCTGCAAAAGGGCACCATTCAGGATTTTGACATGCTGTCCATCATGCTCAACTATCTTGTCGTGCGCGTGTCGGGCAAGCATTTTTTCAATCGTCCGCGCGCCCTGATCAGCATTTCGGCCACTGCGAATGAGATTGAAAAACGCCAGTTGATTTTGGGCATGCTGGAGTCCGGCGTCCGGCGCACGCAGATTCTTGAACGGCCCCTGGCCGCAGCCCTGGGCGCCGGCATTCCCGTCAACGAGGTCACCGGGCGCATGGTGGTGGACATCGGCGGCGCCACCACTGACATTGCCGTGATTTCCTCCGGTGAGATCATGGCCCGCAGCATCCTGGACACTGCCGGGGACGCCTTCACCGACGCGCTGATCCGCTATATCCGCCTGAAGCATAACCTGCTCATCGGCTGGCGCACGGCCGAGGACCTCAAAAGCGCCATTGGCACCGTCGACCTGCAGGAGCAAAATGTGCTTACCCTGCCGGCTGCCGGGCGCAACCTGGTCTCCGGTTTGCCCCGCCAGGCTGACATCACCAGTGTGGAATGCGCCGAGGCCGCTGAGGAACCCCTTCACGCCCTGATCGAGGGCCTGCACAGCGTGATTGAGCGCATCCCGGCTGAGCTGGCCAATGATGTCTTTGATGACGGCATCCTGCTGACCGGCGGGGGCGCCCAGCTGCGTTCGTTGCGCGAGGTGATTGAGCGCGAGATGCAAATCCCGGTCTTTGTGGCTGACCATCCCCAGGAGTGCATCGCCCTGGGCTGCGCCCTGGTGCTGGAGCGTCCGGGCGAGTATGCCCGCATGCTGGGAGAGGCCCGCCGGGGCCGGTGAGGCCGGCGGATTCCAAGCCGCGCGGCAGCCAGCCTGCCGCGCGATTTTTATGCAGGCACATCTCGGTCTGAGAATGACATATGTTGCTTATTGCTTTACAGTCCCGCGCTGTATTGCTATAATCGCGTTGGTATTGTGAAAGGCGGGGCGCATGTTCAACATCGGTGTATCGGAGCTGCTGGTCATCCTGCTCATCGCCTTTTTGGTGGTGGGACCAAAGGACTTGCCCAAGGTGGCCCGGGCCCTCGCCCGGTTTATCCGCTATTTGAAGACCAAATGGGCGGAGTTTCTGGCGGAGTCCGAGCTGGACGACACCCTGAAGGATTTTCGCACGGCAGGGGAGGACATCAAAAAGGCCGTGAAGGAAGTTTCCCCGGTTGAGGACATCAAGCAGGCGCGGGAGGATATCCGGGCGGCTGTGACGCTCAAGGAACAGCCTGCCCCTGATGAGACAGCGAAGGAGGAGAAAAAATGAGACTGGGAGCCTTGGAAATTGTATTGATACTGGTGCTGGCGCTGGTGCTGTTCGGCGGCAAGAAGCTTTCCGGGGTGGGCAAGGCGCTTGGGCAGAGCATCAAGGAATTCCGCAGGGAAATGGCTGCTGACGATCAGGAGAAGGCTTCGGAACCCCCCGCGGACCAAGAGAACAAGGGATAAGACACCGCGCCCGCTGATGAAAAAAAAGAGCAAACCATCTTCCGAACCCCTCAAACAGCGCTTTGGTGAGCACCTTCTGGTATTGCGGGGCATGCTGCTGCGGATTGTGGCAGCAGTTTTCGTATGTTTTTTAGTGGTTTTTTACGCCTTTTGCGCGCCGCTGACTTCCTTTATCCTGCAGCCGGTGACCCAGCGGGGCATCCAGGTCATCGCGACCCGGGTGTCCGAATCGCTGATCATGCAGCTCAAGCTCAGCCTAGTCGCGGGGACGGTGCTGAGCATGCCCTATATCATCTGGGAGATCTGGTGCTTTGTGGCGCCGGCGCTGTACCCCAGGGAGCGGCGGCTGTTCATCCCCTTGTTTGCGGGCATGGTGCTGCTGTTTGCCCTGGGGGTTGCGTTTTCCTATGTGACAGTCTTTCCGCTGGCCATCAATTTGTTCTATGAAGCCGGGCAGGGCGTGGCCACCTCCATGTGGTCGGTTGAAGGGTATTTCAACTTCGTGCTGTCCTTTGTCCTGCCCTTCGGGCTGATGTTTGAACTGCCCGTGGTCATCTTCCTGCTGGCGCGCCATGGCAAAGTCACGGCGCAGTCCCTGTCCCGCTCACGGCGCTATTATATTCTCGGCGCGGCGGTGGTGGCTGCCATACTGACCCCGCCGGACGTGGTATCGCAGATTTTGCTGCTGCTGCCCATGCTGGCCTTGTATGAGATCAGCGCCCTGATCGCCTGCCTGGCGCGCCCGAAGCCCGAAAAAGCAGAAAACGTTTAGCCGCCGGGCTCCGGTTATTGCCGATTATTGACATATGACGCTTGACAAAGTGAACTTACAGGGCTACACTGACCGAGGAAAATAAAATTTGGAGGGATAGATTATGGCAAATCTGCAAACACGCCGCGAATTTCTCAAGACATCAGGCAAGGTGCTGGCCGGTGTCGCGCTGACCGGCGCCGCGCTGCCGCTGATGAACACCCGGGCGGAGACGGCAGCCCCGACGGCTCCCGCGCATCCCTATGAGTACGTCAGGCTGGACCCCCAGGCGGTGCTTGAGCGCGGCTACCAGAGCTTTTACAAGTATGGCGGCTGCGGCATGGGCGCCTTTGACGCCATCATCGGTCAGCTCGCAGATGTCCAGGGCTATCCCCATAACCAGATCCCTGTACAGATGCTATCCGTGGCTTCCGCAGGCTTTTTCGCCGGCACCCTGTGCGGCTCCCTCGCCGGAGCGATGATGGCCATCGGTCTGTTGTGCGAGCCGGCCGAAGCCAAGGAGATCCAGGCGAATCTCTTTGCCTGGTATAAAGAGCACCCCTTCCCCGGGTACCAGCCCGAGTTCAAGAACCCGACCACAGTGTCCGGCTCGATTGATTGCCTGGACTCCTGCAGCAAGTTCATGGAAGCGGCGCAGGTGCGCATGGGCGATGACGAGCGCAAGGCGCGCTGCGCCGCGGTGACGGGCGAGACCGCCGCCAAGGCCATTGAGCTGCTCAACGCGGCCAGGGGGCTGTGAGCGCGGCTATCCCAATGAGGGATGAACCGCAGGCGATATCAAGGAACAGGGGCTGTTGTGCGCTGGGCATGGCAGCCCCTTCGCCTTGACGGAAGAGAGGAAGAAACGATGGCAAGGCCGATCAAGGGACGCCGGGTGTGCAGCCTGCCGCGCAACGCGCGCTTTGGACCGCTTGGCCAGCGCGGGCGGGCTTCAGCGGAGATTGTCATGACGGTGGACGAGTATGAAACCATCCGCCTGATCGACAACGAGGGCTATACCCAGGAGGAATGCGCGCAGCAGATGAACGTGGCGCGCACCACGGTCACCGGTATTTACGCCCAGGCCAGAAGGAAGGTGGCGCGCGCGCTGGTTGAAGGGCTGCGCCTGGTCATCAGCGGCGGCGAGTACCGCCTGTGCGGCGACCAGGGAGGCGTATGCGGGCGCGGTTGCCGTCACAGGGGAGGTCAGGCCTGGCGCAGGGATGATCCTTCCCAACCCGCAGGTGATTGAGTGTAAAACAAACCAGCCGGGCAGCACGCCCGACTTGATTCTTTATTGTCTTCAGCCGTGCCCTGCAGCGGCTCTTGCGATTTCCAGCGCCACGCGCAGCGCGGCCAGCTGGTGGTCGGCTTCCCTGTCGCCGCTGTCCAGGATGCGCATTTCCCAGGCCGGCGCGTCCAGCAGGTCGCCGGTATAAAAGAAGGTGTAGTACTCATAGCCCCGGAAATCGCACACCGCCTGCAGCCCGGCGCATTCCATGTCCACCGCGATGCAGCCCTCGTTCCGGCGGCGCTCCATGTTGCGCCGGGTTTCCCGGAACAGCGCGTCCGTGGTCCATACCCTGCCCGACACATGGGGCAGGCCCAGGCGCTGGAGCGTGCGCGCCACAAAGCCCGCGTTCCTGATGGTGATGTAGTCATCCGGCGGGGCGTAGTGATAGCTGAGCCCTTCATCGCGGTAGGCGGCGGTGGGCACGATCAGGCGGCCCTCGGTGAGCTGCTGGTCCAGCGCGCCGCAGGAGCCGAACAGGACAAAGCGCGTGGCGCCGGTGACGGCGGCCGCCTGCTCAAGCGCCAGCCCCGCCCCCGCGGAGGTGATGGGGCTCATGTACAGCAGCATATCCTGCCCGCGGTCAGCGATGCGCCAGATGGTGCGCTCGCCGTTGAGCGCAGGGTAAGCGCAGGCTGCCCGGTGCGGATAGTGCGCCAGGGCGTGGTCCAGCACGGTCCTGGAAAAGGTGATGACGCAGGTATCCGGCAAGCCGTCTACCCGTTCAACCAGCATCTGCGGGCTGATGATGCCCTCATCCGGGTCAAAATTCTGATGAATCATGTGCCCTCCAAGGAGTTTATCTGCCGGTCATGCTACCGCTTCCGCGGGCTGATGTAAAGATGCTTGCGTTTTTGAGCAGGCCTCTGCTATACTGGCAAAGCAATTGAACAGGCAACCGGGGAGCACAGGCCGAAAGTCAGCGAGCGCGGAGGGTGAAAGCGCGCACAGGCCGTTTCCCGCCCCGGTGCCGCGGCCAATCCCCGCCGTCATCCCGCGTTAAGGGTTCAAGCGGGCGCGCACGCGCCAAGCAAGGTGGTACCGCGAAGGCAGAAGCCTCCGTCCTGGCAGACAGGGCGGTTTATTTTTTAGGAGGACGCAATGGCGAAGCAGAGCAAACAGGAATTTGTGCAGCACATCACCCCCCGGGATGAAAACTTTTCCCAGTGGTATACCGACGTGGTCAAGATGGCTGACCTCATGGACTACACCCCGGTGCGCGGCTGCATGGCGCTCAAGCCCTACGGCAACCGCATCTGGGAGCTGATCCGCGAGGGCCTGGACCTCCGCTTCCAGGAGACGGGGCATGAGAACGTCTCCATGCCCATGCTGATCCCTGAGAGCCTGTTGCTCAAGGAGGCCGAGCATGTGGAAGGCTTCGCGCCCGAGGTAGCCTGGGTCACCCAGGGCGGCAACGAGGAGCTGACCGAGCGCCTGGCCATCCGCCCGACGTCCGAGACCATGTTTTGCACGATGTTCTCCCAGTGGGTGCAGTCCTGGCGCGACTTGCCCATGAAGTACAACCAGTGGTGCTCGGTGATGCGCTGGGAAAAGACCACCCGGCCTTTCCTGCGCACGGCGGAATTCTGGTGGCAGGAGGGCCATACCGTGCATGCCACCGCCGAGGAGGCCCAGGAGGAGACCCTGCTGATGCTGGAGGTCTACCGCGCCTTTATTGAGGACGTGCTGTGCATCCCCCTGTTTACCGGCCAGAAGAGCGAGAAGGAGAAGTTTGCCGGCGCCCGCGCCACCTATTCGGTGGAGGCCATGATGCAGGACGGCAAGGCGCTGCAGGCAGGCACCACGCATAATTTCGGCACCAATTTTTCCGTGCCCTTTGAAGTACGCTACCAGAACAAGGAGGGCGTGCTCGAATACTGCCACGAGACCAGCTGGGGCGTGTCCACCCGGCTGATCGGCGCCATCATCATGGCCCACGGCGACGAGCGCGGGCTCAAGCTGCCCCCGGGCGTGGCGCCCTTCCAGGCGGTCATCCTGCCCATTGCCGCGCACAAGGGCAATGTGATGGATACCTGTCATCAGGCCTTTGAGCAGCTGAAGCAGGCCGGCGTCCGCGTCAAGCTGGATGACCGCGACAACGTCTCCCCCGGCTGGAAGTTCAACGAGTGGGAGCTCAAGGGTGTGCCGCTGCGGCTGGAGATCGGCCCCCGGGACATCCAAAACGGCGTGGCTTCCTATATGCGGCGGGATACCTTTGAAAAGGGCACGCTGCCGCTGGACAAGCTGGCTGAGGGCGTAAAGGGGCTGCTGAACGATATTGCCAGGGAAATGTTCCGCATCGCGGATGAATTCCGACTGTCCCGCACCGCCGATGTCTTCAACATGGAGGAGCTGGGCGAGCAGATCAATGTGGGTTACGCCAGGGCGATGTGGTGCGGCAGCTGTGAGTGCGAGGACAAAATCAAGGACCAGACCTCCGCTTCCAGCCGCAACATGCCCTTTGACCAGACGCCTTTCGCGGATAAGTGCGTCTGCTGCGGCGAGCCGGCCGGCAGGGTCATGTATTTCGCCAAGGCGTACTGACGGGAGGGACGGGGGAATGGAGGAACGCCGGGGGCATTCTTTCAAGAATGCCCCCGGACCTTTTAAGAACTTTAATGATTTTTGTTGGAAAGGAAGGATGAGGTCTGCCCTCCCTCCGGTGCGCCGGACCGCATCATATAGTATAAGTCCCTTGCCCCTGACCTGCCCCTTGTGGTTTCTCGGCGCAGGAAGCGTCCTGTCGGCTGATTTCGCTGAGATGATACACCCGGAAGCGGGGACAGATAGAGGTGTAAAATGTTCCAATTATCAGCGCTTTATCGGTGGTTTGAAAAGTATACTTGCAGAAAATTGTCAAAAAATAGCGAAAAAATACTTGCATTTGATCCCGAACCTGTGTAATATATCACTGCTGTCTGTTTTTTGGGATGAAGCGATAGGTTGCCGCCCCGGCCAGGGCGGGTCATTACCGCGGACCATGCCCGACAATCGGGCGACGGACTCACAAGCCGCGTGGCAAACCGGCAGCGGGCGCAGCCCGCAATGAGTGCGAACTATTAAGGAGGAAAATGAATGGCCAGCCAAAAGATCCGCATCAAGCTCAAGGCGTATGAGCACCATCTGATTGACCAGTCGGCGGAGCGTATCGTGGACACCGCCAAGCGCACCGGCGCCCGGGTGTCAGGTCCTGTGCCGCTGCCCACTGATAAGGAAATCGTCACCATCCTGCGTGCGCCGCACAAATACAAGGACAGCCGCGAGCAGTTCGAAAGAAGGACCCACAAACGCCTGATCGACATCCACAACCCCACTTCCCGTACGGTGGACGCCATGATGAAGCTTGATCTTCCCGCCGGCGTCGAGATCGAAATCAAACTCTAAGGCAGGAGGCAGCCATCATGAAGAAAGCGATTTTGGGCAGGAAACTGGGCATGACCCAGCAGTTTCTGCCGGATGGGCGTCTGGTGCCCGTGACCGTGGTTCAGGCCGGGCCCTGCACCGTGGTGCAAAAGAAGACCCGGGAAAAGGACGGCTATGAGGCCCTGCAGCTCAGCTTTGAGCAGCTGGCCGAGAACCGCGCCAAGAAGCTTGTCAACAAACCCCAGGCCGGCCATTTCAAAAAGGCAGGCGTCGCCCCCGCGCGCTTCCTGCGTGAATTCCGCCTGGATGATATCTCCGGTTATGAAGTGGGGCAGACGCTGAGCGTGTCCCAGTTCAACGCCGGCGAGAAGGTCGATGTGACCGGCACCAGCAAAGGCCATGGCTTCACCGGCGTGATCTACCGCTGGAACCAAAGCCGCGGCCCGATGTCCCATGGCTCCAAGTACCACCGCGGTCTGGGCGCCATGGCGGCCAACTCCACCCCCTCCAAGGTCTTCAAGAACAAGAAGATGTCCGGGCATTACGGCGTGGAGCGCGTGACGGTGCAAAACCTTGAAGTGATCGGCGTTGACGCGGAGCGCAACCTCCTGCTCATCAAAGGCGCCGTACCCGGCCCCAAAAAGGGCTTGCTGATTGTGCGCGACGCGCTCAAGGCCTAAGGCAGGAGGAAATAAAATGCCGACAATTCCCGTAGTGACCATGCAGGGCAAGGCAGCCGGTGAGATCAGCCTCAATGAGGAAGTCTTCGGCATCAAGCCCAACGTAGGCGCCATGCACCTGGTCGTCCGTTCCATCCTGGCCGCCAGGCGCCAGGGCACCCAGTCCGCGCTGACCCGCGCCATGGTGCGCGGCGGCGGGCGCAAGATCTACCGCCAGAAAGGCACCGGCCGTGCCCGTCACCACAGCAACCGCGCGCCCCAGTTCCGCCATGGCGGCGTGGTCTTCGCTCCCCAGCCGCGCAAGTATGTCGTCAAGGTGCCGCGCAAGGTGCGCCGCCTGGCGATGCGCTCAGCGCTCAGCGCCAAGCTGGCCAGCGGCAGCCTGATCGTGGTGGACAAGCTGGAGCTTGAGGAGGCCAAGACCCGCGTGATGGCCAAGGTGCTCTCTGACCTGGGCGTCACCAAATCCTGCCTGCTGGTGCTGCCGGAGGCCAACGAGGCTGTCCGCCGCGCCGGCAACAACCTGCCCAACCTGACCAACGCTTGCGCCGACAACATCAATGTCTATGACATCCTGCGCGCGGACAAGCTGGTGCTTACCAAGGACGCCGTCATGGCCATCCAGGAGGTCTACGCATCATGAAAATCGCTTACGATATTATCCGCCGCCCGGTGCTGACCGAGAAGGGCTACCAGGGCATCGGGGAGAAGAAATACGTCTTCGAAGTGGCCGTGGACGCCAACAAGGTGGAAATCAAGAACGCCCTGGAGCAGATCTTCAAGGGCATCAAGATCGAGTCCGTGAACACCCTGCGCGTTCTGGGCAAGATCAAGCGGCAAGGCCGTACCCAGGGCCGCCGGCCCGAGGTCAAAAAGGCCTATGTCACCCTGACGGAGGACTCCAAGCCCATCGAGTTCTTCGAAGGCATGATCTAAGGAGGATCGAGCAGTATGGCCATTCGTGTCTATAAACCAACCTCGCCCGCGCGCCGCTTTATGTCGGTCAACGCCTTTGAGGGAGTGACCAGGAAAAAGCCGGAGAAGGCCCTGACTGTCAGCAAGCAGAAGCATGCGGGCCGCAACAAGCAGGGCAAGATCACCGTCCGCCACCGCGGGGGTGGCAACAAAGTCAAGTACCGCATCATTGATTTCAAGCGCAACAAGCTGCAGGTGCCCGCCAAGGTTGCCGCGATCGAGTACGATCCCAACCGTTCCGCCTTTATCGCCCTGCTGCACTACCTGGACGGCGAAAAGCGGTACATCCTGGCGCCGGTCGGTCTCAATGTGGGCGACACGGTCGTAGCCGGCGAAGGCGCCGACATCAAGCCGGGCAACGCGATGCCGTTGAGCGCCATCCCCACGGGCACGCTGATTCACAACCTGGAGCTGCGCCCCGGCGCAGGCGGGCAGCTTGTCCGCTCCGCGGGCGTGTATGCCCAGCTGATGGCCAAGGAAGGCGGCTATGCGCAGGTGCGCCTGCCCAGCGGCGAGATCCGCAGGCTGCCGCTGAACGCCCAGGCCACCATCGGCACAGTCGGCAATACCGACCATGAGAACATCCGCATCGGCAAGGCCGGCCGCAAACGCCACATGGGCTTCCGCCCCTCCGTGCGCGGCGTTGTGATGAACCCGGTTGACCACCCGCATGGCGGCGGCGAGGGCAAATCGCCCATCGGCATGCCGGCGCCTGTCACCCCCTGGGGCAAGCCAGCGCTTGGCCTGAAGACCCGCAAACGCAAGAAGTACTCCAACCGCATGATCGTCAAGCGCATCAACGAAAAGTAAGCCCCAAAGGATGAAAGGAGGCCCCTCAAAGCATGAGCCGTTCAGTGAAAAAAGGACCTTTTGTTGACCAAAGGCTCCTAAAGCGCGTCGAAGCGCTTAACCAATCCGGCAAGAAATCTGTTCTGAAGACCTGGTCGCGCGCCAGCACCATTTTCCCTGACTTTGTCGGCCATACCTTCGCTGTCCATGACGGCCGCAAGCATGTACCCGTCTATGTCACCGAGGACATGGTCGGCCACAAGCTCGGCGAGTTCGCCCCCACCCGCACCTTCCGCGGGCACGCCGGCGAAAAAAAGACCCAGCGCAAGTAAGCGAAAGGAGAGAGCAGAATGGCAAGCAATACCCACAAAAAAGGCGAGCTGCATCAGCTCCGCGACGAGAAGCGCCCCCATGCGCACGTCAAGCATATCCGCATCTCCCCTCGCAAAGCCCGCCTCATCATTGACCAGGTGCGCGGCAAGGACTTAGAGGAGGCGCTGGCCATCCTCCGCCTGACGCCCCACGCGGCCTCGCCGGTGCTGTTCAAATTGATTCAGTCAGCCGCGGCCAACGCCGTCAACAACCTGGAAATGGATCGCGAGGGACTGTACATCGCTGAAATCTACGCCAACCCCGGACCGACGCTCAAGCGCTTCATGCCCAAGGCACGCGGCAGCGCCTCACAGCTTCTGCTGCGCACCAGCCACTTCAGCGTCGTTCTCGACAAACGTTAAGGGAGGTTTCAGCAATGGGTCAGAAAGTCAATCCCCATGGTGCGCGCGTCGGTGTTATTTTCGACTGGAGCACGCGCTGGTTCGCAGAAAAGAAGGATTTCGCCAACTTCCTCGCTGAGGATTACAAGATCCGCGAAACCCTGAAGCAGCGGTATTTTGCCACCGGCGTCAGCCGCATCGATATTGAGCGCTCCGCCGCGCGCATGACCATCAACCTGTTTACCGGCAAGCCCGGCATGATCATCGGCCGCGGCGGCAAGGGCATTGAGGAGCTCAAGGCCTTTGTCGAGAAAATGGTCGGCCGCCCGGTGACCATCAACGTCATTGAGATCAAGAATCCCGATACCGATGCCCAGCTTGTTGCCGAGAATATTGCCCAGCAGCTGGAGAAGCGCATTTCCTTCCGCCGCGCCCTCAAGCAGAGCATTCAGCGCACCATGCGCGCGGGCGCCAAAGGCATGAAGGCGCAGGTGTCCGGCCGCCTGGGCGGCGCGGACATCGCGCGCAGCGAGCACTACCACGAAGGCTCCATCCCGCTGCAGACCCTGCGCGCCAACATCGATTACGGCTTCGCCGAAGCCAAGACCACCTACGGCCGCCTGGGCGTCAAGGTGTGGATTTACAAGGGCCAGGTGCTGCCCCAGGCAAAGAACAAGGGCGCCAGGCACCCTGAAGGAGGCAAGTAAACCATGTTGATGCCAAAACGTGTCAAACGCCGCAAGGTGTTTCGCGGCCGCATGAAGGGCAAGGCCATGCGCGGCAACTATATCGCCTATGGCGATTACGGGCTGGTGGCGATGGATCCCAGTTGGGTCACCAGCCAGCAGATCGAAGCCGCCCGTATCGCGCTCACCCGCTACACCAGGCGCGGCGGTCAGGTCTGGATCAAGATCTTTCCCGACAAGCCCGTGACTGAAAAGCCTGCCGAGACCCGCATGGGCTCCGGCAAGGGCTCCCCGGAATACTGGGTGGCCGTTGTAAAGCCCGGCCGCGTGCTGTTTGAAGTCGGCGGCATTGAGGAAGCCGTGGCCCGTGAGGCGCTGCGGCTGGCTTCGACCAAACTGCCCCTGCGCACCAAGATCTATTCCAAGGCGCAGATGGAGCACATGAGCGGTGGTGACAACTGATGAAGGTAAGCGAATTTTTGGCCATGAAGCCTGAAGACCTCACCGCGAAGATCGCGGAGCTCAAAAGCGAGTTGTTCAACCTTCGTTTCCGCCTGGCGACCGGCCAGCTGGAAAACACGATGCAAATCCAGGCTGTCAAGCGGGACATCGCCCGCGCGCTGACGGCACAGACCCAGTCCAAGAAACTGGAATCCCGATAAGAAAGGAGGCAGGAACCAATGTCCGAGACCACTGTGAACCGCGGCAACCGCAAGACCCGTGTGGGCATCGTCACCAGCGACAAGATGGACAAGACCATCGTGGTGACCATCCGCAGCCGTTACAAGCATCCGCTGTACGGCAAGATCATCAGCCACACCAGGAAGTTCAAGGCGCACGACGAGGAGAATGCCTGCGGTATCGGGGATACCGTGCGGATTATGGAGACCAGGCCGCTTTCCCGCGACAAGCGCTGGCGCCTGGTTGAGATCATCGAAAAAGCGAAGTAAGACCCTGCCATGGGCACGACGCGCCATGGCGCAGGCATAAAAGGAGGAACCCCGTATGATTCAGCCGCAGACACGGCTTAAGGTGGCCGACAATTCCGGCGCCAAGGAAATCATGTGCATTCGAGTGCTGGGCGGATCTTTCCGCCGCTCAGGCTCCATTGGCGATGTGATTGTCGCCAGCGTAAAGTCCGCCGCCCCCGGCGGCCAGGTCAAGAAAGGCGAAGTTGTGCGTGCTGTGATCGTCCGCGTGGTCAAGCAGAACCGCCGGCCCGACGGCTCCTACATCCGCTTTGACGACAACGCCGCCGTCATCATCAACGACCAGAAGCAGCCCCGCGGCACACGCATCTTCGGGCCGGTCGCGCGCGAGCTGCGCGAGCGCAACTACATGAAGATCGTATCGCTGGCTCCCGAAGTGCTGTAAGGAGAATGCAGATGAAAGTACATGTGAAGACCAAGGATGAAGTCATCGTCATCTCCGGCAAGGACAAGGGCCAAAAGGGCAAGGTGCTGTCTGTCAGCCCCAAGACCGGCCGTGTCACGGTGGAAGGTGTGGCGATGGTGACCAAGCACCAGAAATCCCGCGCCCAGGGGCAGCCCGGCGGCATCATCAGGAAGGAAGCTGCCATTGACGCTTCCAATGTCATGCTGGTGTGCCAGAAGTGCGGCAAACCGTCGCGCGCCGGCAAAAAGGTGCAGCCGGACGGCACGAAGATTCGCGTCTGCAAGAAGTGCGGACAGCAGATTGACTAAAGGAGGAGCAGCCACATGGCAACCCGTCTGAAGGAAAGATACCTGGCCGAGGCTGTGCCCGCCTTGCAGCAAAAGTTCGGCTACAAGAACCCCATGCAGGTTCCCAAGCTTGAGAAGATCGTCATCAACATGGGCCTGGGCGACTGCAAGGACAACGCCAAGGCGCTTGACAACGCCGTGGAAGAGCTTGGCCAGATCGCCGGCCAGAAGCCCCTGGTGACCAAGGCCCGCATGTCCGTCGCCAACTTCAAGCTGCGCGAAGGCATGAGCGTTGGCGCCAAGGTGACCCTGCGCGGCAGGCGGATGGAAGAGTTCTTTGACAAACTCGTGTCCATTGCCCTGCCCCGTGTGCGCGACTTTCGCGGCGTGTCCGCCAGGTCGTTTGACGGCCGCGGCAACTATGCCCTGGGCGTGCGCGAGCAGCTGATTTTCCCGGAGATCAACTATGACAAGGTTGAGAAGATCCGCGGTATGGAAATGATTTTTGTCACGACTGCCCACACGGACGAGGAAGCCAAGGAGCTGCTGTCCCTGCTGGGGATGCCGTTCGCGCAGTAAGGGAGGAGACTGATTATGGCAAAAACAAGTTTAAGAGTAAGGCAATCCCGCAAGCCCAAGTTTTCAACCCGCGCGTATACACGCTGCAACCTGTGCGGTCGCCCGCATGCCGTGCTGCGCCGTTATGGCGTTTGCCGCATCTGCTTCAGGGAGTTGGCCCACAAGGGCCAGATCCCCGGCGTGCGCAAGGCCAGCTGGTAAGGATTATAGGAGTTAGGAGGTTCCCCCATGGTAGTGAACGACCCCATTGCCGATATGCTCACCCGTATCCGTAACGCGCAGATTGCCAGGCATGACACAGTCACCATCCCTGCCAGCAAAGCCAAACAGGCGATTGCCAGGATTTTGCTGGAAGAGGGCTATATCAAGGCCTATGACAGGATTGATGATGGCGTACAGGGACAGCTCAAGCTGACCCTGAAGTATGTCAACAACAAGCAGCAGCCGGTGATCGCCGGGCTGAAGCGCATCTCCAAGCCCGGGCTGCGCGTCTATGCCGGCTCACAGGATCTGCCCAGGGTTTTAGGCGGCTTGGGCGTGGCGATTATCTCCACCTCAAAAGGCCTGATGACCGACAAAAAAGCACGCCAGGACAGGCTGGGCGGCGAAGTGCTCGCCTACATCTGGTAACCGAATCGCGCACAGGAGGAAGAAAGAATGTCTCGTATCGGAAAGCTTCCGATTTCGGTGCCCAAGGGCGTGACGGTCACGGTGGATGAGTCCAACCTGGTTGTCGTCAAAGGTCCCAAGGGCACGCTGTCCCAGGATGTCAACAAGGACATCAGCATTTCGCAGGACGGAGGCGTCCTGCACCTGACCCGCAAGAACGATTCCAAGCCCCAAAAGTCGATGCACGGCCTGTACCGCACGCTGGTGAACAACATGATCATCGGTGTGACCAAGGGCTACAGCAAGACGCTGGAGCTGGTGGGCACCGGCTACCGCGCCCAGGTGGACGGCAACAAGCTGACGCTGAACGTAGGCTACTCCCACCCCGTGGAGTTTGTCGCGCCCAAGGACGTCAGCTTTGAGACCCCCAACGCCACCACCGTGGTGGTCAAGGGCATCGACAAGCAGGTCGTGGGCAACCTGGCCGCCGACATCCGTGCCGTGCGTCCGCCGGAGCCCTATCTGGGCAAGGGCATCAAGTATCAGGATGAGCATATCCGCCGCAAGGTGGGCAAGTCCGGCAACTAAGAAGAAGGGAGTGACCGTATATGTTTAAGAAACGCGACCGCAATGAAGTGCGCCAGATTCGCCACGCGCGTGTGCGCAAGAAGGTCTCCGGCACCCCCGAGAGGCCGCGCCTGTGCGTCTTCCGCAGCAATGCTGCCATCTACGCCCAGGTGATCGATGACACGCACGGCGTCACCCTGGCTGCCGCCTCCACCATGGACAAGGGCATCAAGGCCCAGGAGAACGAGCTGGACAAGAAGGGCGTTTCCAAAGCCGTGGGCAAGCTGGTGGGCGAGCGTGCGCTGGCCGCCGGCATCACCCAGGTGGTCTTTGACCGCAGCGGTTACATCTATACCGGCCGTGTCGCCTCCCTGGCAGACGGCGCCCGTGAAGCCGGGCTGAAATTCTAAGAAGGAGACTTTCAGATGCAACGCAGAGACAGAGATCGCCGCGACCGCGACCACGAAGAGCAGAGCGAATTTAAGGAGAAGCTTGTCAGCGTCAACCGCGTCGCCAAGACCGTCAAGGGCGGGCGCAACTTCCGCTTCGCGGCGCTGGTCGTGGTTGGCGACGGCGCGGGGCGCGTGGGCGCCGGCATTGGCAAGGCGGCCGAGATTCCCGAGGCCATTCGCAAAGCCAATGAGAACGCCAAAAAACACCTGATTACCGTACCGCTGGCCGGCACAACGGTGCCGCATCCGATTACCGGCTACTTTGGCACCGGCAAGGTGGTCATCCTGCCCGCGCCCGAGGGCACCGGCGTGATCGCCGGCGGCGCCGCGCGCGCCGTGCTGGAACTGGCCGGTGTCAAGGACATCCGCACCAAGTCCTTTGGCACCAGCAACCCCATCAACACCGTCAAGGCAACCATCGAGGGGCTCAAGCTCCTGCGCTCTCCCGAGCAGGTGGCCAAGCTGCGCGGGAAGACCGTCGAAGAGATCCTGGGCTGAGGAGGGACAAGATGAAACTGAAGATCACGCTTGAAAAGTCCCCGATCGCCCGGCTGAAGAACCAGATTGCCACCATCCAGGCGCTGGGGCTGAAGAAAATCGGCCAGAGCGTCGTCAAGGAAGACAGCGATGCTGTGCGCGGACAGGTGTTTGCCGTGCGCCACATGGTCAAAGTCGAGGAAATCAACGAGTGATAGGAGGGCATCCTCATGAAATTGCATGAACTGCAACCCCTTGCGGGTTCAAAGACCAGGCCCAGGCGCGTTGGCCGGGGCATAGGCAGCGGCCTGGGCAAGACGTCCGGCCGTGGCCACAAGGGCGCCAAGGCGCGCTCCGGAGGCGGCAAGGCCCCCGGGTTTGAAGGCGGCCAGATGCCTTTGATGCGGCGTATCCCCAAAAGCGGCTTTAAAAATGTATTCCGCAAGGAATACGCCATCGTCAACGTGGGCAGCCTGGAGCAGTTTGATGACGGCGCCACCGTCACGATCGAGACGCTGCGCTCAGCCGGGCTGGTCAACAACCTGCGTGACGGCGTCAAAGTCCTGGGGACCGGCGAATTGACCAAAAAGCTGACGGTCCAGGTCAACCGCTTCACCGGCTCGGCCAGGGAAAAGATCGAGCAGGCCGGCGGCAAGGCCGAGGAGGTCTGAGATGTTGGAAACGCTCCGCAATGCCTGGAAGGTGCCGGATCTTAGGAAAAAGCTCCTGTACACCTTCATGATGCTGCTGATTTACCGCCTGGTGGGTGTGATCCCGGTTCCCGGCATCAACGCCGAGGTGGTCAAGAAGCTGGCCGAGCAGTATGACATGCTGGGCCTGGTCAACATGATGACCGGCGGCAGCTTCAGTCAGATGACCGTCATGGCCATGGGCATTACGCCCTACATCAACGCCAGCATCATTATCCAGCTGCTGACCATCGCCATCCCGGCGCTGGAGCGCCTGCAAAAGGAAGGCGGTGAGGAGGGCAAGGAAAAGATCAACAAGATCACCCGCTATTCCACCATCGTTCTTGCGGCCATCCAGGCCATCGGCATTATCTCAGCCCTCAAAGGTCAGGTCGATCCGGTCACCCGCCTGACGGTTTTGCAGACCGGCTATGATTCCTTTTTTGGCCTTCTGACCATCGGCATCGTGATGGCGGGCGGCACCGCGCTGGCCATGTGGATTGGCGAGCGCATCACCGCGCGCGGCATCGGCAACGGCATTTCGCTGCTGATTTTCGCCGGTATCATTTCCAACATCTTCTCCGGCCTCTTGACCGCCTTTACCGACGTGCTGGGCATCACGCCCTACGGCACCACCATCTCCGGGTTCCTGATCCTGCTGGTGACCACCCTGGTGCTGATCACCGTGGTTACCTTTATTGATCTGGGCGAGCGCCGCATCCCGGTCCAGTACGCCAAGCGCGTCGTGGGCCGCAAGATGTACGGCGGCCAGTCCACGCACATCCCCATGAAGGTCCTGTCCGTGGGCGTGTTGCCGCTGATCTTCGCGTATTCCTTCATGGCCTTCCCCGGCACCATCATTGCCATGTTCGGCGTGAATTCCCCCGCCTACAAGTGGTGGCAGGCCAACATGGGCCAGGGCGCGCCGCTCAACCTGATCGTGACCGCGCTGCTGATTTTGGCTTTCACCTATTTTTACGCGTCCATTTCCTTCAACCCTCAGGATATCGCCAAGAACATCCAGCAGCAGGGTGGCAATATCCCCGGCATCCGCTCAGGCCCCAACACCGTGGCCTACCTGGCCAGGATTTCCAAGCGCCTGACGCTGTTCGCCGCCCTCTTCCTGGCTTTGCTGGCCACCCTGCCCACCCTGTTGTCCGCCTGGCAGAACGTCCGCATTCCCTTTGCGGCCTCCTCCATGCTCATCGCTGTGTCCGTTTCCCTTGAGACCATGCGTCAGGTTGAGGCACAGTTGGTGATGCGCAACTACAAGGGCTTCCTGTAAGCCCGGGGAGCGGCACATGAACCTGATTTTCTTGGGCCCGCCCGGAGTGGGCAAGGGCACGCACGCCAAACTGCTGTCTGAGCGTTTTGGCATCCCCCAGATTTCCACCGGCGACATGCTGCGCGCCAACATCAAGCAAGGCACGCAGCTGGGTCTGGCAGCCAAGGCCTATACGAACAAGGGCGAGCTGGTTCCCGACCAGGTGGTCATCGACATGGTCCGCGAGCGCCTCAGGCAGCCGGACTGTGAAAAAGGCTACATCCTGGACGGCTTTCCCCGTACCGTCCCCCAGGCGGAGGCGCTGGCAGCTTTCGCCCGGATCGACGCTGTGGTTGACCTGGAAGCCGGAGAGGACATCATCCTGGGCAACTTGGGCGGCCGGCGCGTCTGCCGTGACTGCGGCGCGACCTATCACATCCGCCGCCTGGATGGCGCGACCACCTGCGCGGCCTGCGGCGGCGAGCTGATCCACCGCGCGGATGACCAGCCCGACACCATCCGCCACCGCCTGGAGGTCTACCATCGCCAGACAGAGCCGCTGATCACCTATTACCGCGAAACCGGCCTTTTGATCAATGTGCTTGCCGAAGGCGACATTGAGCATGATTTCGCGCTCATCCTCAAGGTGCTGGATCTGGAATGATCTTTATCAAGAACGCCGCCCAGCTGGACAGGATGCGCGCTGCCGGCCAGCTATTGTATGAAATCATGCAAAAGCTGCGCGAGGTCATCCGCCCGGGCGAAACCACCGCGGCGATCGATGCCTACGCGGAGGAGCTGATCCGCCGCGCCGGCGCCGTGCCGTCTTTTCTGGATTACCGGGGATATCCCGCCAGCATCTGCGCCAGCGTGGATGACGAAGTGGTGCATGGCATCCCCTCCGTGCGGCAGGTGCTGCGCTCCGGAAGCATCCTGTCGGTGGACTGCGGTCTGGTGCTGGATGGCTGGCAGGCTGACAGCGCCTTTACCATGGGCATTGGCATCATCAGCCCGGAGCTTGAACGGCTGATCCGCGTGACTGAGCAGTGTTTCTTTGAAGGCGCGCGTCAGGCTGTCAGCGGCAACCGCATCTCGGACATCGGGCACGCGGTGCAGACCCTGGCGGAAAGCCAGGGCTACGGCGTGGTCCGTGACCTGACCGGCCACGGCATCGGGCGCAACATGCACGAGGATCCCTCCGTCCCCAACTTCGGCGAACCGGGCCGCGGCGCGCGGCTGCGGGCGGGGATGACCCTGGCGATTGAGCCGATGATCTCCCTGGGCTCCTGGCAGGTGAAGGAGATGGATGACGGCTGGACCATCAAGACCCTGGACGGCTCCTCCTGCGCGCATTATGAGCACACCATCGCCGTGCGCGAGGACGGCCCGCCTGAGGTGCTCACACTGCCCGGCTACACCTGGGCGTAGGGGCTGGCGATGAGACCGGAGCTGAAAAGCGGCATCGCCGCGGTTTCTCTCAAAGGGCGTGACAAAGGCAGGATCTTTGTGGTATTATATGAGTTGGACGCTGATTTTGTACTGATTGCCGACGGCGGTTTGCGGGCTGTAAACCGGCCCAAGAAAAAACGCCGCAAGCACCTGCGGGCCATTGGTCATGAAATGCCCGGCCTGCGAGAGGCTTATGAAGCCCAAACCCTGACGGATCAGCAGATCCGCGCGTTTCTCAAGCCCCTGCAAGACCCGCCACTCATCGACCCCGCCTGAAGGAGGCCGTTTTTGTCCAAAAGTGACGTCATCGAAATCGAAGGCAAGGTCGTCGAAGCCCTGCCGAACGCCATGTTTTCCGTGGAATTGCCCAACGGGCATAAGATCATGGCACACATCTCCGGCAAAATGCGCATGAATTTTATCCGCATCTACCCCGGGGACCGGGTGACCATCGAATTGTCCCCCTATGATCTGACACGCGGCCGCATCACCTGGCGAAGCAAGAACTAAGCCCAACTGAGGAGGTTTGCCCCCATGAAAGTCCGTCCATCCGTCAAAACAATCTGCGAGAAATGCAAGATTATCAAGCGCAAAGGCCGTATTATGGTCATTTGCGAGAACCCCAAGCACAAACAAAGGCAAGGCTGAGGGGTTCCTCTTTGGCATGGTCCGCTGCGCGGGCGGCTGCCTGTGACAATGCTGTTTCAGGACCGCGCGGCTCCATCATACATAGCCGGGATTGCCCGGCAAGAGCAGTAAATTTGGAGGTGTTTCCAACACATGGCACGTATTGCGGGCGTTGATTTGCCCAGAGACAAGCGCGTGGAAGCCGGCCTGACCTACATCTTCGGCATCGGCCTGACCACCAGCAAAAAGATCCTCGCTGAGACCGAGATCAACCCGGACACCCGTGTCCGCGACTTGAGTGAGAACGACATCAGCAAGCTGCGCGAGCACATTGAACATCATGTCAAGGTGGAAGGTGACCTGCGCCGCGAAATCAGCCTGGACATCAAGCGCCTGGTGGAGATCGGTTCCTACCGCGGGATCCGCCACCGCCGCAGCCTGCCTGTGCGCGGACAGAACACCAAGCAGAACGCGCGCACGCGCAAGGGCCCCAAGCGCCAGGTGACCGGCAAGAAGAAGGCTGGCAAGTAAGGGCATCATTTGAAGCCCGCATCGGGCATGGAGGAGTAGAATGGCAAGACCCAATCTCAAGAAGGTATCGCGCAGGCGCCGCGAGAAAAAGCTCGTTGAGCGCGGCGTGGTGCACATCCAATCTTCATTCAACAACACCATCGTGACCATCACGGACACCCAGGGCAACGCGCTTTCCTGGGCTTCCGCCGGCGGGATGGGCTTCCGAGGCAACAAGAAATCCACCCCCTTTGCCGCGCAGATGGCAGCGGAGACCGCTGCCCGGGCCGCGACCGAGTTCGGCCTGCGCACTGTGGATGTGCTGGTCAAGGGCCCGGGTTCCGGGCGTGAGGCCGCCATCCGTTCCCTGCAGACGGCAGGCCTGGAGGTCACCATGATCAAGGACGTGACCCCCATTCCCCACAATGGCTGCCGCCCGCCTAAGCGCAGAAGAGTGTAAAAAGGAGAAACCCACATGGCAAGAAATACCGGCTCCGTATGCCGCATGTGCCGTCGTGAGGGCACCAAGCTCTTCCTGAAGGGCGAGAAATGCTTCTCACAGAAATGCGCCCTGGCAAAGCGCCCCACGCCGCCCGGCCAGCACGGCCAGGCCCGCCAGCGCAAGATGAGCGAGTACGGCACCCAGCTGCGTGAAAAGCAAAAGGCCCGCCGCGCTTACGGCATGCTGGAAACGCAGTTCCACCGCACCTACCTCAGTGCCCTGAAAATGAAGGGTGTTTCCGGCGAGAACCTGCTTGAGTTGCTTGAGCGCAGGCTGGACAACGTGGTTTACCGCGCCGGCCTGGCCGCTTCCCGCGCGCAGGCCCGCCAGCTGGTCAACCATGGTCATTTCCTGGTCAACGACCGCAAGGTCGACATTCCCTCCTATCGCGTCAAGCAAGGCGATGTGGTTTCTGTCGGCGCTTCCAGCCGTGACATCGACTTGTTCAAAACGGTCCGTGAAGGCAGCGCCCGCATCCTGCCCAAGTGGCTGACTGTCAACTTTGACCAGCTCAAGGCCACTGTGGACAGCCTGCCCGAGCGCAGCGACATCGACTTTGCCCTGCAGGAGAACATGATCATTGAGTACTACTCCCGTTAACCTGTTCCATATCGACCGAATGACACCGAACAGGAGGGAAGCAGCGTGATTACCGAATCCGTCAGCCCGCGCATCGAGCGCGTCGCTTATCGCGAGGAAGACTTTTACGGCCGCTTTGTCGTCGAGCCCCTGGAGCGCGGCTTTGGCCATACGCTGGGCAACGCCCTGCGCAGGAGCCTGCTGAGCAACCTCCCGGGCGCCGCTGTCACCAGCGTCCGCATCGATGGCGTGCAGCATGAGTTTTCCACCATTCCCGGCGTCAAGGAAGACGTCACAGAGATCATCCTCAACCTCAAGGAATTGGCCCTAATCCTGCATGCCGATGTGGAAAAGCAGGTGGAAATCATCGCCGAGGGCCCCGGCGTGGTCACGGCGGCGGATATCCGCGTGGACAGCGAGGTCGAGGTGGTCAACCCGGACCTGCACATCGCCACCCTGTCCGAGGGCACCAAGCTGCACATGACGCTGAACATCGAGCGCGGCTACGGCTATGTATCCGCGGAGCGTTCCAAGCCCGCGGAGCAAAAGGTCATCGGCATGATCCCCATTGATGCCATCTACACCCCGCTGCGCAAGGTCAACTACACGGTAGAGGACACGCGCGTGGGTCAGATCACCGACTATGACAAGCTGGTGCTGGAAGTG
Source organism: Bacillota bacterium (assembly GCA_029548395.1). Taxonomy (GTDB): domain Bacteria; phylum Bacillota; class Clostridia; order Christensenellales; family Aristaeellaceae; genus UBA6115. The sequence goes on from JAKPNM010000022.1 coordinate 34,435, forward strand.
TGGACCAATGGCGCCGTGACGCCGGAGGAAGCCATTGGCATGGCCGCCAAGATTCTGGTCAATCAGCTTAGCATTTTTACCCGTCTGACCGACCAGCCTGTCATCCACCACGAGGAGGAGACGGAGACCGGTTTGACCGGCAAGGTCGCTGAGCTGACCATTGACGAGTTGGATCTGTCCGTACGCGCTTTCAACTGCCTCAAGCGCGCAGGCATCAACACCGTGGCCGAGCTGGTTCAAAAAAACCAGGAAGACATGATGAAGGTACGCAACCTGGGCAAGAAGAGCCTGGAAGAAGTCGAGCAAAAGCTGGCTCTGCTGGGCCTCGCGCTGCGCTCCAACGACGAATAAGCATTAGCCCCAGTGGCCTAAGGAGGAATACCCGACATGGCACAGCAACGCAAGCTTGGCCTGACAGCTGACAAGCGCAAGGCGCTCATCCGCAACCAAGTGACCAGCCTTTTGTGGCATGGCCGCATCGAGACCAGCCTGGCCCGCGCCAAGGAAGTTCGCCGCGTGGCCGAGAAAATGGTCACCCTGGCGATCCGCGAATACGACAAAACCGTGAATGCCACCAAGCAGTATCACAACGACAAGGGACAGATCGTCACCATCGATGTGGTCAACGACGCCGCGAGCAAGCTGCACGCGCGCCGTCTGATGATGGCCTACCTGTATAACCTCAAGGAGCTCCGTAAGGATGATGAGTCGCGCACGGAGTACCGCGAGCGCACCAAGGACAATAAGCATCCTGTGGTGGAGAAGCTTTTCCGCGAGTACGGCCCCAAGTACCGCAAGCGCAACGAGGAAAAAAACTGCGCCGGCGGCTACACCCGCATTTATAAGCTGGGGCCCCGCCGCGGCGACGCGTCCGAGCGCGTGATAATCGAGATGGTCTGATCAAGCCGCCCGCAACATGGTGTTACAGATGCAATGGGATGCCTGCGTGATCGCCGGCATCCCATTGGCGTTGTAGGAGATGGTTCTTCTGACCATGTTTTTATCTGAAGAAGCCATGAGATGGTCTTGCTGTCACCGCTAAATTGCGCTGTGCCATCCTTCAGATCGCACAGCGCAATTGCTTTGGGTTGCGAGAGAAACGCTATACAAAGGTCTGGTTTGCCCGGCTGCGCCGCAGCGCGAAAACGCCCAGGGACAGGAACAGGGCGGCAAAACCTGTCAGCGCCAAAAGGTGCTGGGGGATCCCCAGCAGGCTTTGCCCCTGCTGCAAAATCTCCATGGCGTCGTTCGCCCAGTACTGGGGGGTGATCCGGGCGATCTTCTGCATGAACTCGGGCATCAGCCAAATGGGCCAGTAGCTGCCCCCCAGCATGGAGGTGATGACGGTCAAGATGGGGATCAGGCTGCCGTGCACTGCGCTGGAGTTTACTATCAGGGCCATGAAAATGCCGATGAACAGCCACACCAGGCCATAGTAGAACCACAGCAGGTACATGGACAGGGTGGTGTAGACGCCGAAGGCGTAGGTGATCAGCGCGTGCAGGGACAGAAGGTTGACAAGCAGGATCAGCACACCGGCCAGGAATACGGAAAAGATGTATTCCAGCCGTTCCACCGGCGCCTGGCGGATCCGGGACAGGGTGCCCAGTTGCTTTTCCTTCAAAATCAGGGAGGCTACCTGGAGCATGCTGATGGACAGGACGTAAAACAGGAAGCCGCTCCCCTGGCGCATGCCGGCGCTGCCCGAATGCTCGGATACTGGCACCTCCCGGTACTGCATCCCCTCCTGCATCAGGTTCCGGTAGCTGTCCGCCAGAGACTGGCCGTCTGTCAAGCCTTGAATGTCCCGGATGCGCAGCAGGTCTGCCACGTACAGGTTCAGGGCGACGGACACGGTTCCCACCACCTCCTGCCCCTTGAGGGAGCGCAGGGTCAGGCTTGGTTCTTCCCCTGACAATACCTTTTGTTCAAAGCCGGCGGACACCAGCACCGCCAGGTCCATGCGGCCGCTTTTCAGCTCCTCATTAATCTCCTCTTCTTCCAGCGCCTTCACACGGTTGGCGTCCTGGGAGAGAACCTCACTGAGGTTTTGGGACAGGGCCGTGTGATCCTGATCCACCAGGGCCACATTCCAGCTGTACATCCCGTCCCCGGTGCCAAAGGCGGCCAGGCTGACAGCGAACAATACCACGGGCATGATCAGGGCGACCACCAAAGTACCTTTGCTGGCAAGCAGTTGACGAAGATTGTTTTTAAGCACCTGCCACACGATGGCTGCCCTCCTCTCTTTTGTACAGCATATAGGCAATCAGCAGCATCACGACCCCCAGGCTTCCGGTGAACGCCATGGCCCTGAGCATGCCTGAGAATTGATTGGTATAGATATAGTCAATCATGCCCTGGTTGATCATGCCCACAGGGGAGTAGTCCGCCAGCTTCTCCATCAGTCCGCCAAACTGTCTCAAGGGCACGTACCCGCCCCCCAGGAACACCAGCACCACAATCAACAGGTTCAGAAAACCATTCGCGGTCCGTTCATTGTCAGCAGCCTGATAGGCAAGGATGCCCAGGCCGTTGCAGAAGAAGGCAAAGGGGATGAGCATCAGCAGCACCAGGGGGATGCTGCGGTAATCCACCCCAAAGGCCAGGGTGTTCATGATCATCAGGATCAAGGCTTGAACAAGCAGGGTGAAGATGGACATGCCGGACTTTGCCAGGTATACCCCGGTCATGGAAAAAGGAGAGGCTTTCAGGCGAAGGTCCGTCCGCTCCCTGCGCTCCAGGCCCATGAGCCCCATGGCCTGGCTGGCGCCGTACATCATGATCATGGTGAGCATGGTGATGCCATAATAGCCAAAGGAATCAGGCTCCCGGTCCAGGGCAATGCTTTCATGGGCGATATAGTTGCCTGCCTTGGGAACCGCCAGGTCCAGCCTGCCCGCCTTCAAGGCCAGGCCGGTCATGTTGGCCTGCTGGGCGAAAATCCGGGAATAGGTTCTAAGCAGCAGGCTTTCCATGTTTCCGAAGCTGCGGGCATGGTACTGCACCCCGTCACCATCCAGGGTCACATAGCCGGGGGCTTTCCTGTCTTCCAGCTGCTGCTGCGCTTCCTCCAGGGTGGCCTGCTCAAACACCAGGCCTGCCTGGGCTGCCTGGCTGATGTACAGATTGGTCTGCAGACTCCCTTGCGCCACCAGGGGCAGGCGGGTTTCCGGCATCTTGATCACCCGGCTGAAGCTGCTGGAAAATGCCAACCCCAGCACCAGGGTGAGGGCGAAGGGAAACAGGATCATCAGCATCAGGGATTCCGGGCTGGAAAAGGCGTGCAGGATCTCTTTTTTAATAAATTGCAATGCTCTCATCGCGGCCTCCCTAATCCCTGAGGCGCTTGCCGGTGAGGGTCAGGAAGATGTCCTCAAGGTCCGGCTCCGAAATGGCCATGTCGGTGATTTCTACCTGGTCGTGGATGAGCAAATCCAGCAAATCCCGCAGCTGGTTCTTTTTGTCTTTCAGGGTGAAGCGGTAGCTGTTCTCGCGGATGTCGATCTGCTCCACGCCGGATACCAGGCGCAGCTTCTCCAGGGGCACTGTGCCCTGCAGGGACATGGTGATGTACCAATGCTCCTGCACCAGGGCTTTCAGCTGCGCCAGGCTGCCCTGGGCCACGATCTGCCCGGAGTCCATAATCGCGATGCGCTGGCACAGCTGCTGCGCTTCCTCCATGTAGTGGGTGGTATACAGGACGGTCATCCCCTGGCGGTTGAGCTCCAGAATGGATTCCAGGATGTGGTTGCGGCTTTGGGGGTCAATGCCCACGGTGGGTTCATCCAGAATCAGCAGCTGGGGTTTGTGCACCAGGCCGCAGGCGATGTTGAGCCTGCGCTTCATGCCCCCGGAAAAGGTCTTGGCGCGCTGCCGGCGATGGTCGTACAAGCCGACCAGCTTCAGGGTCTCCCGGGCGCTCTCCTCCAGCTGCTTGCCCCTCAGGCCATACAGCGAGCCGAAAAACCGCACGTTTTGTTCGGCTGTCAGGTCGTTATAAATGGCCAGATCCTGGGGAACGATGCCCAGCTTGTGTTTGCACTGGGTCAGCTCCCTGTCCAGGTCCAGGCCGTCGATGGTCACCTTGCCCCCGTCTTTCCTGATCAGGCCTGTGATGATGTTGATGGTGGTGCTTTTCCCGGCGCCATTGGGCCCCAGCAGCCCGAATATCTCGCCTTTCTTCACTGAAAAGCTGATGGAAGATACCGCCAGGGTTTTGTCATATCGTTTTATCAGATCCTTGGCTTGCAGCATCCTGATACCTCCTTTTTCATGATCGCATCCACAGAGTAACAAAGGCGGCGGGAAGGAGGCAGTCAAGAAAGTCATGCTTTGGGGTGACCAAAGTCATGACTTGGGAGAGGGGTTTATTCATCCCTTGCCGCTGGTATTGTTTTGTATCCACTGAAGCTCAGGTTTCAGGCTTCGTGGGGGTCTACAGCTGTTCTGGTTCGCCCTGGCAGGAGCTCGCTCCTGGTGATTTTGCCGGAGGGCTTCCCGGTCAACAGCCAGCTGGCCGCCAGGGCGGTGAGAGGTGCCACGGATACCAGGCCGAAGCAGCCCACCAGGGTAATCATGATTTCACTGGCCACAAAGCGGTAGTTGAGGATGTCGATCAGGGGGGTTCCCTGAGCCTGGAAGTAGACCAGCATGGACAAATAGCTGCCCGCATAGGCCAGCACCAGGGTAGTGGTCATGGTGCCGATGACAGTGCGCCCCACGCTGAAACCGGCCTTCATCAGCTCCAGGCGGCTGATGTTCGGGGCGTGCTGTTTCACTTCGCTGGAGGAA